>DATBIE010000001.1:0-17475 GCA_036557105.1 Terriglobales bacterium
ATTGTCACTATTCCGCAGACCCTGCTCTTGGGCTTGCGCGACAATCCGCACTTCGGGCCAGTGTTGCGGGCACTGTATTGGGGCGAACCGCTGTACACAGTCCTCTACGCGGTCGGAATTATCTTCTTCGCGTATTTTTACGTGTCCATTGTCTTCAACCCCAACGAGGTTGCAGACAATATGCGCAAGTACGGAGGATTTATCCCCGGCATTCGTCCCGGCAAGCGAACGGCGGACCACATCAATGAGATTCTGACTCGCATCACCCTCGTAGGAGGAATTTACCTGATCATCATTTCGTTGATTCCGGAATGGATGATCACCGGTATTCACTTGAACCACCTGTACGGTCCAGTGGGGCGGTTCTTCGAAAGTATGCCCAACTGGGTGCTGAACGGTTTGGGCGTCAATTTTTATTTCGGCGGCACGTCGCTGCTGATCGTGGTGGGCGTGGCCATGGACACCGTCAATCAGGTCGAAGCGCAATTGATCATGCGCCACTACGACGGGTTCACTCCAAAAAGCGGGCGGGTTCGCGGCCGCCGCAATTGGGCGTGATCGGCAGTCCTGAAGGCGAAGTGTTTGGCAGTGATTCTTGGACAGGAGCAGCTTGGGGCCAGTTCGATGGCGGAGCAGATGTTGCGAACTATCGGACCCGTTGTGCTTCTCGGGCCTCCCGGGGCAGGCAAAGGTACACAATCCAAGAGGATTACGGATCAGTACCACATTCCCCAGGTTTCAACCGGAGACCTGCTGCGGGAGCATGTAAAGCAGCAAACCGCGCTCGGCCAGCAGGTGCAGGCGGTCATCGCCCGGGGTGAACTGGTTCCCGACCATCTGGTGTGCGATATCGTAGCATGGCGGCTGCGGCAGCCGGATGCCGATCGTGGATTCATCCTGGACGGCTTCCCGCGGACCCAAAAGCAAGCGGCGTGGCTGGACGCGTTTTTGAAATTTGAGTTCTTCGATAGCGGAAAATGGGCAGCGTGGCTGCCGATTGTTGTACGTATTCAGGTGGATTATAATAAGTTGTTGCTTCGGATCACTGGACGGCGGACTTGTCCCACCTGTGGGTCGATCTACAACGTCCATTCCAATCCGCCGCTGGTTGACGAAATCTGTGACAAGGATGGCACGAAGCTGGTCATTCGCGAGGATGACCGCGACGAGGTCATTCGCGAACGCCTCGATACATACGAGCGCCAGACTAAGCCGGTAGCGGAGTACTACGAGAAACTCGGGCGGGTAGTCACGGTCGATGGCGATCAGCCGGTTGACGCGGTGACCGAGGCGATCCTTAAAGAAATTGACGGTCGCGCGTGTGGCGTGGCCAGCGGGAACGAAGGCAAAGGATTGTAGGCGTGGCGATTGTTTGCAAATCGCAGTCGGAAATCGAAAAGATGCGGCGCAGCGGCCACATCGTCCGTCAGGTTCTGGACGAGCTGAAGACGATGGTGGCGCCGGGCGTCAGCACCATGGATCTGGAGAAAGCGGCCGAGAAGAAAATGAAGGAACTCGGCGCCAAACCAGCGTTCAAGGGTTATTACGATTACCCCTGCGTCTTGTGCACATCCGTGAATGAAGAGATCGTACACGGGATCCCGTCCGCTAAACGAGTGCTGAAAGCCGGCGACATCGTTTCGATCGATTGCGGTGTAGTGCTCGATGGATATTACGGCGACGCGGCGCTCACCGTTGCGGTCGGCGACGAGATTTCCGAGGAACGCAAAAAGCTGCTCGAAGTCACTGAGGCTTCGCTCTATAAGGCAATTGAGCAGGCAAAAGTGGGGAATAGCGTCAGCGATATTGGCGGGGCGGTGCAGGAATACGTGGAAGCAAACGGCTTCAGTGTGGTGCGCGAATTCGTCGGTCACGGTATCGGAACCAAGCTGCACGAAGAGCCGCAGGTCCCGAATTTCCGCTCGAACGGCGGCAGTACACGGCTACGCGAAGGCATGGTGCTTGCGATTGAGCCGATGGTGAACTCCGGCGGCCCGGAAGCGCGGGTCTTGGAAGACAAGTGGACCGCCGTCACCGCCGACGGCAGTTCCAGTGCACATTTCGAACACTGTGTGGCAGTAACGAGAAATGGCCCAGTGATTTTGACGCAATAGAGAACGCAAGGAGTCGATGAGCAAAGAAGACGCGATTGAGGTTATGGCAACGGTCCTTGAACCGCTGCCAAATGCCATGTTCAAGGTGGAACTGGAAAACAAGCACCAGGTTCTGGCACATGTCTCCGGCAAGATGCGCAAGAATTTCATCCGCATTCTGCCTGGGGACAAGGTCGCGGTCGAGCTCTCGCCCTACGATCTGAATCGCGGAAGGATTGTTTACAGATATAAATAGCCTCGGGGCAGCCTTTCAGCTCTTGCTGATGGCTGAGAACTGGTGGCTGAAGGCTGGTTATGAAAGTACGGGCATCCGTTAAGAAAATTTGCGACAAGTGCAAAATCATCCACCGCCGGGGGGTGGTGCGGGTGATCTGCGTCAATTCGAAACATAAGCAAAGACAGGGCTGAGGTCATTTATGGCACGCATTGCAGGCGTCGATCTTCCACGTAACAAGCGGTCGTTTATCGCGCTGACTTATATCTACGGAATTGGCGTTCCGCGCTCGACCCGCATTCTTGCGGAGGCGAACGTCGATCCCATGAAGAAGGTCGAAGAACTCGGCGAAGATGAGGTCAACCGCATTCGTCAGGTGATCGAAGGCGAAGGTCTGGTTGAAGGCGATCTGCGCAAGGAAATTTCGATGAGCATTAAGCGGCTTATCGAAATCGGCTCCTATCGCGGGTTCCGTCATCGCCGCAATCTTCCGGTCCGTGGACAGCGTACGCACACCAATGCCCGCACCCGTAAGGGTCCGCGCAAGGGAACCGTAGCGAACAAGAAGAAGGCGAGCGCAAAGACATAAAGCAGGTTTCAGATGTTTCACATGTTTCAAGATTTCCTCCTTGAAACTTTGAAACTCGAAACCTTGAAACTTGAGGTTCTATGGCAAAACCAGCAGCAGCGGGCGGCGCAGCAGCGCCGGAGAAGAAGGGCAAAAAGAAAACCTTCAAGAAGAAGGAACGCAAGCACGTGTCCTTTGGCGTCGTGCACATTCAGGCGTCTTTCAATAACACGATTGTGACCATCAGCGACCAGGCGGGCAATGTGCTCTCGTGGAAGAGTTCGGGCTCGCTGGGCTTCCGCGGATCGCGTAAAGGTACGCCGTTCGCCGCGCAGCAGGCGGCAATGAACGCCGCCAATATGGCGCGCGACCATGGTGTGCGCAGTGTTGAAGTGCGAGTCAGTGGTCCGGGATCGGGCCGCGAGTCGGCGATTCGCGCACTGTCAGCTGCGGGAATCGAAGTCCGCGCGATTAAAGACGTCACGCCGATTCCGCACAATGGCTGCAGGCCGCCGAAGAGAAGGCGCGTATAAGGTTTCAAGGTTGCAAAGTTTTAATATTTCAAGGTGAACGATCCGAAACTTTGAAACATTCGAAACTCGATTTTGTCCAGGATGACAGGTTCGCCAGACCCGTAAACTGGACGCAAACTGAATAGGAGAAGCAAACTTGGCACGTTATAAAGATGCAGTGTGTCGTTTGTGCCGCCGCGAGGGCATGAAGCTGTTCCTCAAAGGGCCGAAATGTTTTACTGACAAATGTCCGGTTGAGAAGCGTAATTTCGCTCCCGGCCAGCACGGCAAAGATCGCAAGGCCAAAATTGTCGGCTACGGACTGCAGTTGCGCGAAAAGCAGAAAGCCAAGCGCATTTACTTCACGCAGGAAGGCCAATTCCGCAATTATTTCGAGAAGGCTGCCCGCACCAAGGGTGTGACCGGCGAAATGCTCCTTCAACAGCTGGAGCGCCGCCTCGACAGCGTGATCTACCGCATGGGATTCGGCATCTCGCGCCGCCAGGCGCGCCAGTTGGTGCGTCACGGCCATGTCTCGGTCAATGGTCGGAAGGTGAACATTCCGTCTTATCAGGTTGCGGTCGGTGAAGAGGTCGCGATTCGTGAAAGCAGCCGCAAGCTGCCGATTCTCGAGCAAGCAAAGGAATTCGCCGCACACGCGAATCCGCCGGCCTGGATCGAAATCGATCGCGATAATTTCAAAGGCCGCGTAACCGCGCTGCCCAAACGTGAAGATATTCAGCTGCCGGTAAATGAGCAGTTGATCGTTGAGCTTTACAGTAAGTAAAACGTTCGAGTAAGAAAGTTTCAAAGTTTCGAATTTTCCAGGGTCTCATGAGGTTTGAATTTGAAACCTTGAAACGTAAAACTTTGAAAGTGGTTTTCTGGTCCACTTTTCGTGCCAGATCAGCCTTTTGTGATAACGACCTGAGTTGGACCTCTCAGCGAGTCACAATCGAGCCACATGGCCGAAGGAGAAACAAATGCTTTGGAAGGGTTTTCAAAAACCAAAACGCCTCGCAGTCGATAATTCAACCCTAACTGATAAGTACGGAACTTTCTGGGCGCAGCCGTTTGAGCGCGGCTTCGGCACCACCATCGGCAACGCGCTTCGCCGCGTGCTGCTGAGTTCGATCGAAGGCGCGGCAGTCACAGCCGTCAAGATTGAAGGCGTGCTGCACGAGTTCCAGTCGATTCCCGGCGTGGTGGAAGATGCGACCGACATCATCCTGAACATGAAGCAGGTCCCGTTCAAGCTGAGCGGCGATGCGCCGAAGGCGATCTACCTGCGCTCCGATCAGCCGGGTGTTGTTACCTCCGGCATGATCGAAGCCGACGGCGACGTCGAAGTCCTCGACAAAGACGTCTACATTGCCACCGTCAGCGAAGGCGGCAAACTCGACATGGAAATGCGCCTGAAACGCGGTCGCGGCTACGTCTCCGCCGACAAGAACTTCGATGAAGATCTCGGCATCGGATTCATTCCGATCGATTCCGTCCACTCGCCCGTGCGCAAGTGCAATTACACGGTCGAAGCCGCGCGCCTCGGCCAGATCACCGATTATGACAAGCTCACGCTGGAAGTCTGGACCAACGGCTCCATCACTCCGGCGGATGCGATCGGCCTTTCGGCAAAATTGCTGAAAGACCACATGAATATCTTCATCAACTTTGAGGAAGATATTGAGACCGGAACCACGACCGAAGACCGCAAACCCGAGATCAAAAACGAGAACCTGAACCGTTCGGTTGAAGAGCTCGAGCTTTCGGTGCGCAGCTACAACTGCCTGAAGAACGCGAACATTCAGACCATCGGTGAGCTGGTGCAGAAGACCGAGGCCGAAATGCTGAAGACGAAAAACTTCGGGCGGAAATCGCTGAACGAAATTAAGGAAATTCTCGGCACCATGGGTTTGAGCCTGGGCATGAAGATCGACGAGCACGGGAACGCAGTCCCTGGCCCAACGTCGAACGTTCCGCTCCCGGCTTCAGCCTACGGTCCGGACGATAACTATTGATTAGAGATTGTGGGCACGGACGTCTCGCCCGTGCACGACGGGCGGGGACGCCCGTCCCCCATAATCCGATTTGGGGTTCTTATGCGTCACAAAGTATCTGGCTACAAACTCGGACGTACCACCTCGCACCGCCGCTCGCTGCTGCGGAACATGGTTACTTCACTAATCATTGAAGAGCGGATTGAAACCACCGTTCCCAAAGCGAAAGCGCTTCGCCCGTCTGTCGAGAAGATGATCACGCTCGGCAAGCGCGGAGACCTCGCTGCCCGCCGCCAGGCAGCTTCGTATCTTATGACCGACGAAGCCGTGAAGAAGCTGTTCGAAACCATCGGGCCACGCTTCGGCGACCGCAACGGTGGCTACACGCGTATCGTCCGCACCGCTTGGCAGAAGGGTGACGGCGCCGACAAAGCCTTTATCGAACTGCTCGGCAGCGAGCAGGTCCTCGACGAAAAACGCCAGAAGCGCGCCGAACTCCGCGCCAAGAAGGCCGAAGAAACTCGCAAGGCGATGGAAGAAGCCGAGCAGCAGCAGGCTCAAGCCGGTGGCGAGCAGGGCGAATCGGCTGCAGAGACAAAGGAAGAAAAAGAGTAGATTCGGCTCGCGTGAAGTCATGAAGGTCGGACAGACTTGTTCGACCTTTTTTGTTTCTAATACATCTCTCAATCGAGACGTGGAAGAGCGGCCCTTCAGGGCCGCGTATAGCGCGAAAAAAAAAGCCCTTTAGGGCCGGTCGCGCTAAAGCGCGCTTTCTCAACGTCGACGGTAGTCAGTGTCGAGAGACTTGTTTGGTCGGGCATTGGCTGTCCGACCTTTTGTTGTGACTCCGTTTCTCAATCGCGATGTGGAAGAGCGGCGCTTCAGCGCCGCGTTAGCGCAACAACAAATGCCCTTCAGGGCCTGTCGCGCTAAAGCGCGCTTTCTCAAATCTCGACAGAACGCGGCCATAAATGGCCGCTCTTCCACGGTAGCTCAGCAAGACTTGTGGGTTGGACACTCGCCCGATCCTTTGTAATTTGCAACGGTCCGCAGTAGCGGATTATCGTCTGGATCTTCGCATAAGCAACATGTGTACCCGATTCTATGTAAACGAACATCGGGTTCTTCTGATCGTGTCCCCAATTCGCGCAACCGATTTTGACGCCTTTCGCGGGCTGCCGCCGGCTATCATCGAAGCCCATTGGAGTACGTCCCACGTCGAACCGCTCGCCCGGATAAGCCATGCCAGCTTTCGGTGCCTTCTTGCTGACGATCAGCGTCCACGGCTCGCCTTTGCTTGAATACACGAAAATCGTGTACAGTCCGGGCGAGATCTCTATTCGGTTTTCCATTGGCGGAATGATCACTCGTGCACTGGCGCGAAATGCGGTCGCCTCGTAGTCGCCCGCCTTCCACACCTGCGCGCCGGAGTCTGTTCCCGCGGCATCATGTCCAAAGCTGATAGTGGTTGCGTCAGAGAATGAGCACTTTTCGGCTATAGTGGGAGGCATTGGTGCCGTGCGTTCTTGAGCTGTCCCGTGAACTAATAAGAGAAGCGTCGAGAGCACCGCCGTAGTAGATACGATCAAGCATTTATTGGTAAGTCTCCGCACCTCTGCATCACCTTTGGGTGCCCCAGTTGATTACATTCCCCGCTAGTCTGGATGTCTCGACCGCCCTCCCGGGTTGCTGAATTCTTCTCAGTAGCACGAATTTTGATTTTTCCCTATCTCACCTTCCCCACCAGCGCCGGCACCGCCATCCTTCCAAATTGCCGCGTGGTTTGCACTGGATGGTCCTGGTTCCACTTGTGCATCCCCGGCACGTAGCCCGTCTTCAGCATGTGATTGTGCGCGACATCGAAAGAGAATCCGCTATCGATCGTGACCTGGATGCCTTCATGCTCGTATGCGGCGAGTTCAGGCGGCAAGTGCGGCACCACATCCCACAAATTCACAATGCGATAACAGATGTTCACACGCGCGTCGTAAAATTTGGCGAAGTCACTTTTCCCAACCCGCGGTTCGGCCCAGGTGTAAACCGTCGGCTGAAGTTTCGGGTGGGAATTGAGTAAATCCGGAGCAGCCAGAGCACAGAGTGCCCCTCCGAGGCTGTGGCCGGTGATCAAGATGTGTTCATAACCGACCGAATACTTGTTCACCAACGCAATCAAATTCTCGCGCACCGCAAGATAAACGAATTGAAAACCGTCGTGTACTGTGCCACCTCCCGGCGCAGGCGCATATGGCGCTGGAAGGAAATCGAAATCCTTCAGCCAGTCGCCAATGAAACGCGTGCCGCGAAAAGCGACAATCAACCTACTTCCCGGTTCGTCCACGCAGAACCAACCAAGGTGCAAATTCGGAGCGGCGCTTGCCGCGAGCCTGGGCTCGGCCGAATCGAGAGCTCCCTCTGGTGGGCGCGCCGGCTGTTCCAGCATGCTCGCGAGCATTCTCTGGCGTCTGGATTGCTCTGCGGGATCAAGTTTTGAAAGTCGGCTCTGCAGCTCTGGGTGGTGCGGATTGGCGACTATTCCGAAAGCCGTCTGATCAGGAACGTAACCTTTAGGCGGTTGCGTGCTGTCATAGGCGGCCTGTGCGAGCGGAAGCATGACGCTTTCGGCGAACTGGCCGTCGAAGGGAACCATGAGAATCCTTCCGTGGTCGCCTGAACTTTTGGGGAAGGACGCCAGCATAATCTCGGCGAAAAATGGACGCAAGAAGAATAGCTGCGTGATCAGTTGATTACGAAGATGCGAGGGCCGCGTACGCCGCGCCAAGGACCGGTGCATCGTGGTTCAACACCACATAGATCGGAATGCGAGCCAGTTCAGCGTTGAGTTTGGTTTTATCGCAGAACGCGCGGATAAACGTCCCGTCCTTCATCTTGTCGAGAATTTTCAGCCCGATTCCGCCGCCGATATAGACTCCGCCGAACGGTAGCGCTCGCAATGCCATGTTCCCCGCCTCGGAGCCATACGCCTGCACCCACATGTGCAGCGTTTCTGCGCACGCCGGACAGGTCTTCGCAAACGCCTGCTGTGTGATCTTCGCCGCCGAATCGGCAGCAGGATCGTCGAAAAATGCATGGTGCGCTTCAGGGAAGATGCTTTCGTGAATCACTCGAAAGCCGCGTCCGGAGACGATTTCCTCCGTACACACACGCGGCATTTTCTTCAGGAGTTTCTGCAGCACCAATATTTCCCGTTCGGTGCCCGGGGCAAAGTCGGTCAATCCGGCTTCGCACGCGGAAACCTGGTACCGGTTGCCGTTCCAGAACAAAATCGATTCGCCGAGGCCGGTTCCTGCGGCGATGTAGACTTTGGGCGCGTGCGGCTGCGGAGTTCCCGGGTTCAATACCAGCAGGTCCTTCTCATCCAGCGACAACAAACTCGATGCCGCCGATTCCACATCGTTGAGCAGCGCAATTTTTTGCGGGGACAACTTTAATGCTGCAGCTACTCGGCTTCGATTGATGGTCCACGGCAGGTTATTGCAGACAACCTCATCATTCACGATGGCGCCGGCAACGCCAAACCCGGCTGCAGTCAGTGCCCCTGCTTCGAGCGGATGTCCTGCGTCCGAAGCCTGTGTTCTAAAATCGTCGAGAAAGTTTTCGATGCTGGAAAAATCAGCGGTGCGGGCTTTGTGCTGATGGACCGGCCGCAAATGCCGTCCCTCAACCGTGAACAGAATCAGATTGCATTTCGTGCCGCCCAGGTCGCCCGCGAGAATCATGCGATTTGAGCGTAACTGGATTCGCCGGGCACATCAAGTCTGACCAAATTGTTCAAATTGGCCGGCGTGGACGACACCACTAAGACGATCCTATGTCATCCCAAGCAATGACGAGTCGAAGACTCATCATGCGCGCCGAGGGATCTGCAGTTGAAACTTTCCAAAATGCAGATCCCTCGTTTGCGAAGTTCATTCGCGAGCGATTGAACTTCTTTGCTCGGGATGACAAAGGGCAGGGTACGTTTCTGAAGGGAAACGTTTTGTGATGGAGACCAACGAAATGCATATCTCGTGGAAGAGCGGCCATTTACGGCTGCGTAGAACGTGGGCGGCAGTCAAAGCGTGCGTGAGCGCGACCGTTACGAAGGGCCTTTCCTGTTGGTCCTAGTCTCCCGCCATCTCCTGCAATTCGCGAGCGTCTTCATTCTCGAAAACTGGCACCACTGAGTCAGGGTTGGAGACTAATCCGCGCTCCCGCCGCAACTGCGCTTCGAGTTCGGCAAGCTGCTTCTCGATATCGTCGCAAGTCTTGCGCTTGCGGATCACATCTTCACGATACCGCCGGAGGAAGTAGTCAATCGTCTCGACGCGAATTCTGATCGATCCTGTCGGCTTGTTCTCGTCGAGATCTTTGAAGCAGAAGTACGGCGTGCCGGACTCTTCGATAATTCCCTCGACTACGCCATAGATCGGTGCATCGTGACCGCACTTGAAGCTGGATATCTCGAGTGCAACCAGGTTCGGATGCCGCGCCGTAAACTTCGCCGCCCAAACCTTATGGTTGGTGCTGCATGAATAAGAGTTCTTCCATGCGTCGCTGATGTCGAGCGGGCTCGTGATTACGCCGGCGCGCACTTCTTCTCCGAAGAGCCGTTCAAGCATATCTTCATCGATCGGCAGAGTGTTCTGCGAAAAAATCGGATACCCAAGTTTCTGAAATTCGTCGAGAATCTCGTGGTTCAGTCCTGGATCGTGATGATAAGGCCGCCCCAGCATGACGATACCAATGCGGTCCTCGCGCTCGAGCTGATCCATCACCTGGCGTGCGCGGCGGCGAATGCTCGCTTCATATTCCTTCAGCGCCGCGAAACCGGCTTCGCATGCGCGATCGTTTTCCTCGTCTGATAAGCCGAGAACGGACTGGAACGACTGCAGCATTTGGAATGCAAAGAGTTTGCGATCAGCAAAGTTAAGCACCGGATCGATGTACTTAACATTATTTTCGGCGAACACGTCGTTCTCTTTGGTGAAGGCAGCCTTCACGGTTTCTGGCGTCGCCGTTACGGTCGGGCACGCATTCGAGCCTTGCAGGTTCACCAGTGAGGTATGCAGCACGTCGTACATGGGGAAGAAGATTACATTGAGCGGCTTCTTGCGGTGTTTCTCCTGCACCAGGTTGTAGACGTGCGAAATCCCGATCTTTGCCGGGAAGCAGGGATCGATTGCGCCCCGGCTCGCGCCCGCTCGATATAAGTCTGAGTTGGTGTAGTCGGAATAAATAATATTCTCCGGCTGCACTCCCAGGCTCTCGAAATAAGCATTGAATAGCGGAGCGTAAGTATAAATATTCAGCACGCGCGGAATGCCAATGCGAATTTTGCTCCGGTTCTCCATCAGCGCTCGGCGTTCCTTTGCTTCTTTGCTCCACCGCCCCAGGAAGCCTGCGGTTGGCAGTGGATCTGCGATGTTCTTCGCATTGGTCGGGCGGAAAACTTCCTTTGAAGCGTAGTCGACAAAATTCGGATATTGATCACGCAGCTTGTCCAGTCCGGCCTTGATGTCTTTCATCTCGTTGACATCTTCGACCAAACCCTTTTCGCAAGTAGCGATGATCAGCCGCTGCTCGCCCTTCATCAACGGGACTTTGGTGATTTTCTGGATTGGAATGAATTCTTTTGCCGGCTCGGTGCGGACGTCAATAAACGTGCGCAGGCAATTGTTCTTGCAGAAATTGCAGCGTGTAGACTCATTGCGCGTTGTCCGGTATTCGATTCGTCGAACAGCGTCGAGGCCCACGAACGTCGTCTGTTTGCCATTCTTCCAAAGCCGCAGAGCTTCTTCGGCAGCGCCAATTGCGCCTGATTCCCCGCAGTGCTCATGCACGATAACTTCGGGCTGCTTTCCCGCCGCGCGGAAGCTGTTGCGGATGAAATCGACTTCGGCCTTCACAACGGCGAGATTATTTTGCGTTCCGCCTTGGAGAACGAATCGTGTGCCGAGGGCTGCAAGATTCGGAATGCTCGCAACGTAGAGAAACACGTTCTTCGGCAGCACCGCAGCTAGCCCAGCGAGAATTTCCTGTGCCTGCCATCCTTGCCGCTGAAAATTAACGATATCCGACTGCATGAACACCGCGCAGCCATAACCGAATACCGGCATCGCCTTGGCGGAGAAGGCGAGATCGGCGTATTTATTTACGTCAATACCAAACCCTTCAGCAGTCGATTGCAGGAAATATCCATTGCCCGCTGAGCACTGCGTATTCAGTTTGAAATCTTTTACGCGCCCGTTGTGCAGGATGATGATCTTGATGTCTTGTCCGCCGACATCGACGATCACGTGCGGATCGTCATAGAACTTCAGCGCCGATTGCGTGTGCGCGACGGTCTCGACCAGTGCGACATCGGCTTTCAGAACATCCTTCAGAATGTCTTTTGCATAACCGGTCGTCGCAACCCCGAGCACTTCCATGTTTGCGCCCTGCGCTTCGACCTGCCCGCGCAGGCTCTCGAACATGTCGATGGTGTCCTGGATCGGGTTGCCGTTTGAGAGCTGATATGACTTGCAGAGAATTTCTCCGTTTTCATTCAACAGCACGGCTTTTGTGGACGTGGAGCCCCCATCGATTCCGATAAAACCGCCGACCGTGCTGCCTTTTGCAAACGTCCCAGCAGTGAACTTTTTGCGGCGATATGCTTCCTTGAAGCTGTCTAAATCCGCTGGGTTCTCGACCAGGCCCTTGCCGCCCGATTTCGCTTTTTCCTCCTGGCGGCCGAATTCAATGTAGTGGATGAGCTGCTCGTATCCGAGATAGCAACCGATGGCTTCTTCTTCGCTTTTGCCGAATTCAACCGCACCAATCGCGGCAAAATATTGCGCATTCTGCGGAACTTTGATCAGGTCTTCTGGTTTTGCGCCATCGGGAACCTGGACCTTGCGTTCCTTCCACATGCGCGGGATGTTCGCCTGCCAGGCTTCACGCATTCCACGAATAAAGCTGTTCGGCCCGCCAAGTAACAGCACATGAGGACGCAACGTGTGGCCACGAGTGAGAACACTCAGGTTCTGCAGGATAATCGCTTCGAACAATGACGCCATCAGTTCGTCCGGGGGCGTGCCAACTTTTTGCAGGCTGTTGATGTCGGTTTCGGCAAACACGCCGCACTTGCCTGCGACTTTGTGTAACTTGATTCCGTGGTAGCCCTGGTTTCCAAGCTCAACCGTAGGAATTTTCAGCTTGGCGTTGATCTTGTCGATGACAGCTCCCGTACCGCCGGCGCACTTGTCGTTCATTGACGGGATTTTCTTCTTCCGGCCGGTCTCCTCGTCGTCTTTGAAGACAATGATCTTGGCATCCTGTCCGCCGAGCTCAACGACCGAATAGACCTCGGGGTGAAGCTTCTCGACCGCGAGCGAAACCGCCGTTACTTCCTGCACGAACTTCGCGCCGACCTGCTCTGCAATTCCGCCACCGCCCGATCCGGTCAGGAACATGCGCGTATTGTGCGCGTTGATACCAACCTCAGCTTCCATCCGCTTCAGGAATTCGAGCGTCTTCTCCGGCTGTTTGGTTTCGTGGCGCTGATAGTCCTGCCAGAGGATCTGGTCTGTCGCGGCGTCGACAACGATTGCCTTCACCGTGGTCGACCCAACATCGAGCCCGACCAAGAATTTCGTTACGTGGTTATGCGGCTTTTCGACCGGCTTTGGCCGGACTGCCTTAGTTTCAATCCCCGAAATCTGAATCAGCGCTGGACCTTTTTGACTGTGGTCGTGCATCATTCCTCGCAAGAAGCTTTTAGCCGTTAACTCTTAGCCTTTAGCCAAACCTTGCCCGCTAAGACCGTTGTATTACCCAACTGCTGTGATTCCGCACCGCTTTACCGGTGAGAAACCTGCTTTTGCACCGCCGAGTAAATGAGAGAGTTTCTCGGCGAACTCGGCGGTAAATTGCTCTTAATCGCCGGACATTGCCGGTGCCGTTTCGGCCACCCGCACCCGTGATTTCTTCCAGAACCGCGTGTCTTTGTCCATCCTGTCGCTCACGTGAAGAATGAACTGAGCCGCAGTGCCGGCAACGCCTTCGCGATGCGGCACGTGATAGAAGGGCCGCTTCAGCTCCGTATGCTCATTGATGTACTCGCGGATTTCCGCCATCGACTTGCCGGTCGACTTCAGGCACTGCTCGAACTCGGCCTTGGCTTTGACCTTGGCCTCGCCGAGCGCCATCTGCACACGGCTATGCGCGTTGACCTCGCCTTCGCCGGACGTTTCAATCGGCAGGAAAATCATGTCTTTGAATTTGTTGATGACCGCCGACTGGGCGCCATCGGACTGCGTGGACGGCATGCAGCCGAAAGGCTTCAGCGCCAGCACCATATGCGCCAGTTTGTGGATGGTGTAGTAAATGTTTTTGCCGACTTCAAGATGACCTTCTCCACCGCGCGCCAGCTGGTTGTAGAACGGTTTGGCCAAATCAGCCAGTTCCTGCTGCGGAGCCAAATGATGCGTAATGCCGCCCATCTTCTCTGCCGTGCGGTGATAGAAAAAGTTCCACATCTTCTGGCCGACGGTGATCCCCCACAGCTTTTTGCGCAGCCCGATATAGTTCGCGAACTCCTTCTTGAACTCGTACCACTCAGGGTTCTTATACGGCTGCTTCGCTCCCCATTTCGCCTTCGCATGCGCCTTGGCCTGATACATGAGATACGCAACCCAGGTTGCGATCGGCTCAACCAGCACCTGTGCGCCTTCACGCTCCAGGAATTCAAACATGTGGAAGTTGCCGTCGCCTTCGGTGGTCTGCGCCCAGAATTCCCCCGTAATCTTGGCCGTTGGTTTCACTCGAGTGCGATCAATCTCGATTGAATTTATCCTTTCCCGTGCGTGTTCGAGAGCGGCCAGATAATCCTTGCCCCACATGTGCTCGTGCCACTTACCGAAGACGTTGAGGGTGTTGCGTAGAATCTTGTTCTTCTTGACCTTAGGTTTCAGCCATTCGGGCCCGCTCTGCTCGATCTCGAATGCTTTGCGGTTGCGCAGGTCTTCGCAAAGCCCCTCGACCATTTCATGGAACACGCGGTCTGTCTCGCCCTTGTTCACTTCGTAGGGACGAATCTGATAGATCAGGTCGTTGATGACGTCGCCAAGGTGCAACGCATTCAACATCCCGAAGCCAAAATCAATCGTGAATTTCAGCCCAGGCTCGCCAGACGCAGCCTTGATTCCGTCGCTGTCTTTGAACAGCAGCACGCGGAATCCATCGAAGCCCGCATTTTTCAGCGCAAACCGATACTCAGCCTCATACATTCCGAAGCGGCACGGCCCGCATGATCCCGCAGTGAAGAAGACATAGTTGTCGAGAATCTGCTGCCGAGGGATTCCTTCCTTTTCCAAAAACTGCAAATACTGCACCAGGTTGCCCACAGTGAAGTACGTCGGATTGCATTGGCCATTATTGCCGTACTCCTTGCCGATCTGGAAGCCGGCAACGTCTGGCACCGGAAGTTTCTCGCACTTATAGCCGCAGCCCTGAAACACGGCCCGAATCAGGTCCTCATGTTTCCACGTGAACCCGCCGAAGAGGATCGTGGTGTGCGGACGCTGGTCGGCAGTGAACGCCCGTTCAATCGGACGGTGAAAATGCGTGGGCTGGTCGAGCCCGGCAATTTTGCGCAGCCGGGCACGCTCGGCTTCTAGACGCTGCTTGATCTCAGAATCGTTCTCGATTTGGACGAGATTCGTCGCCATGTCTTCCTCCAGCGGTGAGCTGAATTTTGTGATGATTATTTGCGAAGTGGATGAAGATGAAGGAACTTACTCTAACTTGGGGTCGAACGCGGGAAAGGCAACGGGAAGAATTCCCGTTCACATCGGGCCTGCTCAACAACAACATCCGAACTCCAAAACGTGGCTAGGAGGTCGAGGTCTTACACCGGCGGAACTACTGGGAGGAAGTTCCGGGGGCGCCGGATTTTGCTAACGGCATTGTTTTTCTACTGCCTTCAATGTCGCACAAATTAGGTTCTATTTTTGCTCGGCCCTGAATCAAGCCGCGGTCAACTTAGGGTCAACCAACGGCATACCGCATTTTCTAGCACAAAGGCCGACTCTGGTTCAAGTTGAGTATCGAACTTCGCAGACCGCGCAAGCTGAAAATCCTTCGCAAAGAGGCTCCGTACGCCGGCCGCGAAGCCGCCAAACATAAATAGCCCACAGCGTAAGCTGTGGGAAAACTGGCAAACGAAACCGAGTCCGCTTCAGCGGACGCCACGCCAACCTCAGTCCGCGCTGGCCACTTGTGGGGCTCTTTCCACGTCTTTCCCCGACAGCGTTTCCCACCCCCTGCGCGACAAATCCCAGAAGATCAGATATCCCGCGATTCCGGCAGCCGCCAGCAGCAGAATTCCTTGCCACCATTGCTCGAACACCAGCTTGCCAATCCCAAACAGACACCCGTACACCAGCACCACGCCCATGATCCAGTTGAAGGCATTGCTGGCCACATCTTTCACGTGCGGCAGCTCAGGCACCAGGCCCGCAATCCGGCTCCAGCCGTAAACCGTCGGATGAACGCGCTTATAAAACGCAATTAAAGTCGCATCGCTTTCCGCAGGCGTGATGAACGTCACCACCAGCCACGCAATCGTCGTAATCCCGCCGGTGATGAGCGTTCTCTTCGCATAAACCAGCGCGTCGTTGCCGGAGAACGCAACGCCGTTCAGCGCAATTGTCGCGACCGCCGCCGCGATCATTGCCGAAATTTCGCTCCACGCATTTATTCGCGACCAATACCAGCGCAGGATGTAAACCGCCCCTGTCCCGAAGCCAATGTTCAGCACGAGTTCCCACCCCGCTCCAATCGATTTCAGTTGCGCCGCTGTGTATCCGCTGGCGAGCACCAATAACACCGTAATCAGCCGGCTCACCATCACATAGTGCCGCTCAGTCGAATTCTTCACCATGAACCGCTTGTACAGATCATTCACCAGATAGGAGCATCCCCAATTGAGCTGCGTCCCCACCGTTGACATGAACGCCGCCAGAAACGCCGCCACCATTAGTCCCCGCAGCGCCGGAGGCAGATAGTCGCGCAGCACCATTACATATCCCTGCTCCGGGTTTTCAGCGAACGCCGCGCTCGGATGCATTCCGCCATGCGGCGAATAGACCACGATCGCCACCAGCGCGGTCACGATCCACGGCCATGGCCGTAACGCATAATGAGCGACGTTGAACCACAACGTCGCTCCCAAAGAATTTTTCTCGTCTTTCGCGCTGAACATGCGTTGCGCCACATATCCGCCGCCGCCCGGCTCCGCCCCCGGATACCACGCCAGCCACCACTGCATTCCGAGATACACAATGAACGTCAGCACTGGCAATGTCCAAAGCGCATTGCTCAGCAGTCCATGCCCAAAATCAGGCAGAAAAGCCATGGGATTCGAAGTCGTCGTCCCCGTCGCCTGAATATTTTTGTTAATCACCTCCAGGTGCGCTGCCAGCGATCCCATTCCCCCAATCTTCACCACTGCGACCCACGCCAGCACGATGATCATCGCCATCTTCAGAATGAACTGGAACAGGTCCGTCACCAGCACGCCCCACAGCCCGCCAATAAATGTGTACAGACCCGTGAATGGAATGATCACGAAAACGCAAATTGCGAGCGCCGTATTGCGAGGATCACCCAGCGTGTAGTGCCCAAGAAAGCCGAGATCAACCACGCGCCCTGCCGCGATCATCGGCCCCAGAATGACGGTGATGATGCTCACCATCGCCCGCGTCACCCAGCCCAGGATGAAGCAGTTCATAAACAGCCCGAGATAAATCGCCTTGAATCCGCGCAGGAACGCCGCCGGATTCCCGCCATATCGAATTTCGCAGAACTGCACGTCCGTCAGAATTTCCGCCCGACGCCAGTACCGTGCGAAGAAGAACACTGTCAGCATTCCGCCAACACAGAAGCCCCACCAGATCCAGTTACCGGCAATCCCTTGCCGCGCCACAACGCCGCACACGAACAGGGGCGTGTCGGCCGCGAACGTGGTCGCAACCATCGAGGTTCCCGCCAGCCACCAGCTAACGTCGCGCCCCGATATGAAAAACTCTTC
>DATBIE010000002.1:0-11158 GCA_036557105.1 Terriglobales bacterium
CGGATCATGGGTGCACATCACTGTGTGTCCAAAGAGCAGGTGTCGAAGGCGTTCAGGTTCGACCGATTGCCAGAGCTCGTGAGTATTCACGCTCTGGTGAGCCGCCAACAATTGTGGGACGTTCAAGATCGCATTCGCGGAAGGCAGCTCCCTGGCCACGCCAAACTTTATAAACTCTCCCGTGTATCCAGCGCACGAGATGTCCAGCCATTCGCAGAGAAAAACCGGGACATCTTCAAGCGCGCTGTCGAGTGCAGCGCTCGAGCTGATCGTCATTGCGAACCAGGTCCGACGCAACAATTCCTTCCGGAGTGGTCCATCCAACACGCGTAGCAACTTACGTTGTCGCACCGGCAGAACCGAGCGCGCCAATCGGCTCCGTTCTCTCCAGCTTTCGTAAGGGTGCAACTTAAGTACGAGTTCGCATCCGTACTCCTCGGCCACTTGCGCCAGGTTGGGCAAAATCTCACGATAGAATTCACGACCGCGTCCACCGAAACTTTCGTACGGCTCCGAAAAGAAAACGATCGACTGCTGCGCGCGCTTATTCCGAACTGAAACTTCGGAATACGGCGCTGCAATCTCGAGCTGCTCTGGAGAACAGTTGCAGACCTCAATGAGATAGTCCCGCTCCATCTCACCTTTAACCAAGAACTTGTCAGCGCTAGTTTTCTGGAATGAATACCTGACGTCGAGAGCACCGTGGTGGCACGCGAGCGCCGGTAGCCCGCGCCTCTGTGCGATCAGAATTGGCAGCCGAGTAAGCCAATTCATTTCGTCCGAGCTCAAGACGGCTGCGACCGGCTCTGAGTCAAACACATTGAGCCATGAATCACGGATCGCCAGACCTTGTTTCAGAAGAGGGGGCATTATCTCGAAACACCCGGTTTTGATCAAAATCGAGAGTTCATGATGATGCCAAAATTCATCAAGCAAGCACTCCCACGCCATCAGCAACCGCGTCAGTTCCTGGTTATCACCGCTCGGCAGAGCATAGGAAGCAAGGTGCGACTGAGCAACATTCTGTGGAGAAGCTTTAAGGCGAGCATTCTGCCGAGTTGCAACAAGTAGAAAATTCACATCGGGTAAGGCACGGGCGTAGGCAAAAGCCGTCCGAGAGGCGTTCTCATATGCGCTCGGAAGGAGCACGAGCGGGCCTCGAAGGCGTCTGCTCGATCGAACAAAAGATCGACGGATGCGGTAATCACCGTCGTACTTGTCTGCCAGAATTTCCAGCACCTGCCGGGGACGTAGGCGAAGCACCCGGCGCGTGACATGCGCTCCGCGTGCGAAGCGGCCCGGAGGTCGCGGGAGGTCGTGAACGCGGCCTGGGCGGATTAACTTCAAGACTTGCGATTGAAAGCTGCTTCGGGTGGTAAAAAATTCCGCTTCGCGCGGGCAGGTCTGGAAAAGTCTTTCGAGCGTAAAGAGGTGCAGCATCTGCTCGTAAAACCGAATTGAGAGCAGCTTCCACCAATCGAATCCGAGATCGTCAACAAGGCGGCCTTGCCCAAAGCCAAAGGCGGCTGCAACTCTGCGGAATTCCGCAGGTCCGGCTTTCGGAACTGAGACAAATGGACAGTGAAATAGCTCGCTGTACTGCCTATGCGAAGCTGGCCCGCCGTTCGCAAGATCAACCACCATATCCCAGTTACGAGAATGGCCAGCACGTTTGGGGTTCTCGTCGGGATGGAGCACCAGAACTCGCATATTCACAAAGCGGCAGCGGTTTTATCGACCGTTTTTTGCACGATATGACTATTGATAGCAACAAGTTCGGGCGCGTTCTCCAACATCGCAAGGACCTCATGCCAGGTGAAGTCATCACGGTTGTCGAAGTATGAATAGATGGCCCGGATCAGTTCCAGGTCCTCGGCAGTATCAAGCGTCCAGCGATTCCGGCTGTAGTCTTGGCCTGCGCAGACGGAATGGATCCGAAAAACGTCCTGGCGCTCGTAGAAAACAGGAGTCACATGCTCGCGTTGATGTGAAAGTATTGAAAGTTCCTCTGCCCGCCGCAATGCCTGGATCGTAAAAACTTCCGTATCCAGCCCTCGCGGGAACGTCCGTGGAAAATCGTTACAAGCAAGGTCAGGCCCATTCTTCGCGAAGGCCTCAATAACGTCGTCGACCAATCCGGAATCGATCAGCGGACAGTCCGCTGTGATCCTTACAATCCCGTCGGCATTGAATGCTGTGGCAGCCTGGCAATACCGAGACAGCACATCATTTTCGGGACCTCGAAAGAATCGCACCCCAATTTGCTTGGCGTCTTGCACAAGTAAGTCGTCCGTTGATGAAACTGTAGTAGCAACTACGATTTCGCTGATCTGCCGTGCGCGAGAGAGCCGCTTTAGTACCCGTGAAAGGACCGTCTCGCCCCCAATGTCCATCAGTACCTTGCCCGGCAGGCGCGTCGATCCCATACGGGCTTGAACAATTGCGACGATCCTCACTTATGCTCCTTCAGCGGTTCTTCTTCAACAAGAACACGGTATCTACGTTTTCATTTCCCAAATAACGGAGCCGCCGCTCGCGAACAAGCTCAAGGTCGGAAAACAATGAAAGGTAAATTTGGGCGTAGTCCATTTTCCAAAGCAATTTTTCGTGTCCGTGATAGTTGACCGGAGTGGCTTCTGGAGAGAAATATTCAGTCGCCCAGATGTAGTGTCGAGCGCAACGGTGAATTTCCGCAAACGCTTGTGGAAGATCCTCCGGTGCAATGTGTATCAAAACACCCGAGGTAAACACGAGGTCAAATGAACAGTTCTCAAACGGTAGGCACAGTGCGGAACCTTGCTTGAGGGCGACATTCTTGAGACGAGATTTCGCAACACTCAGCGCATATGATTGAATTTCAACGCCGGTGAGATCCGTATATCCCTGGGCCTGCAGGAACATCAGTTGATTGCCGGCATTGCAGCCTACTTCGAGGATACTTGCGGTTTTAGGAATGCATTCCAGGAAAATGCGATTGATTTCACTTCTCGAAACTCCATAATTTCCCAGCCACAAAGAATCCAGTTCTGCAGGTCCCAGAATATTGCGGTCAGAGTAGGCGCGGCCGAACTCTCCCTGCCACATCTTTGACTGAGGCGTGTCGGTGTTTATGCCGGCAGAAATTTCTCTCTGTGGAACGCTCATCTTCTCACCTTGCGTAGTAGTGGACAACGGACTCCACGGCTCGAATCACGTCTCGCACATCCTCATCACTCATGCCGTGAAACATCGGCAGACTGATCAGTCTCTCGTATGCGCGCTCGGCTACTGGAAATTCACCTCCGTGGTAGCCGAACCGATCTTTGTAGTAGGAGTGCAGGTGAACCGGAATGTAGTGGACATTTACGCCGATGTTTTCGGCGCGTAGAGCGCAGAATATCTCGGCCTGGGTCCCAGAAAGTCTTCGAAGGTCCAGCCGAACGGGATAGAGATGCCATGCTGGCAAAGCATCGTCCACCACTGCCGGACAGGCAATTTCCGAAAGTTCGCGGAAAGCTGCGTTGTACGATTCCGCAATTTGTCTGCGCCGAACGAGGTTGACATCGAGCTTTGTGAGTTGACTCAGGCCAAGCGCGCAAGAAATATCCGGCAGTCTGTAGTTGTACCCAAGAATTGCGATGTCGTAGTGCCATTGCCCCCATGACTGGCGTTCACGCGCATTGCTACTGATGCCGTGATTACGGAATCTGCGCAGCACATCTGCGAACTTCGGATTCTCGGTCGTCACCATCCCGCCTTCCCCGGTCGTCAAGTGCTTCACGGGATGAAAGCTGAAGACTGTCATGTGCGAAATGCTTCCCACGCGCCTGCCGCGATACTCGGCGCCGAGCGCATGGCAGGCATCTTCGATCACGGTGAGCCCGTAACGATCTGCAATGCGAAGGAACTCGTCGAGATCGGCCGGATGGCCGGCGTAATCAACTGGCAAGAGGGCTTTTGTGCGAGATGTAACACATGACGCCGTTAGTTCGGGGTCGAGGTTCAACGTGTCGTCGCGAACATCACCAAAGACCGGCGTTCCGCCCTGATAGAGAATGCAATTTGCACTTGCCGCGAACGTCAGCGGAGAGGTGATTGCTTCATCGCCGGTACCAATTCCTGCGGTAAAGACAGCGCCGTGCAATGCGGCCGTTCCGCTACTGAAGCTCACGGCATGTTTGGCGCCAACATAGCTGGCGAACGCTTGCTCGAATTCCTCAACCTTGGGGCCGGTAGTCAGCCAGTCCGACCGCAAGACATCAACGACTGCCTGAATATCACCTTCATCGATCGACTGACGCCCGTATGAAAGAAAGTTCGCGCGCATCGGAGTCCCACCGTGGATCGCCAGGGTTTCCCTTGTTGGTGTAGTGGTCGTCATCGGATTCTAAGCGTTGGGGCGCGTACGGACTTGTTTCTCATCGAGCGGCGCTGCAGGCGCGCAGCCTTCCACCAGTTCGTAGAGCCGCTCGGTGGTGAGCCACTGAGTATTGGAATCACTTGTATACCGAAAGCCTTCTGGCAAGCGAGTAGCGCTCTTCCAATTGTCCTTGCGCCACCAGGGGTGTGCCGGCTGCACAATAAACATGTCTTCAGTCTCAATTGCGTTGCGCGACTCGTCCTCCGACACTAGGATCTCGTGCAGTTTCTCGCCCGGCCTAATCCCGACGCAGTCGATCTGGCAATCAGGCGCGATCGCCTGGGCCATGTCGAGCAACTTCATGCTGGGAATCTTAGGAATGAAAATTTCTCCCCCGTGCATTTGCTCAATAGAGCGGATTACGAAGCGCACGCCGTCATCGAGCGTTATCCAGAATCGCGTCATTCGTGCATCGGTCAGAGTGATTCGTCCGCTAGCGCGTTGTTTCATGAAGACTGGAATCACGCTTCCCCGGCTTCCAATGACGTTGCCATAGCGAACACAACTGAAGCGGGTGCTCTGCGAGCCCGCGTAGGCGTTCGCCTGCACGAACATTTTTTCAGCACAGAGTTTGGTCGCGCCGTACAGGTTGATCGGGTTCACAGCTTTGTCTGTGCTGAGTGCGACGATCCGATGGACGTCACAGTTGATCGCGGCATCGATTACGTTTTTTCCGCCGGTTATGTTGGTCTGAATGGCTTCAAACGGGTTGTACTCGCAGGCGGGCACTTGCTTTAGCGCCGCCGCATGGATAACGACGGTAACGCCTGTAAAAGCGCGCTCCAGTCGCTGCTGATCGCGAACGTCACCAAGGAAGTAGCGCAGGCTTTCGTGGTCGAGACCTGCCGCACGCATCTCGTGCTGCTTGAGTTCGTCGCGGCTGAAAACGATCAGCTTCTTCGGCCGGTATTCGCGGAGCATGATCTCCACGAACCTTCGTCCGAAAGACCCGGTGCCTCCTGTAATGAGTACCACCTGGTCCTTCCAGTCCATTCCGCGCCCCCATGTTGATGCCGAACGATTGGGTGTTCAGGGCACCCGCACTCTCTAGCATTTTGGACGACACGTACCTGTTAATCGTCAGTGATTCTGCTGCTTGGAACCAATTCAATTACGACCGCACGCTGATTTTCTCTGCCATACTGCACAGCAAGCGTAACTGTGCCTGCCGAGCGCGAAGTGTTTTTCGGCTGCATGAACGCGAGAGAGGCCAATGGATCCGGCTCAAGCGGTAACCCCGATTGCTCAGAACTTGCGCGAACTGGCGCCATCGCTGCAACTCAGCCGGAGTACGGCCCTGAATCATCCGACTTTGGCCGGCAACGATTCCATGTTGCGCGATTATTTACGCGTTCTGATCAAGCGTAAATGGGTGATCCTGGGAAGCCTCGCAATTGTATTTGGCGGGTCACTCATTGCCACGCTGCGGACGACGCCCATCTACGATGCGGTGGGCAGCATCGCGATTAACAAGCCTGATCCTATGCTCCAGAGCTTGCGCGACTCGAACTACTCCGGCTTTGACTATTACGATCCGACAGACCTTGACACGGAAGTTAGGATTCTGCGGAGTGACCTACTGGCTCTGCAGGTTGTCAAGCAGTTAAACCTTGACCACATGCCGGAATTCGGCGGAAGCGGTGAGCCACAATCTTCTTCCCTTCAGCTCACAACGGACGCGTTACAACCCGACTCGGCGCGAGCGAATTCCCTACTCGCAAGTTTTAAGAGCAACTTGCGCGTCATGCTAGAACCGAACACGCGGATCATCGACATACACTTTCGCAGCCCAAACAAAGAACTGGCTGCGCGAGTCGTGAACACGGTAGCAACTACATACATAGAGCAGAATTTTAAGACGAGATTTGAATCCACCATGCAGGCATCGGATTGGCTTTCGAGGCAACTGGTTGACCTGCAGATGAAAGTCGAGACCTCGCAGGAAAAGTTGGTCAAATACCAGAAAGATCATCAGATACTTGGCATCGACGACAAGCAGAACATTACGACGGCAAAGCTGGATGAGCTCAACAAAGAACTCACTGCGGCAGAGTCGGAACGAATGCAGAAGGAGTCGGTGTACCGATTGGCCGAGAGCGGCGATGCTGAATCTGCCGCTGCAGTCGCCGCAGGAGCAGCCCAGAACAAGACTTCAGTCAGCAATTCCGCGCTGCTAGACAAGCTACAGTCGCAAAAGGCCGATCTTCAAATCCAGATTGCACAATTGAGCACACAATTTGGTCCTGCATACCCGAAGCTGGCCCAGTTGAACAACCAGATCCAGGAAATTGACAAGCAAACTCAGAGTGAAATGAAGAAAGTCGCCGGGCGCTTGCATGGAGACTATCTTGCCGCCTTGCAACGCGAAAACATGCTGCGTGCTGCTCTGGACGAGCAAAAGCAACAACAAAACAAGTTGAACGAAAGTGCCATTGAGTACAGTTTCTTGAAGCGCGACTTCGAGACCAATCGCACCTTATATGAGGGGCTGCTACAAAAATTGAAAGAAGCCGGTGTAACGGCCGGCCTTCGCTCAAACAATATTCGCCAGGTTGATATCGCGCGTACGCCGGGTGCTCCCGCTGAACCAAACATTCCGCGGAATCTCGGCTTCGGCTTTATGCTGGGAATTACGTCGGGCGTAGGCTTGGCATTCCTGCTGGAAGGCGTTGACAACACGGTACGCACGCCGGAGCAAGCGCAAGCGATTTCGGGTTTGCCTTCGCTAGGGATGATTCCACTGGGCTCAAAGAACAATCTGGAGGTCAAACCGCGAAGTCTGTCAGTCGCGGCCTCAAGAGAGGTGGTGGAGTTGATTACGCAATCCCGGCCTCAGTCCCAGATGTCGGAAGCATACCGGGCACTCAGAACTTCGCTGCTGCTGAGTTCAGTCGGCGCTCCTCCTCGCGCCATTCTGATTACGAGCGCTCTGCCGCAAGAGGGCAAGACGACGACGAGCATCAATACGGCGACGGTACTTGCGCAGAAAGGAACACGCGTGCTGTTGATCGATGCTGACCTGCGACGACCGAGCATTCACAAAACTCTGGAGCTCGGGCCTCGGATCGGACTCAGCAATGTACTCACCGGAGGGGCGACCCTGCAAGATGCTACGTTGCGTTCCTCAATACTTCCGAACTTATACATTCTGCCGGCGGGCACGCCGCCACCAAATCCGGCTGAACTTCTGGCTTCCGCGCAAATGTCAGAAATTCTCACCGTCTTGAGAGAGAGTTATGACCATATCGTGGTAGATACACCTCCAACTTTGTCCGTGACTGATGCCGTTGTGCTCTCACCTTCTGCAGACGCCGTTATACTCGTCATCCGCTGCGGCCAGACTACGAAGCTTGCACTGCGCCGCTCGCGCGAAATCCTGTCGCAGGTAAACGCGCGTGTCTCCGGCGTCCTGCTGAACGCGGTCGATCTCAGTTCGCCCGACTATTACTACTACTACGAATATCAGGGAAAATACGGGCACCGCTATTACGACGACGATGTAGAGCCCGAGGATTCCAGCCGCGCCGCCTCTTCAGGAGCGTAGCCTCCGTATATGGGTCTCGAAACAAGTTCGAGCAACCGGCTGGCGCTCTCACTCTCCCTTCTTTTCATTCTCATGATTTACGTTGGATTAACAATCACTCAGTTCCTGGCTGCAAAATTTTCTGCAATGACGACGGCGAGTAGCTTGCGCTGGGCTGTTCGGCTAGATCCTTTCAACGCCGACTACGGCGACCGCCTAGGGCGTCTGGAGCTTCTTCGCCAATCCCCGTCATCAGCGTTCCCATTTCTACGCACCGCGACTGAACTAGATCCGCATGAGGCTAGTTATTGGCTTGACCGGGCGAGTGCCGAGCAAATGCTTGGAGACTCACAAGCTCAACTTGAGTCTCTGAGGCATGCGAGTGCGGCCAATCCACACTCGGGCAGTCTGGCATGGGAGCTCGCCAACCGGTACATCTCGCAGGGAAGCCCGGGCGATGCCCTTCGTGAATACCGGAAGGTAATGGAAAGTGACCCCTCGCTGATGCCCCAAGCCATTCAAATTTGCTGGAGGGTTCGGCCCGATATCGATTCGCTGCTGCAGAACGTTATTCCTGCGAACGCGTACAAGCCCTTCCTGGCGATTCTGTTGTCAGATCATCAGACCAATGCGGCAGCTAAACTTTGGGAGAGAATTGTTGCATTGCAACAACCGGTCGAAAAGCAATTCTTATTTGACTATGTGCGATATCTCTTCGCTGAACACGATACAGTTCAAGCAAGTCACGTGTGGCAACAAGCGGCAAGTCTCGCCGGCTTAAGCGGCTATCAGCCAACTGAACAGAACCTGCTTGTCAACGGTGATTTCGGCCTGGATGTCCTTAACGGCGGCTTCGATTGGATATATCAGAAAATTCCTCAAGTGACTCTCGCCCTTGATCCTATCAAAGGACATTCCGGGTCGCGCTCTCTGCGAATATCTTTCGAAGGCCCGGGAATCAGTGATGCCGGAATTCGTCAACTTGTGCCGGTCCAACCGAATACACAGTACGAGTTTTCCGGATATTACGCAGCCGAAGACATGGAAGGGGCAGGCGGACCGAAGCTCGCGATTGCAGACTTCTACACAGGAATAAATCTTTTTACGAGCGACGGGCTGCGTGACACCAATTTCTGGTCGCAAATACGCGGGACTTTCACCACCGGCGCCGATGCCCACTTGTTAGTTCTCCATATTGTCAGAGTGCCTGCTGGGAGTCCGATACGCGGTACTCTTTGGGTTGACAATTTGAAACTGGTTGCGGTCGATCACCTCGCGTCTGCCGAGAAGGTGCAGCCGTGACCGCGCCACTGCCGGTTCCTGAGCTTTCCCTGCTGCCCGTGCAGTCTCACCGGACACGTGACAACTCCATCCTCTATGGCGTAACTGCTCTCCTGTTGTTCAGTGCATTAGCTTTTGGCGGGCGCGATGTTTGGGCCCTCTTTATCTTTCAGGCGGCGGCCGCCGTGTTACTCGCTGCGTGGATTGCCACCAGAGTGCAATCAAATCAATTCGTCGTGCTTTCGAGTCCTTTGTTTCGTCCAATGCTCGCTTTTGGAACACTGTTGTGCATACAGTTGGTGCCTCGAGCTTCGGCATATTGGCACGCGACTTACTCGCAAGTGCTACTGTTTATTTCCTACGGGATCATCTGCTTTCTGATCCCGCAAACGCTCAAGAGCAATCGCCAGCTGCGGGTCATTGCGAAAACCCTCATCATTTTCGGAACGAGTGTTGCCGTTTTTGCGGTGGTCCAGAACCTCGGATCTCCGCACAAGCTTTATTGGCTTTTCACGCCGCGCTTTGGTGGCTGGATTTATGGGCCATATGTAAATCACAACCATTACGCCGGGCTGATGGAGATGCTCTTTCCGATCCCACTGGTGTTCGCGTTCAGCCGCTTCGCACACCGACGCGAGAGCTTGTGGGCAGCTACAGCATCGGCATTCATGGCCGCCACAATTTTTCTTTCCGGCTCACGAGGGGGCATGATCGCCTGCTTGGCGCAGCTCACGGTTTTCATCCTCTTTATCTGTCGGGAAAATCGAAATCGCAGGGTGGCCTTATTCCTGGGTGCTTTTCTCCTTGCCATGTTGGGAGTCATTGCATGGACTGGCGGTCACGAAGTTACTGCTCGAATTTCGACGCTGGACGCGGACACGCGGTCCGACCTGGCAACCAACGTTCGATTGCAGATTGACCGCGACGTTCTGAAAATGGTGCGCGAACGACCGGTGCTGGGTTGGGGACAAGGAACGTTTGCGGACGTTTACCCGCGATTTCGCAGCTTCTATACCGATTTCGAAGTAAACGCCGCCCACAATGATTTTCTGCAAGTCTTGGCGGAAACAGGCATCGCGGGATTCGCAGTGATGGTCTGGTTTCTGGTGATTACGATTCGGTTAGGAGTGCATAAAACGGGCAAGTGGTCGTCGAACACAAATGGCGCCGTCTCGGTTGCCGCGCTGGTTGGGATCAGCGGAATTCTGGTGCACAGCCTCGTGGATTTCAATATGCAAATACCGGCAAACGCAGCATTGTTCTACTCCCTCTGTACCGTAGCAGCCATGGAGCCGCGGTTCAGAACTCATCATCGCGGAGAGCGCAAGACGGTTCTCAACTGCGAAAGACAGCCGGTTCCAGAAACAAGCCTGCAAAACCACGATCTTGCAGCAAGCCAATGAAAACTCCATGCAGGTGACCATGCCTGAACCGCTCTTGTAAGTGGCTTGTGCCTTCACGCCACGCTTCCCAGTAGACGGCTTGCGCCTTGAGAGCAGTTCTGTTACTGCTTTGTTGAGCCTGTGATACTGGAATTCCTCCATCGCATCGTTATTGACCGCGAGTCTCTCTCGCGCGAAGAAGCACGTTTGGTTATGGGTGAAGTGCTCTCCGGCAAGTGCTCGGACGCGCAAATTTCGGCTCTGCTCGTCGGGTTGCACATGAAAGGAGAGACGGTCGAAGAGATCGTTGGCTTTGCGGAAGCGATTCGGGCCGCGGCCACTCCGATTCCGGTGCATGGCAATTCGGTTCTCGATGCGAGTGGCACTGAGCGCGACGCCCTGGTCGATACCTGCGGTACCGGAGGTGATGCAGCCGGCACTTTCAATATTTCCACCGCGACCGCCTTTGTGGTGGCTGGCGCGGGAGTTCGCGTTGCCAAGCATGGCAACCGCAGCTCGACTCCAAAATTGAACCAGCAGGGAATGAGCACGAAATGCGGAGCGGCCGATGTG
>DATBIE010000003.1:0-8581 GCA_036557105.1 Terriglobales bacterium
GTAGAGGGTAGTGCTTGGACTTAGCGCAAATCCATAACGCAACTGTGGATTCCGGACGCTAACCATGCCATTGGGCCCTTGGAAGTCGAGTGTGTCCGGAAATCCGTCCGGATCCATAAAATTCGAGAAGGTCTGGCCGACGAGGAAGTTTTTCACTTGAGCATACGCATGGCGCAGCCGCGGAGTCGTTGCATTAGTCCCAAACAGGTCGCCCTCGAGATAGAAGCGGACCTCGCCCACCTGCGTGCTGGGGACTCGGAAATCTAGGCTCAGACGAGTCGGACGGATGGAGACAGTGGCGTTGTTGACGCCAACAACCGTAGGAATAGGTATCGATGACGGAATGAACGAATCGGTATTTCCCGCCGGTTTCAAATCGTAGATGAAATCTGTCTTAAAGTAGCCACCGATCTTGAGCATTGTTTGAGTCCCCGGCAGCCTGAAAAACCCCGGGTACTTGGGATCGAGAGGTACGTTGTCATAGCGCGGGGCAGCAACAGTATCCTCAGAAAATTGCTGATAAGTTGACGTTGCTTGTCCGACGTGAGGGGACGTCTGTGGAGCTTGCGCTGGAGCTTCCGACGCTTGAATCGTGCCGTTTTCAGGTGCGGCCTGCGCCGCCGGGGGATTTGTCGTCGTCGCGGATTTGGAAGCTTGTGCATCGAGTTGCGCCTGCAGTTTATTCATTTGCTCGCGCAATTCATCGAGTTGTTTTCGCAAATCCTGAATATTTTGATTGGAGGCATCTGATTGCGCGATTGCCACCCCTGGATAAACAACCGCAATCAGGAAGATGCTCGCCAGCCATCCGAGAAAAGCCTGCCTTCTCATCGCCCACCTCTTTGTTGGTTTCGCTGCGTGCTTTGGCACGCACGAATTGGAATCAGTAGAGATCACAGCACTCGAGTGTCTTTGCAATGCCGTGGACTGAAGTTTTGGGCTCGGCGCGAGTGGTCGCCCGTATCGCCACTCCGCTGACCAAAATCCCGGTGCCTTTGTACGTTGCCCGACGTATCGCGAAGGCGACTACTGTTATTTCTTACAGGAAATGAACGCAAAGTTTTACGTTGAGAAAGCTGCTTTTGCGTTTCTCTGTACGCCGCCGCTGGGGAAACGCGATGACAAGATCGAAATGGATTGGATTGAAGATAACAAGCCAACTCGTGACCGGTGCGTGTTCTTGCACCGATCACCAGTACGGCGCACTCTACGAGGAGCTTATCGTTAGCCGCTATTTCTTTTCCTGCGGCGGGAACTTCTTGAGAAGTTTTTCGACTGCTTTCGTTATGTTTTTCTCTTTCTTTTCAGGCTTCGCCTTAGGATCCAGGGTCTTCGAGGCATTGCCCCGCCAAACCATTTGTTTCGCGGTGCGATCGTACATGCTTAAGTCGAGCTGTCCCACATAAACGGTCGACGTCGAGCCGTACGTAGTTGTACTGCCGCCGCCGCCGTACCAGCCGCCGCCCCAACCCGGACCATACCCCCAGCCGGTGTTGTACGATGTAAATTGCTTCTCTTGTCCGATGGCCGTCTGGCAGCCGATATAGAGATCAGCATCTTCCGAATCAGTTTTGGTGAGACCCTTCTTTGCGAGCTCGGCGTCCACCGCGGCAGTTATTTTGTTCATAGTGAGTTCATCGGGCTGTTGTGCGTCCTTGATCGGCACCCATTTGTAAGTCTTGTATTTCGAAAAATCCTTGTCCTTGTCAAAGTCGTACCGAACATCCTGTGCGACTGCCGAGCTTGCGACCAGCAGCAGCAAGGTTGTGACTGCGAACACTAGCTTCTTCATTGTTTATCTCCTCCTAGAGAGACCACAAGCTCGTTCCGCGCGATCGCATGTATTGGTAAGGGTTTTCGCTCACTGTCGTGGAAATCCGCCGACGGAATTTCACCAGTTATCGTCTGTGCGCTGCCAACTCGGATCCGGGTTGTAAACCTGCATCTCTTTGAACTGCTTCAGGCTGTCCGGTCCCAAGTCCTTTTGATAGACGATTCCTTCGTAGCTGACGATGAACGTTTGTACGCCTGTAACGCGGTAGTCCGCTGGGGCTGCGGCAAGAGCAAAGCCCCCAATCATTGCTCCGTTAACCATGAAGTCGATTGCCCCGAGTGGCGCGGCTGGCCCTTGACCCTTCAAGATCTTGAAGTAGTAGCCGTGATAGGGCTTGGCTCGGTCGCTGTAACCTTGCTCGATGGCTTTGGCCACTTGTTCTCCAATCGGTCCTCCCAAGGTGCCATCTTCGTTTCGCCAGGCGAGGCCATCGTGTTTTCCGGGCGTGCTGATGATTTTCTGCGCGTATTGATTCACCTCGGCGCCGTCGTGTTTTTCTAAGGCATATTCCTGCTGAGCCTCTACGTAGCCTCGACAGATTTGGATAGCGTCGAGTTCATTAGCGCCGATGCGACGGTAAAGGATCTCGTCACGGCCGGTCTTCGTGTCGAATGACCACTTTCCGTCTTTCTTGACAATCGGAATTGGCAGTGGCCAATCGTCATCCCCGACGATCAGGGTCGCGCTTTCCGGATCATCCGGATCCATTTCAATTTCGTTCTTTTCGTGGGCCTTCGCGACAAACGCTTCTGCGCGGTTCTTGTCTTGGACGGCGTCTTCCGAGGACACTAGGTCTTTCCCGTCGGGACCAAGGATTTCCTTCAGAGCCGACAGATCGTAAGCTTCCGCTGCCCGAATGAAAGCATCAGCGGCTTCCTTGGGTGTCGCGAATCCCTTTTGGGCCGGCTCAGATTGCGCTGATGGTTTTGGTTCCGCACGCCAGGAACCTTGGGAAATTGCCACGGACAAAAAAGTGAGCAGGATGATTTGAATGATGGCGAATGTGACAGTCTGAGGTCTGCGTGATTTCTCTTGGATTTGTCGGATCATGGCTTCATTAACCCCGTCGCCTACCGCCGCCGCGAGCCCCCATGCTGGACGCACCGCGCGATCCACTCGAGCGCGCACTGCTGCCACTCATGCCACCAGAACCGCCGAATGCGCCGCCACCTCTCGAGCTCGAGCCGCCGCCCGATGAAGTGCTGCGGTTACCAACTCGGTCGCCACCACCGCCAGCGCTACGATTCGAGCCTGAGCTACCGCCCAGCGCGCCGCTGTTTGCTCGATTTCCGCCGCCAGCGCCGTTGCCGCCAGCACGATCATTAAGACTCGCGCCTTGCCTCTGGCCGCCACCCAATTGACTTTGGTTACCGCGGGCCCCGGCATTCTGCTGCCGCGCCTGGTTCTGGCGTGCGTTCGCTTGTCGATTGCCCATGCTGTCTCCGCGAGCTGTACCCCCATACCGGTTTGCTGTGTCTCGATTACCATACGGCGTGCCGCCGCGGTGTTGGGGGTTATGCTGCCAATTGTTGTTTCCAGTTCGATTGCCTGCGTTGACGTTTTGTCGATTGTTGACATTCTGTCGGTTCGAGTTGTTTACGAAGGTGTTGTTGTTATTGATTGTGATGTCGTTGTTCCCGCCCCAGCCGCAACCGTAGCCCCAGCCTCCGCCCCAAGCCGCTCCCATCGCCATTCCGACCCCAAACGAAATTGCCATGCCTGCTGCGTAGTAGCCGGGAGGTGGATAGGAGATTGGCGGGTAGGGATACACTGGCGGCCCATAGACAACGGTCGGGTTATAGCTGGGAACATAAACTACTTGCGGGTCGGCTTGCTCAACGACGATGACCGTCTTGTTTTCCACTACTTTTGTTTCGACTTTCTGTTGGTCACTGGATTTTAGATTGCCCGTGCCCTTGGCTTTTGCACGCATCCGCTGGACGGCATCCATGACATCAGACTGTTGTGCCAAGAAAGCATTCCCTAAATCGGTTGTCCATTTGACGTCGTCCGCTAGGCGCTTGACCACATCTGGCATGGCGGCCATCCCTTGGACACTCGGATCCCAGTCTTGCTTCGCTACGGCGTCCTGCAGCGCTTTGTCCTTGAGCCCTTTATTCTTTTCCAACCATTGCTGCAGTTGAACAATCTCGATGGGATATGTCGACGCAGCGAGAACCTGTGCGAGAAGTGGATCTGGGTAGAGCGCGATAGGCGCAACCAACGCGTCCAATTGGTCATTAGGGATCTTTGCGTCTGGCTGTGCGGATGCGTCTTGGGTGGGTGCTGCAGCCGGTTGCTGAGGGGCCTGATCCGCTGTCACTGTGAAGGGAATAAGCGAAATCGAGCACACTATCGCTCCCAATCGAACCCAAAGGCCGCGTTTGTGGATCGTCATTTTGCTCCCCGTCCTCTGCGTATTGCTCTGGATAAAACAAGCGGATGAGTGCGAATACTGGCAAAAGTGCCAGCTAAGCAGATACGTTCGCTGGTCGAACTCAGCTCATCGAAATCGCGATGCCCGAAATCCCGCGCCCAAAATCGGCGTCCAGATCCACCCCATGGGTCTGTAACTTTTGACAGTTTGCTCATCACGAAAAATTTCGTAACGTCGGCGCGCTCACGAGGGTCACGCGTCTCGCTCCAAGTCTGCAGGAGTGTGCTGATGTGTCGGGGCAGAGAACCTGAAGAAGCTCGTCGCCCGACTACAGTTTCGGTTTCAGCAGTCACTCGCTTTGAAGCAACTCGGACGAGTCGCCATGTGAGAACAGGTCCTATATGAGGAGTGTCTCTGGCACCGAACTAAAGATCGGAAGAACCGAAAGGATCTTTCTCTTTCTCGGCTTGATTTTGCTAGCTGTCTGGGCGTCCGTGCGTCTCTACGGAACGATTCGCTCACGGATAGCAGTCGCCCAGTTCCGAGCTTTAGAGGCAATAGACCAACCGGCGAACGAAAATACCTCTCCATCAATAGAACTGCTCCCAAATTCACCTGCCGATTTCCGAATGTGGTCTGCTCAACGTATCTCGGCTTATAAGAACAGCCTCACCACGGAATTCGGCGTTCCCATCGCTCTTCTTCGCATTCCAAAGCTTGAGCTTGAGGTGCCGGTGTTTGACGGCACAGATGACCTCACGCTCGATCGCGGAGTGGGGAGGATTCTCGGCACCGCTCAAATTGGCCAGCAAGGCAATTTGGGAATTGCAGGTCACCGTGATGGCTTTTTCCGAGGCTTGAAAGACATAGCTGCGGGCGACGTCATCGAACTCACGCGACCGCGCGCCACAGACACGTACACCGTACGCGACATACAAATTGTCACGCCGGAGGATACCTATGTCCTGAATCCGACACCAACGTCAACGCTGACTCTAGTCACCTGCTTTCCTTTTTACTTTCTGGGCCATGCTCCCCAGCGTTTCATCGTCACGGCATCGCTCGAGAGCACACGTCCGCCGAATCTCAGTTCGAAAGAAGCCCCGAATTCTGGGAAGAATGCCAAAAACTGATACTGACAAGGAGAAATGGAAGATGACGTCAAACAAATACTCAGGAACGATCCTGCGGTGCCTGCTGGGTGGAAGCATTGTATGCATTGCGTCCACTCTGCCATCGCTGGCGCAAGTGCAAACAACCAAGACAGAATCACACGGCGAAGCAGTAAGAGAGGTCACCGTCCAACGAGGTGAAATCGTATACCTCAGCGGAAACACGGTAGTCGTGAAGCTCGAGGATGGAACACTAAAAGAGTTCGACAATGTACCCGACAGCGTGACGTTCATGGTCGACGGGAAGCCAGTTAGCATCCGGGACGCCAAGGTCGGCATGAAGTTGGAAAAGCAGACTGTAACAACCACAACTCCGAAAGTTGTGACCACCGTGGAGACAGTCACCGGTAAGGTATGGCAGGTTCAACCCCCTAACTGGGTCATTCTCACGCTGGAAAACGGGCAGAACCAAAAGTTCAACATTCCCAAGGGCCAGAAGTTCACAGTTGATGGACAAGAAACGGACGCGTTTGGCCTCAAGAAGGGGATGAGAATTTCTGCCCAGAGAGTCACTGAAGTTCCCGAAACGGTAGTAGCGCAGCAAGTTTCCAGAACAGGAAGTGCGCCGCCACCACCTCCACCGCCGAAAGCGGACGTTCCCATTCTAGTTGCTGCTGCCCCGCCAGTTCCGGCGCCGAAGCCCGTCGAAACGGCAGAAGCTCCACCTCAGAAGCTACCAACAACAGCAAGCAACGTTCCGCTCATCGGTTTGCTCGGCCTGTTGTTCTGTGCGCTATCCGCGATGACAATGCTTATCCGGACGGTGGCTGCTAGATATAGTGGTCTGAGAAGCTAACGACCCAGGAGCATCTCTTCGTGTTCGAGTGACTGTTACAGGGCGGACGAGGTCCGCCCTGTCTCCGTTCCTCCGCATAGGTTCAGCAAGAACGAAGGAAACAAACAGTCCGATCCAGCACACTATCTCTCGTTGAATCTCAGCGAAATTGTCAAAAGTTATCCGAAAACTGCAAGCAAGCGTTGGCGAACTTAGACTGGATGTAGAAAAAGGCGATCGGCGGAGCAAAGCACTATCTTGCCTCGTCGCTTTACGATGGCACGGTTGTCTTGCCACTCGCTCAACAAACGGCTGGTCGTGAACGGGCTGATGCAGGCAGCACTAGCCAATTCCTCGTTGGTCGCGTCGAATTCTTGACCGGTCGAAGCTTTTCTGCCAATGGTCTGTGCCAGACAAATCACGACACCGGCAAGCCTCTTCCGAGCTGTGTCGCTGATTAGTGCAACGTGAGCGGCGATATACCATCCCAGGTAATCAGATGCTGTGAGCAAGGCGTTTTCTAGCAGTTTGGGATACCGCCCAACGAGATTTCGAAGCGTCGCCCGATCCCATACCAACATGCAGCTATCTTTAAGGGTTTCGGTGCTCACGAGATAACTCGAGCTATTCGATAGCAGTGCGGAGCCGCCGAAAATTTCCCCTGGTGTGAGCCAAAGAAGAATGACCTTCTTGCCGTCGGGCGTGTGAAAGAAAAACCGAGCGCGTCCTTTGGTCAGCAGGAATAGATGCTCAGCCACATGGCCCTGGTTCGCCACTACAGACTTTGCGGGGAATTGTCGCTGGATCGCTGCAGCCAAAATGGTTTTGACTTCGGACGGAGCAAGGCCATCCAAAAATGGAGACTTTAAATTTATGTCCAAGGCTGGAACTGGCATTTGCATGCGGCCTAGGATCGCCCTACCGGTTCTTTGAGTGATGCATGCATAACCAGGCGTGACTCTGTAGGTCTTGCTGGGTTTCGTCCCGACAGTGCACGCGAGTGAATAGCATGAGCACATTTCTTGGTATCACTGTCAGTTTGACCAGTCAGTTTTCCTCGCCCTCGATTGACAGCTCCCAACAACGTCAAGTTGAACTGCGCGCAGTCAACCATTGCAAGCAGTTCAGTAACCCTTCAAGAACGACAAAACGTCGCGTCTGTTAGTTCTAACAGTACGGGCTGAATTTGCTTCGCATTACCGTTTGCGGGTGCAACCAGTCGAACCTTGATCCAGCCAGAAAGCGCTACTTTGATGCAACAAAGGTCCGTTCATCGCTGGGTGTCGGTCGCCGAGGAACATAGCTTTCTAGCTATCGCAGGGGCTCAACGTCGCTTTGCGCTCGTCCTGGTCCTTTTTTCTTTTCTCGCTCCCATCCGCTGCTTGCGGGCTCAAGTACCCGGAGCGATTGCCGCTTCTCAAAATCAGGGACATTCCCAGGCGGTATCAGCTCCGCTGCAGTCCCCGCCATCGACACCTACGCAATCCGTCGAAGCTATTAACCTGACGAAAATTGCCGACCGCGCGGCGGATTTAGACCGGCTCTTGCAAGAAATCAGGACTCAACTGCTACCTAGTTCCGAACTTTCGGATGCTTTGAAAACGGCAGAAGACGACGGCACAGAAATCGGGGCACGCGCGGTTCAGACGAAAGAACTCCTGACGGGAGCGCCTACACCCTTGGAGCTGGAAGACGAGTTGCGCTATTGGCGAGTTCGAAGCTTGGAATATCAAACCCAACGCAAGGACCTTACTGCTCAAGCCGGAAGGCTTGAAGAGCAGATCCAGTTGTTGGGAGCACAGCAACAGCAGTGGCAGGCCACCTGGAACGAAATCAACCAATTTCGCGGCATTCAGGCTCTCGTTGATCGAGTCCGGCAAGAGCTGGATGCGATTCGGATGGTCCAGTCGCAAGCGCAGGAACAACTCAATTCATTATTGGTTCTGCAAAACCAAATCACGCGACAGGACCAGGAAATCTCGGATGTGTTGCAAGCCATTCGTCAATCTCGACAGCAGCGTCGTCGTCGCCTCTTTCAACCAGATACCCTTCCGCTCTGGAAATTTCGTCAGCTGCGGCAAACTGAGCAAACAACCGATGGAGTCTTCCACCGATCCTTGGACCGCTCGTACACGACTGCGGGAGAATTCTTGAGGGCGCACAAGGTCGCCAGTTTTGGACTAGTAGTTTGCTACATTCTGGCGCTGCTTGGCGTTTTCCGGTTGCGACGATATATTGAGCGCGCACCACTCGCGGAACTTCCCGAAGAAACCCCTCTGGTCCTGAAAAGGCCCTTCGCTGTCGCACTCCTCGTGGCCTTGCTTGGCACAGGCCAGTATCCTGCTTCGGCTCCGATCGGCATCACTTTTCTCTTTTATTTGCTTTTCTTAATTCCGGTTTGGAGATTGCTGATTCCACTTGTG
>DATBIE010000004.1:0-7879 GCA_036557105.1 Terriglobales bacterium
CGGCGTGCTCATTAAGAACAATCACATTGCGCTCGCTGGCGGAATTAAGCCAGCGCTCGAGCGCGCACACCGCAACCGCCGCGGAACGCAGATCATCGAAGTGGAAGTGCGAAATCTGGCGGAACTGGAAGAAGCCCTTACTAACGGCGCAGAGGCCATTCTGCTCGACAACATGCCCGTCGCCGAGACTCGCTCTGCCGTCGAACGTTGCTCCCAGGCCGAGCGCCGCATTCCGCTTGAAAGCTCCGGCGGAATCAATCTTGAAAATGTGCGCGCCTACGCCGACGCTGGGGTGAACTTCATCTCCGTCGGCGCCCTCACGCACTCTGCCCCGGCAGTCGATCTGAGCCTGCGCATAGTACCGGCCTAGGCGCTGCAACCTGGGCGTTTGTTGCCGAATGCCGTGGCGTATTCGATAATTCCACCCATCAAAATGCCTGTTCGAACCCGCTCAGCGCGACAGTCAGCTTCTGCTACAGGCACTTCACAGCAGACCGACGCGCGACTTGGCCGCATTGTCCGCGTGTTGATGAACTATCCCACGGTTGTGATCAGCGGCACCAAGCTCGCCCAGGAAATCGGAACAACGCGCTCGGAAGTCTGGAGATTGGTGCAGCAGCTTCGAACGTTGGGAGTCGAGATCGCGGGCCACCCCTCAAGTGGCTATCAGTTGACGGCCGTTCCCGATTTGCTTCTGCCGGAACTGCTCGAACCTCTCGTTCGCGGAACAATTGTCGCCGGACATATCCATCATTACTATCGCGCGGGTTCCACCAACACGCTTGCCTTGGAAGCAGCAGGCTCCGGCGCTCCCGAGGGTAGCGTTTTCGTTGCGGAGCAGCAAACCGCCGGCCGCGGGCGCGGCAGCAATCAATGGCACTCGACGGAGTCGGCGGGAATTTATTGTTCTGTCATCTTGCGCCCGGCGCTGCCGCCGTCCGAAGTCCTGGTACTTTCACTGGCTACAGGACTCGCGGTGCAATCAGCGATAAATGAGATCGATCCGCACGCTGAGGTCGATTTGAAGTGGCCGAACGATTTGCGAATTGGCGATAAAAAATTCTGCGGAATTCTCGCCGAAATGAACGCTGAAGCGACGCGTGTCCGGCACATCGTGGTCGGAATCGGCATCAACGTAAACCACGACAAGTTTCCCGCCGAGTTGCAGCAGACCGCTACCTCGTTGCGCATCGCCACAGGAAAGCAGTGGGCGCGAGTCGACCTCTGTGCCGCTTTGCTAAAATCCCTCGACCGCGACTATGGCAACCTGGTACGAGAACCCGCCGCTCACGACGATATTCTCCGCCGTTTCGAAGAATGTTCTTCCATGGCGCGAGGGAAAGCCGTTCGAGTGCAGGAAAATGGCGCCTTCGAAGGAATTACTGAGGGTCTCGATTCCCGCGGCTTCTTGCGCGTTCGCACCGCGGAAGGCCTTCGCGTTGTGTACAGTGGGACGGTAAGATTGAACCACTGACCACTAACCTCTATGCTCCTCGTTCTCGACGTCGGAAACACGAACACGGTCCTCGGAGTCTTCGCCAAATCTCTTGGCGACTCCGGCGCGCCGCCGAAATACGCGAAGCTCGTCGCCAACTGGCGCGTCACCACCCGCGCGGCCCAGACCATCGACGAGTACGGCGTGCTCTTTCGCAATCTTTTCTCCATGGAAGGCCTCGCGCCCAAGGACATCGGCGGCATCGTGATCTCATCCGTCGTGCCCCCGCTCGACTCCACGCTGCGTCGCGTATGCGAACGCTATTTCGATCGCAAGCCTCTATTCATCGAGCCCGGCGTCAAGACCGGTATGCCCGTGCTCTACGAGAATCCCGCCGAGGTTGGCGCTGACCGCATCGTGAATTCCGTCGCCGCATTCGAGAAATATGGCGGTCCGTGTGTGATCGTGGATTTCGGCACCGCGACCACGTTCGATTGCATTACCGCAAAAGGCGAATATCAGGGCGGCGTCATCAGCCCGGGAATCGGGATCTCCGCCGACGCGCTGTTCAGCCGTGCCGCGAAGTTGCAACGCGTCGATATTCGCAAGCCGCCGCGCATCATTGGTTCAAACACCGTTGGCAGCCTGCAATCGGGTCTTTATTATGGCTATCTCGGCCTTGTCGATGGAATTCTCGAGCGCCTTCTCAGTGAGATGGGTGCCGCCACTCACGTAATCGCCACCGGCGGTCTCGCGCCCCTGATTGGATCAGCCTCAAAGTACATCAAGAATGTCGACGAATTCCTCACCCTCGAAGGCCTCCGGATTCTATGGGAGCGCAACGCTGCCGAAAAGCCGGCAGATGCGCATTCCGGTAAGTCTCGCAAACCAGCTGTTACCCATTAACAGGTTGCCCCCTGTCTCTTGGCAAGGCTTTCTCTTCATTGCCGCCATTAGTGCACGGTTGAAAGACGTTACTGGCAGTGTGCCTTGAATGACGGTCCCACGCCTGTGCTGAAGCTCGCGTTACCGACCACAAAGCCATAACCGTTAATGCCAGAGACAATAGGATTTTGGCTGTTTGGTACCACGATGTCTTTAAATTTACCGTTAGTGTAGATAAACGGTAAACCGGAATCAGGAAATGGTGGGATGTCGTAAGCACCAACGATCGTTCCCGAAGCATTGATGTCGAACGGCCTGGTTCTAGCCACGGCTAACCCCGATGTCTTGGGATGATCGAACGTCTTATAAACACCGTTCGCCAATATGAACCCGTGAGTGATGACTGGTGAAACAGAATAGGTACCTACGACGACTCCTTTGTCACTGATGCTCGCGGCAGATGTCTGAGCCGATCCTGGGAAATGAATGCGGGTGAACTTGCCGTTCTTTAATTCAAATCCGTCGAAAGTATTAAAGGAGTCCTTGCTGTAGTAACCCACGATGCTGCCCCAATAGTTTATGCCGGTGAGTACGGTATCGGTCGCGCCAGGGTAGTTCACCGTCGCCATGCTGGAGCCTGAAAATACAACTCCGTGATGGTGCTCAGAAGAAGTGGCATCGATGTACCACCCTACGGTGACGCCCAGCGCATTGCGACGAGTAAAAACGGTGGCAGACGCATTCGGCACCGCGTAGGTTTTAAAACCTCCATTCAAATAACGGACAAAACCGTATGCTGTAACGTCACCTCTGTTTCGGGGATGGGCTATGCCTACCATCGTGCTCCAACGATTAATCGCTTGAGGGCTGCCGCTCCAAGAGGCGGGCAGATTGAAGTACGTCCAGTTGGTGCAAGTTGCGGTTTGAGAGTCGCAGAGTACTGAAGTGAACAGGATCAGCAACACGGAAAAGAGACACATACCGGAAGGCATAGGGCACCTCAGGTCGCAGAGAGATGCTGTCTCCAGTCGGCCCGTTGTCCCGCCTTCCTAATCCGATGTCGCAATACAGTCCTCTGCGGCCCGCGAGCAGTGTGCAGCGCCTGTGCAGTAGAATCTTCACGAACTCGCATTAAATGCCTTCCGATCCGATTTCCGAAAACTACTTCAACTACTTCACCGAAATCGAGGAGCACTTCCAGCGTCGCCGAGGTACGATCCTCATGCTCTCCACGTTGGACTGGGCCCTCATCGAGACCTGGAAAGATGCCGGCATTCCACTCGAGGCCGCCCTTCGTGGCATCGACGCGACGTTCGAAAAATATGACGCTCGTCCTGCGAAGAGCAGAAAAGTAAACAGTCTGGCATATTGCGCGCAGGAGGTTCTCGCCGCCGCCGAAGACATGAAGGAAGCCGCCGTCGGCATCGCGAATCCATCAAAGGTCAACAAGGGATTCGATTCCGCCGAGATCGCCGCCTATCTTTTGCGCATCGCCGCGGAGTTGCAATCAGCGAAGTTGCCATCCCGCCCCGGAATCGATCCCAGCACCGTGGCCCGTGAAGTTTCTTCAGCAATCAAAGAGCAGTCCGCAGAAATCAAATCCAAAGGTCTTCCCGCTCGCCTCGAAGACCTGGAACGACGGCTCACCGTTCTCGAAGAAAAACTTTTTGCCGTGCTGCTCGCCGCCGTCCCTGACGATGAACTCGTCTCCATCCGCGCCCACGCTGACCGCGATCTCGCTCCCTACCGCAGCAAAATGCCCGCAACGCAAATCGAGCAGCTCCAAAAACAGTATGTTCACAAGAAGCTGCTTGAAAAATACAAACTGCCGCGGCTGAGTTTGTTCTATATGTAAGTCTAGCGATCGATGATCACGCCCGGCGCCGAACCTCCGATCGCCAACTGATCGTTGCAATACGCTTCATACAGAACTAGCCCGGGTTCGGCATCTTCCTTCAATGTGGCGGATGCTGTGTTCCCCTGCACAACCACCTGTAGCGGCCCCTCAAATACGTCGGGCAGGTTCAACTCGAATTTTGTGCAGTTTCCCAACGCCAGCCAGGTCACCGTCTGCCCTGGCGAGACCGGTTTCCTGGGTTCGGCCACAACCCAGTCTCCCGCAGTAGGGTGTCCTTTGAATTCAGCCGTGCCGCGCGGAGAGAAGTAGATAAATACCTTCTCATCTCGCCACGATCTCTCCTGTTCTTCCTGTCTCGCACCTTCCGAACTCCTGATCGCTCTCACGTGCATAAAACCTCCCTTTACTTGGCCGCTGGTTGCGGCGGTACTTCTTCGACCAACTGCTTGTAACGCCGATCCCCACGCAATTGCTCAAATGTCGGATCGCGTCGAACGTCCGCCAACGAGTACCCCATACTGACTGCACGCTGCAACTTCTCGATCGCTTTAACGTGATCACCACCCTGTTCATAAATTTCAGCACTTCGAAACTGTAACTCCGGATCGGATGGGGAATACTGCGCGGCACTGCCAATCAGCTCCAACGCTTCCTTTTGTTTGCCGAGCATGGACTTACAAAGGGCAAGTTCCATCAGCAGCTTTGGATCTTTTGGGCTGATCTTGAGCTGAGAGGTAAGCAGATTGGCTGCGTGTTGATAAGCCGGAGCTGCCTTCGACCGCTCTCCGCTCCAATAGTAGGCATCCCCCAGATTCCGCCAAACTCGAGGATCGCGTTCATTCAGTTGCACTGCCTTTTCAAACATGGTGGCTGCTTCCGCATGTCGGTTTTCCGAGAAAAGCAGCGTTCCCAGATTTGCGTACGCGCGATAGTTCGGTTGAATGCTCAACGATTGGCGCAACACTTCCTCTGCTTCGTGTGATTTACCCTGCAGAAGGTAAACGGCTCCGAGATTTGTATAACCACGAACATTTTGCGGCGCCAACTCAATTACCTTGCGGAACTGGATCGCAGCATCTTCGTAGCGTGCATTCGTTGCGTAGAAAGCCCCGAGGGCGGAGTACCCTCCCCAATAATCTTTCCGCTGTTCAATCGCGTACCGATAGGTTTTCTCTGCTTCAGCGTTGTTACCGAGCGCCTCATATGTACTTGCCAGCCCCCGATACGCAGCGTCGTTCGTATCGTCCAGCGCGAGCGCCCTCTGAAATTCCTTGACCGCATCTTCGTATTTGCTCGTGCCCCGATTGATCAATGCCAGCGTTGTGTGCACAGAAGGGAGTTTGTCATTCAACTCTGCAGCTCTGCGACAGGCTTCGACTGCTTTAGGGATCCAGCTCTCGTCTTTTGTTTCTTGAAATAATTGCCAGTATGCCTCCGCGCTTCCCGCAAGCGCCGGCGCGAATGACGGATCGCGATCAAGCGCGGAGTGGAACATCGCGACCGCAGACTCTAAGCTGCTGACGCTCTCGTACTCCTGCAAATACCCGACGCCTTGCACATAGTATTGGTACGTGTCTGGACGGGCGCTCCCGTTTGGCCGATTCGCGTCTTGCTTCTTGGGGCGAAGCTCGCCACCAACCATTTTCAGCAGGTTGTCAGTGACTTCCCTTTCCACCGAAAGAACATCGTCTACGCTGGCATTGACGAACTCGGCATTTACGTTCCTCCGGCTCTTCGCGTCTACCAGGCTGTACAACACTTGTTTGCCGTTGAAGTCCCAACTCCCCTCCACCACCAGAGTCACACCCAATTTCTCCCGCGCATCTTTGACTGAGTTCACGCCCTGCGTGCGCACCTCGCTCGCGGGAACCACTTCAACCCCATATTGTTTGCTGACCTGAGTAAGTCGCGTGGTGAGCAAGTCAGTAAGCCCTCGGCAGAGAACTTGGCTCTCGCCGGGACCGCCAACCGCTTCGAACGGCAAAACCGCAACTACTTTTGGAGAGCTGAGTGGCAGGTATTGCGATCGTACGATTCGGCGTATCCCTACTCCCACCACCAATGCCAGCGCAACGATCAGCGCCATCGCCAGCCAACGCGTCCGCCGCCATGATCGGGTGCGTATGGCACTTGGCTGTTTTCTCGTCTGAGTAATGGGTTGTAACTTCTGTGACGAGACAAGCCGCTGTAAGTCGACTTTCAACTCACGCGCGGTCTGATAGCGCAGGCCCGGATCTTTGTCCATCGCCTTGCCCACGACCCTGTCCAGCTCCGGTGAGATTGCCGAATTCAAAAGCCGTATTGCATTCGGTTCGCTTTCCAGGATTGCCCGGATCAGCGACGCCGCGGAATCTCCGTTGTATGGGCGGCGGCCTGTCGCCATCTCGTAGAGCACGACCCCGCAGGAGTACACATCCGAGCGAGCATCTACACTCTGCATTCCGGATAACTGTTCAGGAGCAATGTATGGGAGTGTTCCGGTAATTGTCTGTCCATAAGTCGCAGTGGTCGTGCTCTCTCCGACCCTGGACAGCAGTCGCGCCAGACCGAAGTCGAACATCTTTAGTTGTCCCTCCGGAGTTATGAGTATGTTCGAGGGCTTGAGGTCGCGATGGATTACATCGTGTCGGTGGGCTTCCTCGAGAGCCGAAGCGAGCTGGATTGCATACACCAGGAGCTCCGGCTCCCGCAGTGGGCCTCGCTCCAACGCGCTGGCCAGCGTGTCGCCGTGTATATACTCCACTACGAGGAAATCGATGTTCCCGTCGGTTTCAAATCCGTAGAGGGTTTCGATATTGGAATGATTCAGACGAGCAAGGGTCAGCGCTTCTTGCCGGAAGCGCCGGCGAACAGATTGGTCGTGCATGACTGCATCGGGCAATAGCTTGAGAGCAACGTCCCGCTGCAAATGCTCGTCACGCGCGCGATACACTACTCCCATTCCGCCCTGCCCGACACGCTCAAGCAGGCGGTAATGACCTAGTACCGCGCCAAGTGAAGCTCTTGCAGACATTTCTGCCTCGGCCGAAGGAGACTGGAATAAGCCGGGCGACCGATATCGCTTTGAAAATTGTGTTCCTCGAACGATATAAAAGCAAGCTGCAAATCAACCGGGCGTCGTATTTCCCTCGATAAGCCGCGACGGACCAATTCTCCTGAGAGCCGCGACGGACCAATTCTCCTGTCAGCCGCGACGCACCAATTCTCCTGAAAGCCGCGACGGACCAATTCTCTTGTCATCCCGAGCGCAGCCGAGGGATCTGCAGTTGAAGGCGTACCAACCCACCCGCCGGCGCTGATTCCATACTTCTGGACACTGGACCTCGGCTAAAACCAGCCGAGTCCCCTCGTATTTGTATAGTGATGTTTTCCGGCGAATCGTATCGGAAATTTATTCGGCGCGTTGTCCTCCGTGGCTTTCCTCTGTGCTCCTTTGTGCCCTCTGTGGTAACGCTTTTGACGTTGTATTCGCCCCATGCAATACACTTCGCAGCCAGCGTCCATTCCCTCTGTGGCTTTCCTCTGTGCTCCTTTGTGCCCTCTGTGGTTAAGGCTTTTGACGTTGTGTTCTCCGCATGCAATACAATGTCAGATCACAATTCGCCCCTAACCAGCATGCCCCCCGAGTCCCGCGACAACGAAAAACAAGCCGCCGCCCGCGCCGCCGTCGAACTCATCGAACCCGGCCAGATCGTCGGCCT
>DATBIE010000005.1:0-5250 GCA_036557105.1 Terriglobales bacterium
GTTTCTCCTTAAACGTGGGTTCCTTGTACAGCCGATAACTTCTCGCGGTTGGCAGGCAAGTCGATGATAAATGTCGTGCCGCGTCCGGGTTCACTGGTCACACTGATCCTGCCACCGTGGTCGCTGACAATGGATTGCACAATTGCCAGCCCCAAGCCCGTGCCTTGAGATTTGTTGGTGTAGTAAGGCGTGAATAAGTTGGCCGATTCCTGAGGCGTAAGACCCTTGCCCGTATCAGCAATCTCGATTCGAACAGACTCCCGCGCATCAGTGGCCCGAAGTGTAAGCGTGCCTCCGCTGGGCGTGGCCTCAATGGCGTTGAGGATCAAGTTGGACAAGGCCCGATGCAACAGTTCGGGATCTGCTGCAATGGCATTCTCTGCCCTTGCGTCTATTTTGCACGCAATCCTCGCCTTTTCCAGTTGGGCCTCATGCAGCTTCGCCAGATTTTCGAGCATCGTGTTCACGCTGATTAGCTCAAACTTTGGCTGCGGCATTTTCGAAAAGTCACTGAACCGCGCAACGATACTCTTCAGATTTGAAATTTCACTCAACAGTGTCGAGGCGCTCTCGCGAAACGTTTCATCGAATTGCTCCTGGCTATGTTCCCGGGCCCGCACAAGGTTTTCTACGGTCAACTGAAGCGGAAACAGCGGGTTCTTGAGTTCGTGCGCCAGTCTTCGCGCCAACTCCCGCCATGCCGCTACGCGTTCCGCCTGAACCAGCCGCTCGCGATGGTAGAGCAGGTCGCGCGTCATCCGGTTGAATGAGTCGGCCAGTTCACCGAGTTCATCGTGCCGAGTTACGGAAACAGTCGTATTCCAGTTTCCGCCGGCGACTTCGTGCGCAGCCGTCGCCAGTTCTTCAACCGGTTTGGTCACGCGCGCCGCAGCCCAACTGCTGAGAAGGATCGCGAGCACCAATCCGGCGGAAGCGGCAATGGTCGCGGCAGCGCGTATCTGGGTACGCAGGTCGGTGTAGATCTGGCGGGAGCTGGCCACAACCAGAACTCCGAGCAGCTGATTGTTTCCCCCGGTGAGCGGAAAAGCGTTCAGCGTCTGATCGCCGGCACTCGTGTGAACAATAGCGGCAGATTCCCGGTGTTGGTTTTGCACGCTCTGAATCGTGGAAGCAAAATCGGCGGCATTTTCGATCGGCCCGCTCGAAATCAGATGGTCCGGGGAAAACGTCGAAGTACCAAAATTTTCATACAGAGCAACCGTCATCCGGGCGGGTGGCTCGAGCCGGGAAAGAAAGGTCTTGTCGAGACGGACACCACCCAGGATGTACAGTTGGCGGTCAGCGGTGTTGATGGCACCGATTGCGAACAGGCCGAGCGCAGGCCCCGACGGCAGTTCTTCTTCTTTGAGAAAAGGACCCTTCGGGAGTGGCTGCGTTGCGAGCGGCTCGGCGTACCCGAACTTTGCAGGCGATTGTGCCGAGGAAATAATTGTTCCGCGATCGTCGGCAAACTCAAGAAAGTCAAGCCTCTGTGTTTCTGCGATGACTTGGGCGGTTGTGAGGAACGGGCCGTAGTCGGGAGTGCGCTGAGCGGAGGCTATCAGCATCCGGTTCGCGTCAGGGCTGGCGGCAATGGACTGGATCCGGCGACTGACTTCTGCGCCCTGGTTATCGAATTCGTGGTGAAACTGCTCGACCAGCGCGGCGGTACGTTCGTCATTCGCATGGTCGAACGCCCGGCGCGTCAGGGTAGAAATAATCACTGTAACGGCCGCGACCGACAGCAATACCGTGAGCGCAAACAGCAGAAGCAGCCTGCGCCGGAAGCTCATGGCGTCTCCGCTGAAAGCCAGACGTTGCTAAGATTCCAGGTCCCATCTGGGCGAACAGCGAGTCCGTGCACGTTCGGCCGCGTGGCGACTGCGGTGCGAAGATGAAGCAATGGAATTGCGCGCCGTGTTTGCAGCACGCTGTTTTCTGCAGAATAGTTGGCCGCGACAGAGGAATTGGAGAATGCGGGCGCCGGTAGTTGTAATTGCCTTGCCAGTTCCTGCAAAGCGAGTTGCGGATCAAGAGACGGCAACTCAAGGCGGAGCAGTCGAATGTCTGTCGCCGATGACGTGGAGCTTTGCAACAGGATTCCAGCATCGTGGGCGTTAAGCACGACTCGGTCCGCAATAATCCGGGCAAGCGCGTCCGTAGGATCGTAGCCTAGAGTCAAGGCGCCTTCCTGTCGTGGCACGTTCCGCCGGGCCGCGGCTATATCCCCGCCAGTTGGAAAAAGGAATGCGTATCCCGAAAGCCAGTTCGGCAGCAACGCGCCCGTAGGCTCGCCGCCACCTTGGAAAATAACGTTGTTCAGGGCAGCCGTGTTGATACTCTGCGCAAGCGCGGAACGCAGCCGTCTCTCATCATTCGAGGCCGCATCACGCGAAAAGGCCAAGGTCATCAATTCCTCAGGTTGCGATGTCAGCACAATGCGGTCGCCTGATTGCGCGGGGCGAATCGCTTCCGGCGTGATTTCCGCTACATCGGTTTTCCCAAGGTCGAGTTGCATGACCTGGTCGCGATAATTCTTGCCAAACTCAACTTCGATCGAGTCGAGAAAGGGCCGTCCACCCCAGTATTGGTCATTTGCCCCCAGGGTCATGTGCTTCGACGCGCCATCCCACTTCGTTACAACATACGGACCGGTACCGGTCACCGCTCCGTTATTTTTTCGAACAATGCTATTGCGCGGCAGCGAAAGTTCAGTCACAAGATTTGCATTCGCCGCATCGGCTTCGATCATGACCAACTCACCCATCGCAAACACTTTCCAGTGCGGATTACTCGCCCGTAGCGAGGCGGCCACGGTGCCGGAGTCGAGCGGAGTGCCATCACTTAAAATGACACCGCTGCGCAATTGGAAGCGCCACCGCTGGTTTCCGGGTTCGTTCTGCCAGGAAGATGCAAGCCAGGGCTGAGGCCTGCCACGATCATCCAACTTCACCAGCGTTTCGAAGACAAGTTGCGAAAGGCTGCGGAAGCCCGCCGAATCTGAAGCGGAAGGCTCAAAGCTCTGCGGCGCCGCCTGCATCGTCACATGCAGAGTGCCGCCATAGTGCGGGCGTGTTCCGGCGTTCGCTGTTACTGCGCAGAGAAAACTAGCGAGCGCAATCGAGATTGAGCTGAAGCGCTTCATAGTCTCCTGTACTCGAATTTCGATCAATCGCGATTGCACTTCCTCCGTCCGGCGCCGACCACATAGCGGTGATGTTTCCATTCAGCTTCAGCTTGGGACTTACCGCTGCCGGCTCGCGATCGGGGAATTCAAAGGCCTGAATAGAATCTGGAGGTTCATTTTCCGCAGAATCCGCGAGAACCTGCCAATCCTGGCGGCAACTCGCGTGAACTCCAACCACGCCGCTGCCCCAATGAACTCTGCCCAGGACCAGATTGTTGATTCCATCGAGGACGTGCAATTGCCCGTCGAGCCCGGCGAAAATCCAAAGCACGTAATTTGTTCGCGGAAAGGCGGCGGCGGAGTAGAACGGGGGTGCAGAGTTCTGCTTCCCAATTCCCGGTACAAGCGCGCCGGTGAAAAAATTTCGTGTGGGCGAGAAGAAGGCGGACAGTCCAAATCCTTCCGGGGAAAGCGGCCAGGGGTCGTCGCTGGGCGAGCAGTTCATCTGCAAGGGGGTCGAATTGGTGCTGTGGCAGATCAGCCCTGGGAGATAAGCGTCAAACAAGTGATCTTTTCGCAGAAAGAGGTGTCCGCGTAAATCGCGCGGCAGGGGTTTCGGCGAAGTGATTGGTATTGACTGAACCACCGTCCACTTGCCGCCCTGCTGTTCCTGAATCGTGACGGCACTTCTTTCCAGGACCAGCAGACGTTGAGGCGTTCCCTCGAGCAGTACTACATCGAGCATCGGCTCCGGTTGCGAAATCAGCGTAGTTGCGCGGATCCTCAGGGGCGGCGCGTTCTGAGTGTTGAACGGAGTATCCGGACGCGGCGAGGACACCAGAATCACGTTGGTGTCATTCGACGCCTGCTGAATCTCAGCGACCCAGACATAATTCTGCAGGTTCTCGGAAAGCGTGAGCTTGATCGTGGCCGCCGCCTGGTCAGGTTGCCAGATGCGAATGCCAGACGTTGTGAGCGCGGCAGTGAGTTCGCGACGAATCTCGTCGGCATCGGCAGAGGCGATGGATGAGCGGTTGTTGACCTCGAGAGCGACCACTCCGGGCCCGATGACTGCAGCAATCTTCGCGGAAAGGTCGGAAACTGGTTGATGCCAATCAGCGGCCAAACCAATCTGAGAAAAAAGAAGACAAAGACACAAAGCCCAGCGCAGCCGTGAAGGTGCAAAAATCATTTGCGGATTGGGCGAATTATAAATGGGTACGCTCATCGCTTCTGCCATTCGGAATCTAAGTGGTCAGCGGTCTATGATCAAACCTCCGTGGCGTTTCCTCTGTGTAACTCCGTGGCCTCTGTGGTTTGCTTTCAAGGCCTTCTACCAGGAAGAGGCACATATCTACACAGAGGAATTAACGCAATTAGCTTCTGGCCAATACCCACCAACGTGACCCCGCTACTTCTCCTCCGCTTCACTGTCCTTGTTTGCCATGTTCATGCTCTTGAGCACATCGTTCGCGAAAAAGAATTTGCCATCAGACGGAACCATCATGATCTGCAGCTTGTCTGAGAGCTTCTCCGCGATGATCTTATTGATAAGCAGCGGATTCTGTTTCAGCACCGCTCCTTCATTCTTCATCCGTTCCGTGTCAGCGACGGCGGTCACCCGAATGCGCTCAGCTTCGGCATCGGCCAGCATCTTGCGACGCTCCATTTCGGCCTTGCTGTCGATGACCTTCGCCTGCGCCATGGCTTCGGCGTTCTTCACAGTGGCAGCCGCGTTGGCCTCGGCGTTCTGCACGGTGGCTTCCTTACGCGCCTCGGATTCGAGCTTAGTCTGCTCGATCTGTTTCTGCTTGAGCGGCAGCGTGTATTGCATAGCATCGGCTTCGGCCTTCGCCTGAAGCACTCTCACTTGTGCTTCGCCCTCCGCTTGTTTCACCTGCCGGGCTTTCGCGCCCTCGGCCTCAAACTCGGTAATTCGCACCTGCTTCTGCTGAATGTCGGTCTGCACGCCCATCTGGTCGTCTTCCTGTTCCTTCAGCAGCAGGTCTTCAAGCCCTTTCGCATATTCCGGCGGGAGCTGAATGTCACGCAACATGACTTCCTTCACGATGATTCCGTCAGCCGCGAGCTTCTGGGTGATGATTCCAGCCGCTTTGCCTCGA
>DATBIE010000006.1:0-31010 GCA_036557105.1 Terriglobales bacterium
AAATGGAAGCGGTCAAGATCATTCAGCACTGTCATATCGAACGGAGTCGTGGTCGTTCCTTCCTCTTTATAGCCACGGACGTGGAAATTGTCATGATTGTGGCGGCGGTATGTAAGGCGATGGACCAACCATGGATATCCGTGATAAGCGAAGATGACCGGCTTATCGACGGTAAAGAGCGAATCAAAATCGCGGTCGGAAAGACCATGCGGGTGCTCGGTCGAAGGCTGAAGGGTCATGAGATCGACCACATTGACGACACGCACCTTGAGATCGGGAAAGTGTTGACGCAGCAAATCCACGGCCGCAAGTGTTTCAAGCGTGGGCACGTCGCCGGCGCAGGCCATCACGACGTCGGGCTCGGAATTGTTGTCGTTGCTGGCCCACTCCCAAATTCCTATGCCGCTGGTGCAATGCTCAATGGCAGACTCCATGTCGAGCCATTGCAATTCGGGTTGCTTGCCAGCGACGATCACGTTGACATAGTTGCGGCTCCGCAGGCAATGGTCCGCGACGGACAAGAGACAATTCGCGTCGGGCGGCAAATATACGCGCACAGTGTCGGCTTTCTTGTTCATCACATGATCGATGAATCCGGGGTCCTGATGAGTGAATCCGTTGTGGTCCTGCCGCCAGACGTGCGAGGTGAGCAGGTAGTTTAGCGAGGCAATGGGACGCCTCCACTCGATGTCGCGAGTAACCTTCAGCCACTTCGCATGCTGGTTGAACATGGAATCCACAATGTGAATGAAGGCCTCATAGCAGGAAAAGAAACCATGCCGGCCGGTGAGGAGATATCCTTCGAGCCATCCCTGGCACATGTGCTCGCTGAGAATTTCGAGCACGCGGCCATCACGCGAAAGATTTTCATCCACGGGAAGAATCGGCTCGAGCCATTGTTTGTCCGATGCTTCGTAGATCAGTTCGAGGCGGTTGGACGCGGTTTCATCCGGTCCGAAGACGCGGAAGTTCTTGGCTGGTAAGTTGAGCTTCATTACGTCGCGGAGAAATCCGCCGAGAACACGGGTTGACTCGATCACTGCACTTCCGGGCCTCGCGACGGGCACGGCGTATTCGCGGAAATCGGGCATAACGAGGTCTCGCAATAGCAGCCCGCCATTCGCATGTGGGTTCGCGCTCATTCGACGGTCGCCTTTGGGAGGGAGCTCGGCCAACTCGGGAATGAGCGTACCGTTGTCATCGAATAGTTCCTCGGGACGATAGCTGCGCAGCCAGTCGTCAAGAATTTTCAGGTGCGCAGGTTTCTGTTGCAGGTCAGCTACCGGCACCTGATGTGCGCGCCAGGTGCCTTCGACGGGCTTGCCATCGACGATCTTGGGCCCGGTCCAACCTTTCGGTGTGCGCATCACGATCATGGGCCATTCCGGAACTCCCGAGTTCTTTCCCGAGCGCGCTTCGTGTTGAAACGCGTGAATTTCGTCGACAACATGATCGAGCGTGGCCGCCATGAGCTGGTGCATATGTTCGGGCTCGTGTCCTTCAAGAAAATAAGGCTTCCAGCCGTAGCCAGCAAAAAGTTGCGTAAGCTCGTTGTCCGACATTCGTCCGAAAATCGTGGGATTGGCGATCTTATATCCGTTCAGGTGGAGAATCGGGAGCACCGCGCCATCGCGCTCTGGATTGATGAACTTGTTGATGTGCCAGCCGGTCGCGAGGGGTCCAGTTTCGGCCTCGCCATCACCGACCACGCAGCAGACAAGTAGGTCGGGATTGTCGAATGCGGCCCCGCAAGCATGGCTGAGCGAATATCCGAGTTCGCCGCCTTCGTGAATTGAACCTGGGGTTTCAGGCGCATCGTGACTGGGAATGCCGCCGGGAAACGAGAACTGCTTGAACAGCCGCCGCATTCCTTCTTCGTTCTGCAGAATGTTCGGATAAAGCTCGGTGTACGTACCCTCGAGATATGCATTCGCGACCATGCCCGGTCCGCCATGACCCGGGCCGCAGATATAGATCACGTTCAGGTCGTATTTCTTAATCACGCGATTGAAATGAACGTAGACGAAGTTCAGTCCGGGTGTGGTGCCGAAGTGCCCGAGCAGGCGTGGCTTGATGTGTTCAAGCCTGAGCGGTTCGCGCAGGAGAGGATTCGCGTAGAGATAAATTTGTCCCACGGAGAGATAGTTGGCCGCCCGCCAATAAGCGTGCAGTTTTGAGAGTTCGTCATGAGTTAAACGTGAGGGCGCAATGCCGGGGAGGGAACTTACGGTCGTCATCTGGCCACCTCATACTAATGATGACGCAGCGAAGGCTGTGTTGTCTTGTGATAGACGATTAATTTTCGAATATCGACAAACCACTATCACTTAGGAACTGGAGAGCAGAGCTATTCGGAGAGTAATTAGGGCTTCTTGGGCTTGAGATCGCATGCATCCGCCACGAGTTTTAAATCCAGGCCAGCCGGGGAGAACTCTGCAATCTCCGGACCGTCAGGAGTCTGAAATTCCACGCGGAATAAGTGCGCGCCGAGCAGCTTTCGAGTTGTTCCCTTGTCCATGGAGAGAAAATGGCCGTTGATCCAGTTCCAGTTGTGCTCATCGTGTGAGTTGTCGGCACGCACCCTGACGCGCATTTGTGGCTGTCCCCAGAAGCCGGGCCAATTCGGCCTCGAGAGCCGCTCTCCGGGATGAAAATCAGCCAGTTTCAACTTGCCATTCGTGCAATAGACGATAACTTTTGCACCTGTATCACTGCGTGGAGCATTGTCCGCCATCAGCTCAAACCGGACCTGCTTGGCCGCGGTCATGCGGTTTTCGGACGAATACACCGTCCAATGGCCTCCAGCGCTGATCCCGTTCGCTCTTCCTTCGTAAAGATCCGGATCGTTTCCCTGATTCTGAGCGAACAAGTTCATACCACAGAAAAGAATTGATGTTAGTCCCAATGCAAAAACGAAGTTGCGATTCATCTCTTTGAGCGCTCCGACGCTTCTCACTATTCTGTGTTCTTACGCAATTACGGCAAGTAGCAGAGTTAATACACCGGTGCGATGGAATCACCTTCCTTTGGTACTAACCCAACAATGCACAAAAGTTGCGGCGGGACCTTCGTATTCTGGTATCTCGCGTGATTTTGGGTTCGCCGCTTACCAGATTCGAACGCGCTCTTCAGGCGGTAAGTACAGCTTTTCGCCTGGCTTGATGCCGAATGCCGAATACCAGTCGTCGACGTTACGGACGGTATCAGTACGGTATTCGCCCGGCGAGTGTTCATTCGTTAATACCAGGCGGCGTAAGGCGGCCTCCCGAATCTTCGACCGGTGGGCTTGCGCGTAGGCAATGAAGAACTGCTGGTCGCCGGAGAAGCCCTCCTCTTCCGGCGCGTTTCTGGATCCGAGGGCTGCATGATAGGCGTCGTAAGCATCGGCAAGCCCGCCGAGGTCCGCGATATTTTCCGCTAACGTCTGTTTTCCATTCAACGAAAGATCAGGAAAGACCTGGTAACTGGAGTACTGTGCTGCCAACGCTGCCGTGGCCTTACTGAAGTGATCGAGATCGGCGGGCGTCCACCAGTTTCGGAGTGCACCAGTGGCGTCGAACGTGCTGCCCTCGGAGTCAAATGTATGGCTGATCTCGTGTCCAATGATCGAACCGATAGCGCCGTAGTTTACGGCATCGGGCGCTTTGGGATCGTAGAACGGCGGTTGCAAAATGGCGGCGGGAAAATTTAGGGCATTTTGCAACGGCAAATTTACGGCATTCACGGTTTGCGGCGTCATCCACCACTGATGCCGATCGACCGGTTTGCCGAGCCGTGAGACTTGCCGGTGATATTCAAACAGATCGCTGCGCCAAAGATTACCGAAAATGTCGTCGCGCCTGATCTCGAGTCCCTGGTATTCGCGCCAGTGTTCGGGATAACCAATTCCGACGTAGAGGGTCTTAAGTTTCGCGTGCGCTTCCGTTTTAGTCGAAGGCGTCATCCAGGTCAGCGCGTCAATGCGCTTGTGGAACTCGGCAATGAGATTCGAGACCAATTCCTGTACTCGAGCTTTGTCTTCGGACGAAAAATATCTCTTGGCATAGAGTTTGCCAACCTCATCCCCTAAGATGCCGTCTACCACGGACACTCCGCGTTGCCATCGGGGGCGCTGCTGTGGTGTACCGAGCAGGACTTTCCCAAAGAATGCGAAACGCTCGTCAGCCACGGACTTTGGGAGAACGGAACCATAATTTTCGACCAGGTGGTAGGCCAGCCAGTCTTTCCAGGTCTCGAGCGGTGTCGAAGCGACTAAGGCTGCTTCGCCGACGAATGCGCTCGGCTGCCAGACGATGAAGTTGGTTTGCTTAGAGAGACCTGCGCCGTCAAAAAATTCTTCCCAATCAAAGCCTGGCGCTTTTGAGCTGAATTCGGAACGTTTCCATGGATTGTTGGCTTTGCGAATGTCCTGGTCATCTTCCAGACTCCAGTGCTTTTCCGCAATCGCATGTTCCAGGTCGAAAATGCGCGAGGCGCGCGTTTCCACATCACCGAAGTTCGCCAGCTTGAGCATTGCTGCAATATGCGCGACATATTCTTTTCGCAGATTGCGCATGTGTTCACTGTCACTCAAGTAGTATCCGCGGTCGGGCAATTCCAGGCCACCCTGCAGTAGATATGCGCTGTAGTGAGCAGAGTCGTTGAAGTCGGGCGCAACCCACAAACCGAAAAGGTGCGAGGTGTGGAAGTTGGTGTTGTTCAGCGGATCGACGTCGGCGCGCAATCCTTCACCAATGACTCGTGCTAGTTCGCGCTTATCATGAATTGCGGCGATGGCATCGAGATGAGACTTCAGGGGAGCGAGGCCTCGGGAGTCAATGCCGGCCTCATCCATATATGAGTTGTACAAATCGGCGATCTTGCGTGGTCCGGAGCCCGTGGTCGGATTGGCTCTCGAGACTTCCGCGATCAAATCGGCGGTTCGTTTATTAGCAATGTCGGCGAGCGCCGAGAAGACACTAACGCTGGATCTGTCGGGCGGAATCTCGGTTCGTTTGAGCCATGCGGCATTGGCGTATTCGTAGAAGTTGTCTCCTGGTTTTACGGAGCGGTCCATGTCGGAGACAACAATTCCATGATGTTCATCACTAGAGACTGGCTGCCCGTTCGTCAGAAGGGGAAAGATTGCGACCAGAAAAGACAAACTGATTAATGATGATTGATGAAGCTTCGGGTTAACTAAATTCATCAAGAAACTCCAGTCAGGGCCAAACTTAGGGCTAAGGCGCGAAGTGTTGCCGAATGTAACCGGTCGACTCACGACGAGCACTGCTGCCCGAGTGAGTTGGGCCGCGACGTGACTAACTCCAGCAAATCGCGCGCGAGCTGTGCGGTGTTGTGTCGAGCAACTCCATCTTCGAGCAGGTGATCGCTCAGGATAGGACGAACCCCCAGTTGCTGAATTGCGTCGAGATCGACCAAGATTTGAGTTGCGCCTTCGAGCTCATATTTCGATTTGAGTTTCTCGGAGACCGGAGTGCGATTGATCAACGCATAGTCAAAGAGCTGACACCCGGCATGGTCGTTGAGAGCGCAGATATGATCCGCGGCAGTGCGGTCCAGGCTTTCATTAGCTTGCGTCATTAGGTTGCACACGAAAATTTTTATTGCCCGCGATTCCCGGATTGCTTTTGGAATGCCGGAAACCAGAAGGTTCGGTATGAGGCTGGTGAAAAGAGACCCCGGACCGATGGTGATCAGGTCAGCGCGCGCGATGGCTTCAAGTGTTTCGGGTAGTGGCGGCGGGTTGGGTGGTACCAGAAACAGCTCTTTGATTCGACCCTTGCTGGCTGTGATCTTGGTTTCACCCTGGACCCGAGAACCATCTTCCATCAAAGCTTCCAGTTCGATATTCGCCGTAGTCGAAGGGTATATGTGGCCGAGGGTTGCCAGAATTTCGGAAGAGGCCCGAACGGCTTCGCTGAAATCCCCGGTGATAGACGTTAGTGCAGCAAGAAAAAGATTGCCAAAGCTGTGTCCCTCCAGGCCGGCTCCCTTCTCGAACCGATGCTGAAATAGCTTCGATAGGAGAGCTTCATCTTCCGAGAGCGCAACAATGCAATTTCGAACATCGCCGGGCGGGAGCATGTTGAGCTCTTTGCGCAAACGCCCGCTGGAACCGCCGTCATCGCTGACGGTAACGACGGCGCAAAGATCGCTAATTGTTGGCAGATCTTGCCCCGCAAAGTCTTGTTCAGGCGCGGAGCCCGGTACATATTTCTTGAGGCCTTTGAGCAGAGTGGAAAGACCAGTGCCGCCGCCAATTGCCACCACCCGCAATTCGCGTCTGCTCCCAACCTGCATTTTGCCTAACCGATCTCCTCAATTTCTTCTCCTCCTTCAGAAGGAAGAGTCAGGTCTCCACCCGGATCGGGATAGAGGAGCTCGGTAAAGCGCGGATCTTCCGAAAGATTCTGAAAATCGGAATCGTTGCGCGCTTGGAACCGTAGTGTGGGATTCAAGCTGATGGCGTGGGACAGATTTTTTAGGGATTCTTCTACCTTCCCCGTCAGGCAATCAAGCGCGGCTAGACCATAGTGAACGTAGTCGGCTTTGGGTACCTGTTTTGAGAGCTTTTCCAGGTGCTCGCGGGCGCTAACGTAGTCTCCGACGTTAATCAGCGAGACGACAAAATCATAGTGTTCTTCGGCAGTTTTGAACTGTGTGGCTCCGCGATCGAGTTGCTGGTTGCACGCGTTCATATGGACACCGGCGCGGTCCGCCAGTTCGCGGTTGGCGCCGGCGACCACCTTCTGAAAGAGGGTCTTGGCTTTGTCGTACTTGTGCTCCTGCATGGCGCGCAGGCCGGCTTCATAGGACTGCAGAGACTGGGCCAATTGTGGGTCGCTTACGAGAGTGTGCTTGGCTGTTGCTTTGTGTGCCATGTGAAGGATTTTTCCTGATTGAACCATTGAGGAAGATTAAATCATTGAATCACGGAGTCATTGAATCAGTAAGGCACTTCATGTCGGATCAACCCAGCGGGCCGTAATTCCGCAAAAGCAAGTTCGTTTCGATGGCCAAATGCTTCAATGACTGAATGAGTCAATTTCAGTTGATACTTGCGGCTGACGCGAGATCAACCTGTTGCCATTCCCCTGCGATAATACCTTTACGAATCTGCGCTGCCGTTTTGTGTTTTTTGGTCATCTCGTACGAGTAGTACAGTTCCTTCAAGCAAACGGAGCATTGTGCGCCATGAGTGCCTTCAAAGCAGCTGTGCAGGCTCTTATGTCCCATGCGCTCGCAATAGCAATAACAGGGCTGTTGGTAAATTACCTTTTGAATCTTGGCCGCCAATTCGTAGGCGTGCGCCTGATACGGAAATTGGTCATTGCCGCCCCAGAGTTGGTCTCGACCGAGAATTGGAGGCAGATGCGCGCCGCTCTGCGGGGGGCCGGCGTGATGCGCGGGCACATGTCCATCGTCCTCAGAGGATGCGGAAGCCGTAATAGTCCAAGGCGGGGAGAAAGCGATTGTAAGCGCCACTACGACTACCAGCATCAGTCCGCGTTTCAACATACAATCCTCAAGCGCGTATTGTAACGCAATTGGCGAAAACCGCGCAGGCGTGCGCAGCACCGCGGGTAGACGCATCATTCGTGTGCCGGTCTCTAAAGTGAGGTATGCTTCCAGAACCTTGGGATTTCGTCTGATTCGGCCAGGAGAGAAGTCATCATGAAAATTGCAGTCGTTTGCCTGTGCATAATATTTTGCGGTAGCTCCTTTGCTGCCGACCAAAAGCCTGCTCCCACTCTGAAGAACATTTTGCTCGAACAACTGCACTCGACGCATGACAAAGCTGAATGGTTTGTGCCGGCGAATACGGCTGTCGAGGGACTGACCGCAGAGCAGGCGACCTGGACAGACGGCAAGAACCACTCTGTCGGACAACTTGTGAACCATCTGATTTTTTGGGACCGTCGAACGCTTCAGAAATTCAAAGGGGAGCCACAGGAGAAATTCAGCGGTAATAACGACGAGACGTTCAACAGCTTCAACGCCAAGCAGTGGAACGATGCGGTCAAACAACTTGATGAAGTGATGACCGACTGGGAAAAGGCGGTTGGAGCGGCAGATGAGACGAAGCTCAAAGAATGGTATTCAACCATTGCGCACATTGGCACTCACAACGCTTATCACATTGGCGAAATCGTGATGGTTCGTAAGGAGCAAGGGTCGTGGAATCCAGAGAAGGGAGTGAAATAGCGCGAAGGTGTCGAACACCCGACGATCGAACGCAGCTTAAATCCGGCTTAAACCGCAAAAAAGAGGTATAGACCGCGCCGACAGGATTCGATCATTCTTGTTCATTCCCAGAATCCCCAGTATGTTTAATGAATGTTACGGCTGCTTGATGCTTTGGTTCGTCTTGTCCCAGCGATTGTTTTCTTGCTCCTGCTAAGTACTGCTGGAACTGCACAACAGCCTGCTCCACCATCCGCGAAGCAAGCCCCTGCGGCAACGGGAAACAACTCCGAAAACACGCCGCCTGGTAGTCAGCAGCCGTCCGGTTCGCCCGAAAACAAAATTACTCCTCAACAGGCAGAGCAGCTTTTTCGTGACGTCGATACTATTCTCAGCTTCGCCAGCAAAGACACAGCGCTGCCGATCAAGCATGAAGTGAAGCGGCGATTGGCAAGTCGCGAGGAGGTGGTCAGTTATCTCAAGAAGAATATGGCTGAGGATAAGGATGTGCAGCGTCTTCGCCGCACGGAACTTGTTCTGAAGAAATTCGGGCTTCTTCCCAAAAATTTCGATCTGCAAACCTTCCTGGTAAGTTTGCTTGAGGAGCAGGTGGCTGGCTACTATGACGCCAAGACGAAAACTGTGAACCTGCTGGACTGGGTGGCTCCCGATTTGCAGAGGCCCGTGCTGGCACATGAGCTTACACACGCATTGCAGGACCAGTCCTTCGGACTCGATAAGTGGCTCAAGCGCGGGAGCGAAGACCTGGACGTGAAGAAGGACCTTAAACCGGACGACATCACAAAAGATGAGTACAGCGAAGCACGCCAAGCCGTTGTAGAAGGGCAGGCGATGGTGGTGCTCGTTGACTACATGCTGGCGCCAATGCACCGCTCTGTTGCGGATGCACCTGAAATCGTTGATATGTTGAATGAGAGCATGGCGAACGGTACGGCGGATTCCAAGGTTTACCAGACAGCTCCTGTGTTCATGAAGGAGGCGCTGACTTTTCCGTATCGCTATGGTGTGCAGTTTGAGGCGGAATTGCTGCGGCAGCAAGGCAAAGAAAAGGCATTCACCTCGACTTTTCAGAACCCTCCTCAGACCAGCCGCGAAATCATGGAGCCGCAAACGTATCTGGCGGGCGAGCACCTTGCGCCGCTCGCACTCCCGGATTTCAAACGCATTTTCAAGAATTACGAACGTTTTGATATCGGAGCGATAGGGGAATTCGATGTTGCGGTGCTGGCTGAACAATATGCGGGGCCAAGCGTTGCGAAACAGATTTTTCCGAATTGGCGTGGTGGGTACTACTACTCGGTTCGGCCAAAGGGGAATCCTGCCGCACCGCTCGAAATGGTATTCGTTTCGAAGTGGTCCAATGCGAAAGCTGCTGCGCAGTTTGCGGGGATCTATGCGCGGGGAATGCAACAACGATATAAAACTGTCAAACCTCCGCCTGGCAGTAGTCTTCCCGCGGACTTGAAAAACCTGAAAACGTTAGGCGGCGATCACACGTGGACAACCGAACAAGGACCGGTTGTAATCGACGTCCGGGGAGACACCATTCTGGTGACTGAAAGCATGGAACCGCAGATCACGGATGAATTTCGCAAGGCGGTTTTCTCGGAAGCAACGCCATCTCACTAGGGGCTGAGCGGCTCCACGTAGGTTGCTCTTGTCGCGTACTCGCGATCGCTCTCGACGGTAAAGCCTCGTAGCCACACGGAGCGCAGAGATCAGAATCGAGGATGAGAAAACAACGACTCTTCCAAAGCTCTTCGCAAAACTTAAAACTCTGGAATCCAAATACGCCAAAGTGAAGAGCTTTTTCTGAGTGCACTTTTGTATAATCGCCGTTCGCTTCACTTCATCTAAGGGAAAAATTTGGCGCAAGCGGAAATCGGCATTATTGGCGGCAGCGGGCTGTACTCCATGCCCGGCCTGACGGACATTCAGGAGTTGGAACAGAGCACACCGTTCGGTGCTCCTTCCGACGCGTATGTTCTCGGCACTCTCGAAGGAAGAAAAGTTGCATTTTTGGCACGGCATGGGCGGGGTCACAGGATTTTGCCGAGTGAATTGAACTTTCGCGCCAATATCCATGGCTTTAAACAGCTCGGGGTGGAGCGAATTCTTTCAGTATCCGCGGTCGGATCGCTAAAAGAAGAGCACAAACCTTTAGAGTTTGTAATTCCCGATCAGTTTGTCGATCGCACGCGTCATCGGGTCGATACTTTTTTTGGAGATGGTATCGTGGCCCACGTTGCGTTTGCCGATCCCGTATGTTCGCAACTTTCTGAGGCAGTTGCCGCAGCATGCAAAAAGGCAAACGTTATGGGTAAGCGTGGCGGAACATATCTCTGCATGGAGGGGCCGCAGTTCTCGACCAGGGCCGAATCGAACCTGTACCGTTCGTGGGGTATGGATGTTATTGGCATGACCAACTTGCAGGAGGCGAAGTTGGCTCGCGAGGCCGAGATCTGCTATGTGACTATGGCGATGGTGACGGACTACGACTGCTGGCATCCGCATCACGATACGGTCACCGTGGATCAGATTGTTGCAGTGCTCACGAAGAACGCGGAGAACGCCTGCAATGTAGTGCGCGAAGCGGTCGCTATGATGCCGAAAAATCGATCATGCAAATGTGGATCGGCTCTGAAGAATGCCATTCTTACTGACGCTGCGAAAATTCCAGCGCCCACCCGGGAGAAGCTGAAACTGATCATCGGAAAATATTTCTGAGTACCCCAAAACAATCATGAGCATACTCGTCGTCGGTTCTGTCGCATTCGATAACATCACCACTCCGTCCGGGCGTGCGGATAATGTACTGGGTGGCTCCGCGACTTATTTTTCCCTCGCAGCGAGTTATTTCACTGCAACTCGCGTGGTGGCCGTTGTGGGAGAGGATTTCACTGCGGAACACGAAAGTATTCTGACAAAATGCGGAGTAGATACTCGCGGAATTGAACATGCGAAAGGAAAAACCTTTCGCTGGGGAGGAAAATACTTAGAGAACCTGAACGAGGCGAAAACTGATTTCACCGATTTGAACGTATTTGAAAAATTCCAGCCTCAGATTCCCGCGGAATACAAGGACTCGCCATTTCTTTTTCTCGCCAACATTCATCCGCATTTGCAAGCTACAGTCCGGCGCGGCTTTTCTGACGTGAAGCTAACCGGCGGCGACACCATGAACTATTGGATCAGCAGCGCCAACGGAGAGCTTCGCGAGACCTTGCGTCTGGTTGACATTCTTACTATCAATGATGGCGAAGCGAAAATGCTGGCCGGTGAGTCAAATCTTCCGCGGGCTGCGCGTAAGGTCCTTGCTATGGGGCCGAAAGCCCTGGTCATCAAACACGGAGAATACGGCGCTACTATCTTTTTTCGCGAAGGTGCTTTCGGAATCGGTACGCATCCGTTCCGCGCGCCTGCACTGCCGATCGAAGAAGTTAAGGATCCCACCGGTGCCGGTGACTCATTCGCCGGCGGCTTTATGGGTTACATCGCCTCCCAGTCTCAGCTGAACCGTGAAGTCATCAAGCGCGCACTTTTCTACGGAGGAGTAATGGGCTCGTTCGCGGTTGAAAAATTCGGCACTGAACGCTTGCAGTCTCTTACTCGCGAGGAGATCGACGCGCGTTTCCAGATTTTTCGCGAACTTACTCACCTCGGATGAGAAGGCCGTACACCTCCGGCAGCGAGATTGCTCTGGTGGGGCAGTTGGCGGCGGCGGTATCTCTCGCTTCTTTTTTCTACTATCTCCGGCACGGCGATCTGCTCTCGTATGGCGATGCAGTTGCGCATATCAACATTGCTCGACGGCTGTTCGATTCGCGAACTCCGGGCCTGCTGCAGCTTGGAACGGTGTGGCTTCCTTTGCCGCACCTGTTGATGTTGCCGTTTCTCATTCCAAGATGGATGTGGCAGACAGGAATCGGTGGTTCGATTCCTTCTCTGTTCTCCTTCGTGCTCAGTGTAATCGGAGTTTTTCGGCTGCTGGAGACTGTTCTCGTCTCTGATCGCTCACCTGTGAGTGCTACAACCCGATTTCCCGCATGGCTGGCGGCGGGAATTTTTGCGCTGAATCCCAATCTGGGCTACTTGCAAACGACCGCTATGACTGAGCCAATCTACCTGGCTTTCTTCATTTGGGCAGTTGTGTTCTTTGCGGAAGCAATTAAAGCCAGCGGGAATGAGAGACACGCCGGTCAAAGGCCGTTGCTCTGGTCGGGTCTCTGCGTCCTTGGAGCTTGTCTCACGCGCTACGACGGATGGCTGCTCGCAGCGGTGATGATTGTACTTGTGCTGGTATTGGCCTCTCGCTCACGCTTTGTAAACCTGCGTTCGAGCACCGCGAAGTTCGTGCTGATTGCAGCGGTCGGGCCCATTTTCTGGATCGGCTACAACGCGGCTGTTTATCACAATCCGCTCGAATTCGCGAACGGACCTTACTCCGCTAAGGCAATCGAGCAGAAAACAGCCATGCCGGGAACACCGCCGCACCCGGGCACCAACGATCTGCCTGTGGCGTTCCAATATTTTTTCAAGGCTGCGCAACTAAACCTTGCGACAGGGAAGTGGCAGATTTTCTGGGTCTGCTCACTCCTGCTCGGCGCGGCAATCGTTGTTCTTTTTCAGCGGAAGCTATGGCCGATGCTTCTTCTGTGGACTCCTGTTCCGTTCTACATGCTCTCGGTTGCATACAGCGGAGTACCCATATTCATTCCACCCTGGTGGCCGTTTTCTCGTTACAACGCCCGCTATGGAATCGAAATGCTGCCGGCTTTTGCGGTGTTCGCATCTATCGCAGCGTATGGATTGATGCGTTTTGCGGCTAGCAAGAGAGCCAGGCTGATCGTTGGTATCGTGTTTGTTTTGCTGGCTGTCGGAAGCTATGTTCAAGTCTGGCGTGAAGGGCCGGTGAGTTTCGAGGAGGCTGTTGTCAATTCCCGCACCCGCATTGCTCTGGAAAAGGTCTTGGCCAACAATTTCGAAATGCTTCCGCCGGAGAGCACTTTCCTGATGTACCTTGGCGACCATGTGGGGGCATTTCAGCGTGCGGGAATTCCCCTTTCGCAAGTGATCAACGAGGGGAATCACCGGTCATGGAAGCGTCCGACAGACCCGGAGGGGTTGTGGGAAAGGGCACTGAAAGATCCGGCCGCATACGTGAACTTTGTGGTCGCGTTCGACTCTGATGTGGTAGCCACCAAGGTGAACAAGAGCGAATTGCAAGCGTTGGTAGTCTTGCGGGTGACGGGACAGCCGGAAACGACTATTTACACGACCATCAGGAGTAATCATCCACGTTAACCGGAAGCTGCTTGCCAGGCAGCGATGCCCCAGCACCGGAGTGATAAAATCCAGCAAAATCGGCTACGAAAAGTGCAATTACAAGCGCCATTTAGAACTCAGGTTTAGTAAATTGGCCTTTTTTGCGCGGGTTGACGGCGGCAACAAACAATGTTTCCCATAGTCGGCGATTTCGAAAAGCTTTTGTTGGCTGCGGTGCTCGGGGGATTGATCGGCCTGGAGCGAGAAGCCAAGCACCGTCCTGCGGGCCTTCGGACAAATTTGTTCATCTGCGTAGGTGCGGCTCTGTTTACATTGCTTTCAGACCAACTGGCAATCTTGCACACGGGAGACCACACTCGTATTGCCGCACAGATCATTCCTGGAATCGGATTTATCGGAGCGGGATCGATTCTTCACAATCGCGGCGATCTGGTCACAGGCATCACGACGGCCGCGACACTGTTTGTAGTCGCGTCAATTGGAATGGCGGTGGGTGGTGAACGCTACTTAATTGCTGTGCTTGCGACATTTCTGGTTCTTGGAGTGCTTTTTATTCTCGGCGCTGCTGAACGCGTTACGAATTTGAAGTCCATGATTCATGCATACGAAGTGGCTGGAAGCTCTGGGGACAACCTCATTGCTGAGATCAACCAGGCGCTTGAGCCGCTGCATCTTTTCCCTTCCGACGTGCAACTCGCTCCGACGCCTCGCCACGTTCGGGTGCGATTCGAATGCGGAGGCACGCGAAAACAGCAGAAAGCAGTGTTGCAAAGCTTACAGCAATCCGGAAAATTTGATGCGGTCACAGCATTAGGCCCGGTGCAAGCCGAATGAGCGACACAGCCGGGAATGCAGCAGGAGTAATTCCGTTCGTGAAAGCGAGCGCCTGCGGCAATGATTTTGTAATTATTGACGGACTTCACGCGCCGCCCGATCTCACCGCTTTCAGCCGCCGCATATGCGATCGCCACAATGGCATAGGGGCAGACGGAGTTGAATGGCTCTTCCCCTCACAGGATGCGGATATTCGCGCGCGTCTGATCAATGCAGATGGCTCGGATGCGGAAATCTCCGGCAACGGCACACGATGTGTTGCGGCGTACTTGTGCTCACAAAGTTCTCGCGAGCGGGTGAGTATTCGAACTGGTGCAGGTATTAAGAACTGTGAGCTGTTCTCTCGTGAAGGGAAGTCTTTCGAGTTTGAGATCGCGATGGGAGAGCCGCAGGTCGGTGACGAGTTTTCAATCAAAGTTGCTTTTGGGGAGGCGCGAGGGATACCGGTGTCGATGGGCAACCCGCACTTCGTTGTGTTTGTGAATGAGTTTTCACCCGGATGGCAAGGTGATGCTGCTGAGATCGGTAAGCACCACGACTTTAAATACGGGATCAATGTTGAATTTGCCGTTGTTCGTGATGCCCAGAACATCGAAGTTCGTTTTTATGAGCGTGGGGTTGGCGAAACGCAATCCTCGGGAACGGGATCGTGTGCTTCGGCGGTTGCGGCAATTTTTTCCAAAAAGGCAAAATCGCCCGTGCGTGTCCACGCACCCGGTGGAGCGCAGGCAGTACGCTGGGAAGAACAGGTTTTTCTGCGCGGACCGGCCCAATTGATTTGTTGCGGAGAGTTCCTGCTCTAGTCCCCATGCCAATGCGAACCCAAGTTGAACGTGTCAAGCCGCCTGCGTTGAGACCGCGGGACAAAATCGGCATTGTCGCCCCGGCCAGTTCTTTCAAGCGGGAGGACTTTGAAAAAGGCTGCGTCGCCTTGAGGCAAATGGGTTACGACCCGGTGTGTGACGACTCGATTTTCGATCGCGATCTCTATTTTGCGGGATCGGTGGCGCGTCGTACACAGGAACTCGAGAACATGTTCCTGCGTGACGACGTGAGGGCGATCATCTGTGCTCGCGGGGGCTATGGGTCGAACTATTTGCTACCGGGACTGAATGTGAAAAAGATCGCCGCGAATCCAAAGGCCTTCATCGGCTATAGCGACAATACGAGCCTTCAAACCTATCTTTGTGATGCCGCGAACATGGTGATGTTCCATGGCCCAATGGTGGCGAAGGATTTCGCCAAAGCTGATGGCATTGATGTTGAATCGTGGCAGTCGGCTCTCGAAGGTCGTGAGAATTGGCGATTCGATTTCGATTTGAACTCAGAAGTAAAGCCGCTGGCGCAGGGATCCGCCGAAGGCGTGCTGTATGGCGGGTGTTTATCAATGCTTGTTGAATCCCTCGGTACCCCGTATGAGATTCGCGCCGAAGACACAATCCTGTTTATCGAGGATCTCGCAACCAAGCCTTACCAGATTGACCGCATGTTGATGCATTTGAAACTAGCGGGCAAGTTCAACAGAGTGCGCGGAATTGTTTTTGGAGAGATGCTCGATTGCGTGCAAGCGGTTGGCCAAGGATACACTCTTGAAGAAGTTGTGATGCGGGTGGTAGGTGACTTGGAAATTCCGGTTGCCTTTGGCTTGCGGTCGGGGCACGTCTCGCGACAAAACATAACGTTACCCATGGGCGTGAGTGCGGTGTTGAATGTTGGCGGGACCGGTGTGACATTGGAAATATTGGAGCCCGCTACTGTCGCGTGAAATTTTTCCTGTAGTTTCGTCTTCGTCGTGGTTCTTGTTCTTAAACGGCTGAGCCGCGATGGGACACCAACTTAAAAAATAATGACTCCCCGAAAGCATATTCACCTGATTGGCATATGCGGTACGGCGATGGCGTCTCTCGCCGGAATGCTCGCTGAGCGCGGTTTTCGCGTAACCGGTTCCGACGCGGCGGCCTATCCGCCCATGTCAGACTTTTTGCAGTCACTCGGGATTCCAGTCGCGCAGCCGTTCACTGACGAAAACCTTACTCCGACTCCGGATTTGGTCGTTGTTGGAAATGCGATTTCGCGCGGTAATGTTGAGCTTGAGCACGTGCTCGATCGCCGCATTCCGTTCTGCTCACTCCCACAACTTCTGCATGATGAGTTTCTACGGGGCAAAGAGGTGCTTGTAGTCGCGGGTACTCATGGAAAAACGACTACGACATCGATGCTGGCGTGGATTTTCGAGCATGCAGGAACTCGCCCCTCATTCTTGATTGGCGGAATCGCGGAGAATTTTGGACGCAGCTTTCAACTTGGAGAAGGGAAGCATTTCATCATCGAGGGCGATGAATACGACACTGCATTTTTCGATAAGGGACCGAAGTTCCTGCATTATTTTCCCGATGCTGTGATTCTGACTTCGGTCGAGTTCGACCATGCGGACATATATAAAGATCTGGAGTCGGTTGAAACTGCATTCAAGAGGCTGGTCAATCTTGTCCCGCGTCGCGGACGCATTATCGCCTTTGATTATGGCGAAAGCCTCGAGCGATCTATTGCCCGCGCCTTTTGTCCCGTCGAGCGCTACGGAAACACAGAGGCCGCCAATTGGCGGATTACAAACCTTAAGTCCGAACCAGAACGGACCCGCTGGACGGTGCTGCGAGACAGCAAGCCATGGGCGAACTTTGAATTTCCGCTGGCCGGCGAATACAACGTGTGGAATGCAACTGCCGCGGCTGCCATCGCAGCGAACTATGGAATATCGGCTGCTGTGATCGCCGGCGCGCTGAACAGTTTCAAGAGCGTAAAGCGGCGGCTGGAAGTTAAGGCCGAAGTGAACGGAATCACGATCATTGATGATTTTGCGCACCATCCTACCGCAATTGCAGCGACACTCAAGGCGCTGCGATCGCGACATGGCAGCAGGCGCCTGTGGGCGATCCTTGAGCCACGCTCGAATACTTTACGGCGCAATGTATTTCAAAAGGACTTGGCCCAGAGTCTCGCGATTGCGGATGAAGTAGTCCTTGCCGACGTGTTCAAATCGAGTGCTATCCCGGAAAGCGAGCGGCTGGACATCATGGCGGTGGCGACCAATATTGGACAACTTGGACGTCACGCCCGCGTTATTGCCGATGTGGACAGTATCGTGCGCATTGCCGCACCGGAGATGCGTACGGGAGATGTGGTCGCTATCCTTTCGAACGGCGGGTTCGGGGGCATTTACGAAAAACTACCCAAACAACTGGAATCAATGCGGCCAGCCACCGTGATCGAGACCGCCCGAACGAAATGATCGCTCGACTAAGCTACGGTACGATTGCGGCCCTTCACATGTGTTTCCTGGTTCTCTGCATTTCCAGATCGCTTGCGGCAGATCGCATTCACTACTCTGTCACGCTTGAAAACCCTGAGCAGCACCTGGTTCAGGTCAGGATTGATATTCCACCTGGCAGGAATGAACGCGAGCTGCAACTGCCGGTTTGGAACGCGCTTTATCAGGTCCGTGATTTTTCCCAATACATGAATTGGATTCGGGCCGAGGACACAAACGGCAAGCCCCTGCCAGTTGTAGAGCTGAACAAGAGTCGCTGGAGGGTTTCGGGCGTGCAAAACGGCGCGCGCGTGCACTACGAACTGTTCGCCGACGACGCCGGCCCATTCGGAGCTCAGTTGAATCCGCATCACGCATTCTTCAATCTCGCGGAACTCCTCTGTTATATCGAAGGCGAACGCGCTGACCGAGATGAGATCGAGTTCCGCAATATCCCAGCAGGATGGAATATAGCCACTCCGCTCCAAGTGGAGGGAAGTGATTTCGCCGCGACTAGCTATGACCAGATGGTGGATTCGCCGGTTGAAATCTCGGCTTTCAGTGAAAAAGACTTGGTTGTAAACGGCGCCCGGTACCGTGTTGTTGTTGATGCAAGTAACGCGCAAGCTGTTCTCGACAAAATAGTTCCAGCGATTCAGCGCATTGTCACGACTGAAACCGGATGGATGAACGATCGGCCCTTCCAGACCTATACCTTCATCTACCATCTTTCTGATTCGGCTGGTGGAGGAATGGAGCACTCGTACGGGACGGCGATTACTATGCCGCAAAAGTACATTTCAGAAGATTTCGAGCGCTTTGAAGGAACTACTGCGCACGAATTTTTCCATCTCTGGAACGTCAAGCGGATTCGGCCGCAATCGCTGGAGCCGATCGACTACACGAAAGAGAACTACACGCCCGCGCTGTGGTTCAGCGAAGGGGTGGATAGTACCGTTTCCGGGTACGTCCAGCTTCGGGCGGGAATGCTCGACGAGAGAAGCTATCTCCGGCATTTAAGCCAGGAGATCACCGAACTCGAGAACCGGCCGGCCCATCTCACTCAGTCAGCGGAGCAGTCAAGCATCGATTGTTGGCTTGAGAAATATCTCTATTACAACCTGCCGTCGCGCAGCGTTTCCTATTACAACAAAGGCGAGTTGCTGGGAGTGCTGCTCGATTTGAAAATGCGCGAAGCAAGTAATGACCGTGTCTCTCTGCAGGACTTGTTCCGGTGGATGAATGCTCACTACGCGAAGCGGGGCAAATTGTTCTCGGATTCTGAAGGAATCCGTGAAGCAGCAGAATCGTTGGCACATGCGGATTTTCGAGATTTTTTCGCGAAGTACGTTAGCGGTGTAGAAGAAATCCCATGGAACGACTTTCTAAGTCGAGTGGGTTTGCGTGTGACCAAGGCAGACGTGACCATTTCCGATCCAGGATTTCAGGCGGCGCGAATTTTTGATCAGCCGCTCACCGTGCTGCAAGTGGAGCATGGAAGTGGTGCCGAACGCGCAGGCCTGAAATCCGGGGATGTCATTGTAGAAATAAACGGCCAGCGCGGGAGTCGCGAAGCTGAACAGGCTCTTGCTGGCATTGCGCCCGGTGCTTCAATACACGTGAAAGTTGAACGCAGCGGCGTGGAGCGTGAACTGCAATGGGCCCCATCGAGCCGAAAACAGGAAGTCTTTCGTCTTGACGACACGCCAGAAGTCAACGAATTACAGAAGTCACGCCGCAAATCGTGGCTGTTCGGTAGTACTGCCGAGAATCCCTAGATACCCAAATGATTCGAACTATTGTGATGCTCGGATTCTGGGCAGTTGCAGCATTAGTCTGTGCGCTCATCTTTTTTCCATGGACATTCATCAGTGGCAACGTGATGCCGCTTTACCGTGCCGGCACGTGGATCGGAAAAGCAGGTGTTTGGATCGCAGGCGTCCGTGTCCAAATGGTTGGGCTGCAGCTATTGGATCGCTCGCGTACTTATGTGTTCATGTCGAATCACGTATCGAATATCGACCCCCCATTGCTGATTCCAAGGATTCCCAGGCGAACATCGGTAATGGTGAAACAAGAACTATTCAAGTTCCCGATCCTCGGGCGCGCAATGAGAATGGGAGAACTGGTTCCCGTGGATCGAGGGAACCGCGATGCGGGAATCGCCGCGGTGCGGGCCGCGGCAGAAGTGGTGAAGCACGGCATCCACATGACGATCTATGTAGAAGGCCATCGGTCGTGGGATGGCAAGCTTTTGCCTTTCAAGAAAGGCCCGTTCTATTTGGCGGAAGAATGCAACGTGCCGGTGGTGCCTGTAACAATTGCTGGAACCCATGAGGCCATGCCCAAGGGACGATTTTCAATCCAACCGGGGCCTGTAACAATCACTTTTCATCAGCCGATCGAGCCAGCTGAGTTTGGCTCACGAGAAGAACTGATGGAGAAAGTTCGCGTCGCAATTGAGAGCGGCTTACCAGAACAATACCGCAGCTGAATCAATCTCGGAGAGCTAGCCACCACGATTGTCATCCTGAGCGAAGCATGAAGTTCACCTGTGAACTTCATGCTGAATCGAAGGACCTATGTACTCTTTGTCAATCACTCGCCGCGAATACGCCTTCGAAAGTTACGAAAAAGCACTCGACGGAGGCCACTGGAAATTTGCTTTTGACCAGGTCCGCAGCTCGCTGCAGTTCTGCTTTATGGTGTGCCGACTCGGCCTCGCGGTTGCCTGCGAATGCTTTGAGCCCACCATAGGTCCCGCAGTCAGAGTGCGTCATCAGGAAAACCCGTTTGGTGCGGTGCAGCTGAATGGAAAGGCTAAGCTGCTCAAGAATGAAGTCGCGCTCGCAGGCGTCGCGAGGAGATGCAAGCGTCTTCGCACCGCCAGCGACGACGATCATGTCGGGATGCGCAATGCCTTGCTTCTTAAGAAACTTGCGTATAACCTGCCGGATGCGCTCATCAAAACAGCACAGCACGGCTGCGTCGGCAGTGTAGTGCTCCGGCGAGGAATCGAAGTGGAAGACTTTGCGCATGATTTTCAACGCGAATTGATAGTAGCAAAACCTGTCGTGGTTACCCCCATTGTTGTCATCCTGAGCGCAGCAATCTGATTCGCTCGCGGATAAGATTACGGAGTCGAAGGACCTATGCACTCTTCCGTCCGCGTTGGTGCATTCAGGTATTCCCACCAAGAACGTAGTCGGTCCCCCGCGAGAACACGTCAACCGGTTTTTGCAGACCAGGCAGTGCAGGGGTCCTTCGCCTTCGTGAGTTCATCCCCCGTGGCCGGGATGAACTCACTCCGCTCAGGATGACAGGAGTGGGTAAGTGACCCTGGCTGAATCAGCAAGCGTTACGCATGCCTTGCCTTCATCTCCGCCAGCAATTGCTCAATCCGGTCTTCTTTCTCAATGGCATTCAGCCGCCCTTCGATGTCGTCGGCGCCAAGTTCGGATTTTGCCTGGCTCACAGCTTCATTGTGTGCGACTTTGCGTTTCATGCGGTCGAAGGCAGCGCTCTTTGAGCCATCGCCAATCGCAGTACGTGCGTCATGGGCTTTTCCCACCGCGCGAGCACGACGATGCTGCGCCATCAGCACATCGGCTTTGGCCTGAGCCTCCGTGAGCTTCTGTTCTAATTGGCGTAGCGCTGTCTTTAGGTTTTCCACCTGCGCTTTTTGGTCCGCCAACTGTTGTGCGAAACTTGCGGCCATCTCTCGATAGCTCTCGACGCGATGTAGGGCGGCACGTGCCAGGTCGTCTTCTTTCTTGCTGACGGCGAGCTCGGCTTTGCGCGTCCATTCGCTGATCTTCTCTTCGTTCTCCTTATGCTTCTTCTCAAGAAGATGCTGGTCGGCGATGGCGATAGCCACCTGCGTCTTCACCTGCAGAAGTTGATTTTGCATGTCAAGGATGACCTGCTTGATCATCTTCTCCGGATCTTCGGCTTTGTCGATCAGGTCGTTGAGATTCGCACGTATTAAAGTTGAAACCCGCTCTAGTAGTGCCATGATGAACTCCTTTCATAGCTGTCAGCTCTCAGCCGTCAGCCTTCAGTAAAACCGTGGGTGCCCCACTTCTCGTTCGTGTGGGGAGAGATGGGAATCGCTTTTGTTTCTTTTTGCCATTGCCGCGCCGATTGACACGCCGATAGCAATTCCAATCGCCAGCCACGCGCCACCGGCACCGAACGCGACGCCGACAGCAATGCCGATCCCCGCTCCAAGCGCAATTCCCAATCCGATTTGCATTGACGGTCGTCTCATCTCTACTCCGTTGTTTCCTCCAGAAAACATTCGAACGGTTGCCCCACCCTTCTCGCGTTCTGTGCGAGAGGGTGGGGACTTTGACCTCGCTATTTCGAACTGCCGTTACTCGGCGGTAGTACATCCTGTTTCGGCGCTTTGTCCCCGATGGCGCGCACCTTGCCGAGCAACTCGTTCATGCTCATACCCGAAAGCGACTCGAAGAGGGCGGGCACCTGTGCTGCCATTTTCGCGAAGTCGCCGGTGATCTTATTCATTCCCGTAGCGTCGCCGTTCCCGGTTGAAACTACGGTGATCTTGTCCACGTTCGCGAGCGGTGCGGACATGGCCTTGACTACCTCCGGCAAACTGGTAAGTAGCTTGTCGACGACCGCAGCCTGGTTGTACTCCTGGTAAGCTTCGGCCTTCACGTTCATGGCTTTGGCTTCCGCTTCGCCTTTTTTGAAGATGATTTCCGCTTCAGCCTCGCCCTGCTGGCGAATGGATGAGGCGCGTCCTTCTGCTTCGGCCATGAGGCGTTGTTTCTCTGCCGCGGCGAGCGTTTCAATCCGCTGGCGCTCGACTTCCGCCTGCTTGAGCACGGTCGCGATCAGTTCGTTCTGGCGGCGTGCAATTTCCGCTTCCTGAACTTTAACCTGCTGCTCTTTTTCGACCTGTTGAACCTTCACCTGTTCAGCAACGACCTGCTGCTGCATGATGTTGGTTTGAATGTCGTAGGCCTTGTCAGCCTGCGCCTGTTGCCGCTTGGTGACTTCGAGGAACTGCGCCCGTTTCACTTCGAGGTCGCGCTGGGCTTCGGCTTGCTTTGCTAGAGAAAGAGTTTCTGCAAGCACGCGTTCCTGGTCGGCTTGAGCTTTGGCAACCGCCGATTCTCTGGTCGCCAACGCCCGTTTGATTGCCGTGTCACGGTCGGCCTCTGCCGCGGCGACATCAGCGTCACGCTTGATGCGCGCGACATCGGGCCGGCCCATGTTGTTGATGTACTCGTTCTTGTCGCGGACTTCCTTAATGGTGAACGAGATGACTTCCAAACCCATCTTGTTCATGTCGTCGGCGCACGTGGAACGCATGCGGTCGGAGACCATTTCTGGCTGCTTGACGATTTCTTCAACCGTCAATTGTCCGATGATGCCGCGCAGATGCCCCTCCATCACCAGCTTGATGAGGGCCTCGCGTTGCTGGTCTGTCTTGGTCAGGAATTGTTCCGATGCCGTCCAGATAGATTCCGTGTCCGATTTCACTTTGATCTGCGCCACCGCCTCGACGGTGACAGCAACGCCTTGTTTCGTGTACAGGTCCTGCTGCGGTGCCACGTCGAACGACATTAGCTCGAGCGACAAGCCGTGGAAATTTTCGATCATGGGCCAGACAATCGTGCCGTGACCCGTGATTACACGCTTGCCGCGAAATCCATAGACCACCAGTGCTTCATGCGGGCCCGCTTTGCGGTAAAGGCTTGCAAGAAAGCTCATCAGGAAGACGAGCATCAGCACTCCCAGCCCGATGAAGACCCACGTTTCAATTGCTAAGTTCAAGAACATATGCGCCTCCTCCACAACCCGAATCAACCCTTGAATCACAAAGGGCACGAATGCATACTGGGAATCACGCCCGCAGTGTTCCTTCGTGTCCTTTGTGGCTCGTTACAAGGTCCAAATCGTGAATGATTCTCCCCGGCTCCTTGTGCCCGAGGAAAACTTCCCCATCGTTCAGGTGAATTCTTACTCCTGTCTTACTCCACACATATGCGCGCGTGTCGCCAACGCCACGAATGCCATAGCCGCCGAGCGTGGTCCAGCGATCAACCGAGTAACTGTTGATTTCGGAAGCCGGAATCGAGCGCAGCCGGAAACCAAGCGTACGTATTTCGAGTCCCGACGGCGTAAACACGTACCGAAACCCACTCCATGCCATGATTCCTGCGACGGCCACGAGAATCGCAAGCGACATGAGCGCCATTCGCGCTCCTGCGACTGGGAAGATACTCGCGATTGCGCATAGCAGCAGAGCCGACGTGAACATGAGCAAACCCCAGCTTGCGGACGCATGCCGTTCTTCAGCGATTGAGGTCGTGTTTCCCAGTTCAATTCCGCGGCGGCTGAGCAATGCAACCACAATGACAAAAACGGCTGTCCCGGTCAGCACAAACAACACTGGCGTGACGTTCACTGGAGTGCCAGTGATGTTGTACTCGATTACGGTTTTCTCAGCCCAAAGCTGCATACTGAGAACGACATAGAAAAGGAACAACAGCGACCATGCAGTGGGATCGGGCTTCCGCACTCTTAACAAAATGAAAGTTGCAGTTATGAGAGTCACGATCGCGACAACGAAAGAGAAAATGACCAGGCCCTCGCGGGTCGTCCACCCGTTTGGCTGGCTGCTGAAATCGAAGTGTGTAGCTACGCGGGAGGGAAGCCGGTTCCAGGACCGCACAAACAGCAGAAGGTTTGCGGGCAGTGCGAGCCACAACAAGGCGGCAAACGCCTGATAGTATTTGCGAGGCTCGGGTTGGCGGATAGCGACACTCATTGAAATCTCCGAGATTCGTGGCTGCGATTCACTTCTGACCGAAGGTCTGCGTCCTCACCCGCGAGTTCTGCCCATGGACGGACATAAGCTATACCGCGTTCGTATCGAGTCACCACAACTTCTGTGCTTTTTGCAATGGGTGCGCCAGCTTCGGATCGAGCGCCACAAACACGGCGCGTGCCCGCTTGCGAATAGACCAGTTCTCCGGTCCCTCCCTCACGAATTGGAACCGAGAGCTTTCCCAAAACACCGATCATGTCGAAGTCGGCAGGATCGAGAGCCTCGCTTGGAGAGGTCAGTATTCGCGCCAGGAACAAATAAATGATTGCTGCTCCACCCATGCCGCTCAGCACAGATATGGCAAGCGTAGTAAAAAACCAAATGGTGGAATGGCGCGCCAGGAGATACCCCGTACCCCCGAACCACGCCAGGAACGCGGTAAGTATTACCAAATTGAATGGCGAAATTTGATCGCCTACGTGTGCTCCCGATGATGCATGGGAGAGAACGTGCCCGCCGTGCCCATGCAGGTGAACGTGCGCTTGCGGCACATGAAAGTGTGCGCGTCCGCTTAAAACCATCACCATGCTCAGAAAGAACCCGACCACAAAACAGACCAGATAGAAATCCGCCCAGGTCATAGCCGTGCTCCCTTCCTGTTATGTGAGTTCGCGGCTGCTCGCGGGTGTAAAGCATCGAGCAGTCTGTCTGCCAGGCCCGGCGTGTCTAGAATTGCGCCGAGAAGCAGAAAACATTTTCGAGTGTCTTTTTCGCGCGCCAGCTTGATCAACACATTGCTTACTTCCGGATCACCGGCAAAACGCTCGGAAGCATGAAGCAACCAGACGTCGAGGCTGCCTTCGGTAGTCCGCAGGTCCGAAGTCAATTCGGTGTGATAGCCCTCCGGATCATCGACCAGAAATCCAGGATGCACTTTGAAGAATTTCGCTAGCAAAGATCGGGAAGACTGGGTCATGTGGCGCCGCGATTGATTCTCAATCTGCGAGATGTACGATTGGCTGATGCTCGCGCCAAATTCCTTCTTGATCGCTGCAACCAGTTCCAGTTGCGTCATTGGCCGGTTCAGGCCGCGCAACGAACCTTCCACTTCGCGCAGGTAACGAATTTTTTCAGCCAGCGTCATATCCCGATACGCAATATATATATCGCAATATGTAATAGTACGTCAAGGCCTGGATGTGTCCGAGTTTCAGTAACTTACGCGTCCTCTGCAAGTTTGTGGTGTGCAACTCGCGGTTTGATTTCTACCGTGTTAGAGGACTAGCATGGAGCCGCTAGCCCAAGCGATTCGGGAAGTTCTTTTCAGCACTCAATCCCAAGGAGGTTTCCATGGCGACCTTATCCGCAACGCAAGTTGATCCGCGCGTACTAAGTTTCATTGAAAAACCACGCAAAATGCTCATCAACAACAACTGGGTGGACGCCGTTTCGGGCAAAACATTTCCTACATACGATCCTTCAACTGGCGAAGTTCTGGCTCAGGTGGCTGAAGGCGATCGTGCCGATATAGATCTCGCTGTAAAGGCGGCGCGCAAAGCTTTTGATGAAGGCCCATGGCGCAAAATGACCGCCTCTGAACGTGGCCGGCTCATATGGAAACTGGGCGACCTAATCGACCAGCACCTTGAAGAGTTTGCCCTTCTCGAGTCGCTGGACAATGGCAAGCCGCTGACGGTCGCGCGCGCCGCCGACGTTCCTCTTGCCGCCGAACTTTTCCGCTACATGGCAGGCTGGACGACTAAGCTTGAGGGCAACACGATTCCGTTGTCCGTGCCATACACGCCTGGCGCAAGGTATCTGAGTTACACTTTGCGTGAACCCATCGGAGTAGCCGGACAGATCATTCCCTGGAATTTCCCGTTGCTTATGGCAGCTTGGAAATTAGGTCCGGCGCTGGCCACGGGTTGCTGCGTCGTACTGAAGCCCGCCGAGCAGACTCCTCTGTCCGCGTTGCGCCTGGGCGAGCTGATTGTTGAAGCCGGTTTCCCGCAAGGTGTGGTCAATATTGTTCCCGGATATGGCGAAACTGCGGGCGCAGCTTTGGCCGCGCACATGGACGTGGACAAGATTGCTTTCACTGGATCAACCGAGGTGGGCAAGCTCATCGTCCACGCTGCGACCGGCAATCTGAAAAAAGTTACCCTCGAGCTAGGTGGGAAATCTCCGAATGTGATCTTCAAGGATGCTGACATGAAGGTCGCAATCCCCGGAGCGGCCAGCGCCATCTTTTTCAATCAAGGCCAGTGCTGCTGCGCCGGCTCGCGACTCTTCGTAGAAAAGGATGCTTATGATCAGGTGGTCGAGGGGATCGCTGAGAATGCGAAGAAAATTCGCGTCGGCTCAGGTCTAGACCCGGCAACACAGATGGGACCTTTGGTTTCCGAGGAGCAATTGAACCGGGTATGCGGATATCTGGAGTCCGGACTTTCGCAGGGGGCGAAGGCCCTGGCGGGCGGGCAAAAGAAGGGCGACAAAGGCTATTTTGTCGAGCCGACGGTGCTCGTCAATACCAAGGACGATATGAAGGTGGTGCAAGAAGAAATCTTTGGTCCGGTTGTAACTGCAACGCCGTTTTCTGATCCGGAAGAGCTGACGCCGCGCGCAAACGACAACGTTTACGGCCTGGCGGCGGGCGTGTGGACGCGCGACATCAGCAAGGCGCACCGCACGGCCGAGTACCTGAAGGCTGGAACGGTTTGGATCAACTGCTACAACATATTTGACGCGGCGCTGCCCTTCGGCGGTTATAAGCAATCTGGCTGGGGCCGCGAGATGGGTCACGAAGCACTGAACAACTATACGCAGACGAAAGCAGTTTGCGCGCGGTTGTAACCTGACAATCTGACTTCGGAGGCACGGACGCTAATCGTCCGTGCCTTTTTGTATCGGCTTACGGTGTCACCGCAATGCTGGTGAATTGCGCTCCCAGCTTTAGAAGAAAAGGCGATCCCGGGGCCATCGTCATATTCGAACCCGAGAAAGCCAGAATGGCAGGAGGAGAACTCTGAGTCGCAGTACCGCTTTCTGCATCACATTCCGTCTTGGCCAGCACATACAAATATTTGCCGGAAGGATCGGCTCGCAGTGTTCCTTCGTCGCATACCGTGGGATCGAAGAAGTGATTTGCTCTGGCAAGTGTTCCGCTCGAAGACGACAGCTGCAACTGTTGAATGTATTTGAAATAAGTGTCGTTTGTGCAGTCATAACAGCCGTCTGTGTATACAAAACGACCATTGGCATCGATCGTCACCGAATACGGAGTTGCTCCGGGGAAAGTCGGGCTGCCAGGCAAAAGAAGGATGAACGGCGATTTCCTTGCATTGGTCAAAGTTCCTGTGCTTTTACTGATCGTCAGCGTGGCAACAGAACCGGATTCTTCCAATGGCGCAATTAGGAAGTTTCCTCCCGGATCAGTTGCCAGGTCCAGAACATATCCGGAACAAAGGTAGCTGCAATCACCCTGATCTGGTAACCGAATTGTGTGGGGTTCACCGGGAAGCGGAGTGAGTTCTCCTGTACTTTGATCGATAGTGTACTCATTTATGTTCTCGTCTACACGACTGGCATAAAGATATGTGCCGGTTGGATCCACTGCCAGCGCAAGCACCGCGTAAGGAGTGCTATACGGCGAGCCCGCTATTGAAGAAAGTGAACCATCGCTGTGCATGGCGAAAGCCGCGATTGCTCCGCCGCCATGAGGTCTGCTAATGCCCACGTAAACGAACTTGCCGGATGGGGATACAGTGACGTAATTTGGAGTGCCCGCTACACTGAAGGGAGATCCCGGTACCGCATGAAGAAAGCCATCGTTGCGATAAATAAAGTATGCGCTGATATTCTGAGATTTCCGATTCGCTACGTACAGCCGATATCCATTTTTGTCTGGAGCTGCGAAAACCGGATCATCTCCCGTGGCAACCGGTACTTGTCCGGTTGGCGTTAAAGCTCCTGTTGAGGAATTTACGCGAAACCCGATTACCTGATCATCGGAAGCATTGGTCACAAAAACAAATTTAGCTGGACGCAAATTCGCGTTCGTAACCGTGATATTGACTGTTTCGGTGCTCGAGTTCCCGCAGTGGTCCCAAGCGTGGACTGTCGTTTTATATGAACCGGGAGAGAGATGAATATTTGTGTCCAGATGATTGGAATTCGCGGTGTACGCGACGACGTGCTCTTGCGAGTAGATACGCATCTGCGAGATGCCTTTTGCGCACTGCGGACTGCTTGCAGACGCAACGTAGTGAATTGTTGAGTTCTGGGTGGAATTGTTGGCTGGCGAAGTAATTTTGATTGTTGGTGAAGCGGCGAGAGCAAAGTTGGCAGCGAAGCACAGAAACGAGCCAAGCCCAATGAGGCGCAACATTAGACAACTCCTAAGATAAAGAACTGGAACCTACATTGTGCTCAGCTGCTGAAAGATTCAATCGGGTAAAGCCCCGACAGCAGGTCACGCCAGACATGTAGCAGCGGGTAGGGACTCGCTATTGAAGTGTTGCGGAAACTCTAAGCTTCATAAAGCTAAGAAACATCAGGAGCCGTCGAGAGAAAGTTTTGTTGGTTCTTCTTGGCGGTAGGAATGTTGCGACAAAGGAACTCGTGCTCGACAATCGGCGATTTTGTCCTTTGATTCGCCAACGAACGGCGTAGCTCTTCGCTTACCGTGTGACTGCAATGCTGCTGAACTGAGCGCCCGCTTTCTGGATGAATGGCGACCCCGATGTCATCGATATGTTGCCATTGGCGGTAGAGAAGACGAGAATCGTTGGAAGAGAATTCGAAGTGGGAATTCCGCTATCTGGATCGCACGCGATCTCTGCAAGTGCATATAGAAATTTGCCGGAAGAATCAGCTCTGAGACTTTTCTCCTCGCAAACTGTGGGATCGAAAAAGCGGTTTGCCTTCACAAGAGTTCCACTCGAAGAAAACAACTGCCACTGCTGAATGTATGTGGAGAAGAAGTCCTCCCCGCAGATGCAGCCGTTGGTGTAGACGAACCGGCCATTCGCATCGACAGCGACAGATGTTGGCGAAGCTCCTGGAGATGTCGGGCTATTTGGCAATTGGTCGATGAATGGAGACTTTCGAGCGTCCATCAGTTGGCCCGTGCTGTGACTAATGTCAAACACCGCGATGGATCCCGAGCCGAACAAAGGCGCGAAAAGAAATTTCCCGCCAATATCGCTCGTCATCTCATTGGTGCCGCCGCCGCAAAGATCGTTGCAGTCATACTGATTAGGCAGGCGTACATCGTGCGGTTCTCCCGGCAACGGAGTAAGCTCTCCCGTGCTTCGGTCAATCCGGTACTCGTCTTGGTACTCGTCCGCGGCTTCTGAGCTGCTGGCGTAGAGATACTCACCATTGGGATCGACAACCACAGTGGAAAGCGGGTGCACCGTCGAATAGGGGGAACCGGGGATGGAGTGCAGCGAGCCATCGCTGTGCACGGAAAGGGCTGTGATTTTTCCTCCGCCATTTTCTTGGGCCGCACTCACGTATACGAATTTACCCGAGGGATGAACCGCCACATAGTTTGGAGTTCCGGAAACCGCGACCGGAGAACCCGGCACCGGATGAAGAAAGCCGTCGTTGCGGTAAATAAAATAGGCACTGAGAGTTTGAGAGTCCTGATTTGCGGCGTAGAGACGAAATCCGTCATTGTCAGAAGCAAGAAAAATCGGATTTCGACCCGTTGCTACTGCGCCTTGCGCGGTCGGAGTTAATGCTCCGGTTGAAGAATTAACCCTGAATCCAATGATGTGGTTGCTGGAAGGCTGGGCAGCAAATAGGAATTTTGCGGGTACCAAGTTTGGATTTGCCACTGTGATCATGACTATTGCCGAACCCGAGTTACCGCAAACGTCCCATGCCTGGACGACCACACTGTACGAGCCTGGAGAAAGCGTGACGTTCGTGTCCAATTTGGCAGAATTCACGCTGACAGCGGCGACATGCTCTTGCGGATAGACCCGCATCTGTGAAATTCCGCGGGAACATTGAGCGCTCGAGGCGCTGGCAATAAAGTGGACCTTCGAATTTTGTGCTGAGTTGTTTGGCGGCGAGGAAATCACCACCTTCGGTGCCGCAGAAACTACGCCGGCAAACAGGAAGGTGAGAGACAAGGGGATAAAAAAGAAGCGAGTCGTCTGGCTCCCGAACATGATAGCCGCCTTTCCCAACGAGATATGCAACGTACATTGTGCTTGGCAGCTGAAATATTCAATCGGGTGAAAGCTCGACAGTCGATCACGCCAGATATGTAGTGGATATAGGGACTCACAAATCCGTAGCGTTTGCGCAATGCAAAAAGCGGTCACGCATGAACACCTAACGATTCGGAAGTGGCTAAATCAGATCCGCGCCAGAGGTATGTCTTTTGCGGCAGAACCTTCCAGAGGGGTTTCGCGATGCAGGAATTCGTAATGCTCGATGTGGACCGCTACTGCCGGTTTTCCGCATTCGGCTTGCTCACGCCGGACAATTCGCGCGCGGCAGCAGACGTTCATGTCCTCGGCAAGGGTGATTTCTGAAGGCATCACCAGGGTCATATCA
>DATBIE010000007.1:0-18296 GCA_036557105.1 Terriglobales bacterium
GTGGTCAACAACCACGGCATCACGTTTGGAAGAACAAGAGTCCAGCCGGACGCCGGCGGACCAACCGTCGCACCGACCCTGGGCGACATTGGAGTCCAAAGTCCGGATGGTGTTTTGCACTCCATCATTGGCAACTATGCGCGTCCCATTCCTGCACGTCCCCGGCAGGAACGGAAACCTCCTGTTTCGGCAATGATGCAAGGCAATCTAATCCACAAAGTCGAGCCGCAATATCCCATGATCGCAAAAGCCCTCCGAATGGAAGGGTCTGTGGTCTTGAAAGCCATCATTAGCCGGCAGGGCACAATCGAGAATTTAAAAGTGGAAAGCGGCCAATCTTTGCTGGCGCAAGCGGCGATACAAGCTGTGCGGCAATGGCGCTACCGCCCATATTTCTTGAACCATGAACCAATCGAAGTTGAGACGGAGATTACGGTGAACTTCGTGCTGCAGAGATGAAAACGCATTCAGCCGAGCGCGAGCAACAAGCACTCAGAAGTGGCGCTGGTCAATCGGAGAGAGCGGCTTGCGCCTTCCGGCCCGCATACAAAAAGGGCGGCTCACGCCGCCCTTTTGAACTCAGTCCTAAGCAGATCGCCTAGGTTCGCACCTACCTGTTTAGTCTCAATACACTGGTGATCGATGTCAAGTACTAACCGTCACCTCTAAGAAACTTTAGGGAAAGGCCCCGGTGAGATTCGAACTCACGACCTCTAAGGTGCGAACCTAGTGCTCTATCCAGGCTGAGCTACGGGGCCAGTCTCAAGCCCAACCATCAGAACCTGGGCTGCACCAACAACTCTCGAACCCACGACTATTTCCCGCTCGGATTCTCCTCCACATGCGAACCTTTGTCTGTGACGAATGAACATTGCTGGGTCGTAGTCCCAGTTTGGTATTAAATTCGCTCATCTCGGGTTCTCAAATACAAAAAGGGCGGCTTGCGCCGCCCTTGAATGTAGCGCGGGCGCCTCGCCCGCGAAAAGCTACGTCCCTTCACTCCAGCCGGCCAAATACTCTTCCTGCTCCGGCGTCAGCTTGTCGATCTTAATTCCCATCGACTCGAGCTTAAGTTTCGCGACGCGCTTGTCGAGTTCTTCGGGAACCCGATAGACGCGCTTCTCAAGCGTGGAATGATTTTTCACCATGTACTCGACCGAGAGCGCCTGGTCGGCAAAGCTCATGTCCATGACGGAAGGTGGATGACCTTCAGCCGCAGCCAGGTTAATCAGACGGCCTTCGCCAAGCAGATTGATCTTCCGGCCATCTTTAAGCGAGTACTCGTCCACGAAATTGCGCGTGGTGCGTTTTGAAGAAGCCATCTTCTCGAGCGCGGGAATGTCAATCTCGACGTTGAAGTGACCGGAGTTCGAGATGATTGCGCCATCCTTCATAACGTCGATGTGCTCTTTTGCGAGCACGTTTTTGTTTCCTGTCACTGTGCAGAACACGTCGCCGATCTTGGCAGCTTCCGACATGGCCATCACGCGGAAACCGTCCATCACGGCTTCCAATGCTTTCGTGGGATCGACTTCCGTGATGATGACCTCAGCGCCGGCCCCGCGAGCGCGACTGGCTAGTCCCCGTCCGCACCAACCGTAGCCGGCAACTACGAATTTCGAACCCGCAAGCAGGAAGTTAGTGGCGCGAATGATTCCATCAATGGTCGATTGCCCGGTTCCGTAACGATTGTCGAACAGGTGCTTGGTGTCGGCGTCGTTGACGGCAACGATCGGATATTGCAGCACGCCTTCTTTCGCCATCGCGCGCAGGCGGATCACGCCTGTCGTAGTCTCTTCCGTTCCTCCGATTACACCTTCAAGCGCGTCGCGGCGCTTGGTGTGCAGAATGCTGACCAGGTCGGCGCCATCGTCCATCGTGATGTGCGGTCTGTGATCGAGCGCGGCAAGAATGTGATTGTAGTAGGTGTCGTTATCCTCGCCTTTGATTGCAAAAACGCCGATGCCGTGGTCGCGGACCAGGCTTGCGGCGACATCATCCTGCGTTGAAAGCGGATTCGATGCGCACAGGACGACATCAGCGCCGCCGTCGCGAAGGCAGATCGCCAGATTTGCCGTCTCCGCAGTGACGTGCAGGCAAGCCGAAATGCGCGTTCCCCGTAGAGGCTGGTTCTTGATGAACTCTTTGCGGATGATTTGCAGGACTTTCATGGACTGATTCGCCCATTCGATCCGCTTCTTCCCCAGATCCGCGAACTCCATTCCCTTTACATCACATTGCAACTGCGTCGAAGTGGTTGACATGCTTCTCCTATGGCGTGTTTGTAAAAATCTTGAACCACGAAGGACACGAAGATTCACGAAGGAAAACCACTCTGAGGCTTCGTGTACCTTCGTGTCCTTCGTGGTAAATGCTGTTGAAGTTACTTCCGAACTCCCGCCGCTACTGGCTCTCTCAATCCTGCATCACTCGCCAGTTTCACAGCTTTGTCGGTTGCTTCCCACGTGAAGTCGGCATCGTTGCGGCCGAAGTGTCCGTATGCTGCAGTTTTGCAATAAATTGGCCGACGTAGCTTGAGAGAATCAATGATTCCCTTTGGCGTCAGCTTGAAGTTCGCTCGCACCAAGTCCGGGATCACTCCAGGATCCACTTTGGATGTGCCGAACGTCTCGACCAGCACGCTGACCGGCTCTGCAATTCCGATTGCGTACGCCAGCTGCACCTCGCAACGATCGGCCAGGCCTGCAGCGACAATGTTTTTTGCAATGTAGCGCGCAACGTAAGCAGCTGACCGGTCCACCTTGGTCGGGTCTTTTCCGCTAAATGCGCCTCCACCATGCCGTCCCATGCCTCCGTATGTATCGACAATGATCTTGCGCCCCGTGAGTCCTGTATCTCCCATTGGTCCGCCGATCACAAACCTTCCCGTCGGATTGATGTGGTATTTGGTATCCGCGTCAAGCAACTCAGCAGGAATGGTCGACTGAATTACGTGCTTCAAAATGTCGGAGCGAAGCTCATCGTTGCTGACGGTTTCGGCATGCTGCGTGGAAATGACGACGGCATCCACGCGGACCGGCCGGCCGTTCGCATCGTATTCAACTGTCACTTGGGATTTTCCATCAGGACGAAGGTAGGGGAGCTTGCCGTTCTTGCGTACATCCGAGAGGCGCTGACAAAGTTTGTGCGCGAGTAGAATCGGCATCGGCATCAGCTCAGCCGTCTCATTACACGCGTACCCAAACATCATTCCCTGATCGCCGGCGCCACCGGTGTCGACGCCCATGGCAATGTCGCCGGATTGCTTGTTGATGCTGGAAATCACGGCGCAAGTATTCGAGTCAAACCCGTAGAGCGCGTTGTTGTATCCGATAGAGGCGATCACACCACGAACCAGGCTCTGGAAATCAACGTATGCCTTGGTCGTGATTTCTCCGGCGATAACGACGAGTCCTGTGGCAGTAAGGGTTTCGCAGGCCACACGGCTCATAGGATCTTCGGCCAGGCAGGCATCGAGGACCGAATCCGACACCTGATCGGCAATCTTGTCAGGATGTCCTTCGGTTACAGACTCGGAAGTAAATAGGTATGGGTTACGGGATGACAAGGTAGTTTTCTCCTTCGGATTTGCTCTAGCGCATCAAGTCGTAATAGCTGCCATGATTAGAGCGGATCGATTTACCGGTTTCCTTTGCGGGTGAGGGGACCGCGCAACAGGGATGCAAGAGCTACGAAATCAACAGCTTGCAGTTGTAAAAAGGCTATCAAAGAACGGAGGCAGGCGCAATGCAATTCCGGCTACTCGTAAGCGCAGCCAGCGAAAGGGGAAAGGCGGCTGGCGGGCGGCGAAATTCAGGCCTGAATGGCGGGAAAACAACGTGTTCGGAGTGGAAAAATACCCTTCTTCATAGCCTGTCTTCTCCCGCTTTTGCACTGGTAACACGATGGGAACGCAGTTACTACGGTTCATTGCTCCTGGTTCCCGCTGGTGCCTATAATTCTGACAACTCACGCCAGCAAAGGACCCGTTGATGTCGAACGCCGCAGGAGCGGAGACTGCCCGTCACAATCAGGAACTTACCATCTTCCATGACGTGGCGAAGGCCCTGACGTCCTCGCTGGACCTCGATTCCATTTTGCAAACCATCATGGAAAAAATGGCGGAGTATTTCCGCCCCGATACCTGGTCTCTGCTCATGGTGGATGAGCAGAAAAATGAACTTTACTTCGCAATTGCGGTAGGCACGGCTTCCGAGGCGCTGAAGAACGTGCGGCTGAAGGTCGGCGAAGGTATCGCAGGGCATGTTGCAAAGTTCGGCGAAAAATTGATCGTTCCCGACGTTAGTGCCGACAAGCGCTTCAGCAAGCGTATCGACAAAATGACGCAATGGGAGACGCAGTCGATCATCTGCGTTCCGCTGAAGTCGAAGCTGCGTGTCCTGGGTGTGATTCAGTTGGTGAATGTGGACATGAATCACTTCACCGAGCAGGAGTCGTTCTTCCTGCAGTCGTTGTGTGATTACGCCGCCATTGCGATCGAAAATGCACGGTCCGTGGAGCGTATTCAGGAACTGACAATTACGGATGATTGCACCGGTCTCTACAACGCGCGGCATCTTTATAAGACGCTTGAGTCAGAGGTCTATAGGTCATCACGTTTCGGATATGAGTTCTCAGTGCTGTTCATAGACCTCGATCACTTCAAGCAGGTCAACGACACCCATGGCCACTTAATCGGCAGCAAACTGCTGGCGGAAATCGGATATCTCATCAAGGCGCAGTTGCGCTTGATTGACTTTGCATTCCGCTATGGTGGCGACGAATTTGTTGTGTTGCTCCCGCAGACCAGCAAGGACGCGGCTTTAGTCGTCGCCCGCCGTTTGCGAGATAGCCTGCGTAGCAGCGCCTTCTGCAAAGAAGAAGGACTGAATCTGAACGTGCGCGCTTCGATGGGACTCGCAACTTATCCACACGATGCCAAGAGCCCGCATGACATCATCCGCCAGGCAGACGAGATGATGTATATGGTCAAGAACTCTACCCGCGACAATATCGGCATCGCCCAAAGAGGGCTGGAGAAATAGTTTTCATCACTGACCCTTGCGCCCTTTTCGCACTGTCAGGCACACAGAACGCAGAGTTCCAGGAGCAACACCTACTAAGGTCCCGCCACCAGAAAAACAGGGTTTTGCAACGGCGGAAGCCCGCTTGAAAGCGGAGGGAACGTGCTTAATGCAGCAGGTAAGGTGATGCCGGCGTAGGTGTCCGCTGGATTGCCGTGTGCCGGATAAGTATCGATCACGGCGACATTGCCCGCATCGCACTGACCGACATAAACCTTGAAATTTGAGTTCGTTTCGCCGCCAGAAGAGACAATCGAAAGCCGGAAGCGCGCAGGCCCTGGTTGCCACACAGCGGGAACAGGCCCGCCTCCAAGGCCACAGCCGGTGGTCGAAAGCGCCGGAGCGGTGCTTATTGTTGAAACCGGGGGCGCGCTGCTGACGTTAGGAACCACGGACTTGAACGTGGCACTCAACCCGTCAATCACAGCGACGAAAGAGCTAACGCAGTTCACCGGGTTGCCGGCGTCATCGGCGCATCCTGGCGCGAACTGGTAGGCCGCAACATAGGCCCGGCTGCCATCGCCAAGAACTGTGACCGCGTCGGGCGCGCAGCCTGAGCAAACGGCGGCGGCAGCGGTCGAAAGATCGATAACCCGCAAGAGCGCTGGCGGATCAACTCCCGCATCGAGAATTCCGATTTGACTGTTGGTTGGGTTGGTCACATACAGTCGATTCAGAACCGGATCGAACGCGAGCGAATTTGCGCCCGCTCCAACCGAAGCTGTCGAACCAACGACCGCGGCAGCCAATGGGTTCAGGTCGTAGATCGTCCCGTTTGCATCCAGAACGTACACTCTGGAGCTGTCCCGTTTCGCCGTTACCCACACAGGAACAGCGCCTGCCGCTGGCGCGATGGTTTGCACGACCGTGTTGTTGATTGTGCTGATTACGCTGATGGTGCCGCTTCCCTGATTCGCGACATATACCTGTTGCAGATTGGGAAGTTCGGCGAGAGCGACGGGATGAAGTCCCACTGGCACCACCGCGCTCACCACATTCGTCGATGTGCTGATCACGTACGCCGAGTTTGTGGAGTAGCCCGCCGCGTACATGTTGTTATTGTCTGCCGTGCTCAGGAACACCGCGTTCGGGGCTTTTGCCTGGGCGCCGGGTGATTCAGGATTGTCAGCGCCGCTCGTGGAGTTCGATACGGAAAACGAATTTCCCGACGCTGCCGTGACAGTAAACGCGCCATTGAATCCGGCCGTAGTGCAGCCACTGACAAAAACGGTATCGCCGACCAGGAAATTCCCGGTTCCAGCGGTGTAGGTGTATGTCGCAGTCGAGCCGTTGCCTGTCACCTGTGTAATTTGCGCGGTGGGTGAACTCGGCAAGCTGACCTTAGCGGCCAGCACGGTTGGGCTCGCCGTGTTATTTGCGGTGATCGTGTCTTCCGCGCTGTTTGCCACATACAGCTTCGTCCCATTAGGAGTGACGGCTGCATGGGCGGGAGCAAGCCCCACCCGGAGGTTTCCCTCAATACTGTCCCCAGAAGTATCGATGTTGCTCGCCATTCCGTTTCCACGGTGATTGTCAGTGATGCCATCGGTTGTGATCGCGATCACGGAATGTCCGAGAACGGGACTTGGCTGTATGCCTTGGATTGGTTGGGCGACAGGACGGTAGTAGTCTCCGCAACCTGCGCCGAGTAACGCCAAAAACAGCACGCTGCTGACCGCAAGACATCGGGGCGGCATGGCAACCGCATTGGGACGGAACCGAATTCTCATGAAGAATTGCTTATTCTAGCGGCTTTGGATTAACTCCGCCAAACGAGACGGCGACGTTGAATTGAAGGTAGGAAGCTTTGCGAACCATGGAAGGTTGCCACAGGGCTTTGCTGAATGGCTAAAGATTAACAAAGAGCGAAGGCATTTGACCGCAAAGGTCGCGCGATGAGCGCGCACAAAATCATATGGTGACGCTCTGAGCCTATGGTTACCTAACGCTTTGCGCGCTTTTTGGCCGGCGCTTCCGCTACTGCCGCCGCGGGCTTTTTCTTGCCTTCCATTTCGGCGAGGCTTTGTTTCAATGCGGCCATCAGATCCACCACTGGCGCCATTTTTTTCGGCTTCTCGACTTCGGCGATCTTGCCACCTTCGAGTTTGGTCTGGATCAGCTTCTTTAAATTTTCCTGGAAATCATCATGAAATTTTTCCGGCTCCCATTCGGTGGCAAGCGCTTCGATCAACTGATTTGCCACCTTCACTTCTGCGTCCTTCAACTCGACCTCGGGCGCGCCGAACCCTTCGACCTTCCGCACTTCTTCTTCGTAGTACATGGTGTGCAACATCATTCCGCCCTCGTGCGGACGTAGAAACACCGTGTACTCGCGGTTATGCATAGTGAGCTTGGCAATAGCGACGTATTCGCTCTGTTCGAGCGCCTTGGTTAGCAGCGCATAGGGGCGGCGGCCGGCTTCTTCCGGCATCATGTAATAAGAAGACTCGAAATAGACCGGATCGACCTCGCTTGATTTCACAAACTCGAGGATCTCCATGGTTTTGGCAGTCTTCGGCTCAATTTTCTTGATCTCTTCCGGCTCGACCACTACATATTCATTCTTGCGATACTCGTACCCCTTAACGATTTCGCTGCGTTCCACAACCTTATTTTCTGCAGGGCAAATGAGCTGCTGCTTAACGCGGACCAGATCATCGCGGTGGAGCATGTGAAAGGAAATGCTCTCACTGCGCGCGCCTGAGAACAGGCGTACCGGCATGGAAATCAAGCCGAAGGTAAGATATCCAGACCAAACCGAAGCTGCCATAGTTTTCCCTCGATGCGTGCCAGAGCAGGCGTTACGGCACAAAACGCCGGGTAGCAGTTTAGACTACGCCGAACACTTTGATGCACAGGAATTGTGCAGGTAATCGAAACTGAAAGCGGGAAGGCTGGTGTGGAGTTTTTTGAACGACTAGCTGTGGTGTTTACCTTTGTGGTGCGGAACATCAAAGGCTACCGCGAACGGCGAGGGCAGCGAATTTCCTTTTAATATGAACTACTTAACTCTGCTTGCAGTTTCGCTGCGGGACGGTGCGGCGCAAAAAGTCTGGTTTTTTGCCGGTTTGAGCGCCATTTTTGCCGCATTCGGCAGATTCGTGCGAGGAGTTACAACTGGAGGCGCAATCGCCGGCGCCCTGGTCTGTTTTGCTCTGTTGTGGTCAGGAGGGACCAGCGCATTTGCCGCCCTGCTAACAGTATTCCTTCTGACGTGGGTCGCGACGCGCGTCGGCTATTACCGAAAAGAACGGCTCGGGACCGCAGAAGCCCGAAGCGGTCGGAATGCGATGCAGGTACTGGCCAATCTGGGAACACCGGCCGCTTGCGCTGTACTCTATGCTGGATTCTCGCCGGATCGTCGTCTCTTAATCGCAATGACGGCAGCGCTCGCCGAGGCAGCGGGCGACACCGTCTCGAGCGAGATCGGCCAGGCTGTGGGAGGAACTCCTTGGCTGGTAACAACTGGCCGGCAAGTGAAGCTCGGAACAAATGGCGCGATTACCGTAGCTGGAACTGCCGCTGGTGCGGTGGCTGTAGCGACTGTCGCAGGCGTTTTCATTGCGTTCAGTCATCTCGGCTGGTTCACATTTTTTCTCGTGGTATTTGCGGGTGTTGCAGGAACGATCATCGACAGCCTTCTCGGCGCAACCATAGAGGGCCGCCGCGGGTTCGGGAACAACGCCGTTAACTTTATCTCTACCATTCTGGCAGCGATCATTGCTCTTTTTATCGTGCCTTGAACTCTGTGGCTTTCCTCTGTGGCTCTTCTCTGTGTAACCCTGTGCCCTGTGTGGTAAAGGTTTTGATTTTCTGTGGTAAGTGGTTTGATTTTCGAAACCCAAGAAGAACCCTAACCACAGAGGGCACAGGGTTACACAGAGGAAAACCACAGAGACGATGCGTTCAGAAACAAATTGCGCCGCCTTCAATTCCTGGCTCATCCATAAGCTACTCTGTTCGTCTCAGGAGCTATCATGTCGGACCTGCGTTTCCCCATCGGTAAATTTCATTACGAAGGCACACCGTCAAAAGAACAGCGCAATCAACTTATCTCCGAACTCGAACACACTCCGGCGGCGATGCGCGCTGCGGTGCGTGATTTGTCACCGCAGCAACTCGACACTCCCTATCGCGAAGGCGGTTGGACCGTACGCCAGGTGGCACATCACGTGCCCGATAGCCACATGAATGCGTATGTCCGATTCAAGCTGGCGCTTACCGAAGATGAACCTACGGTCAAGACGTATGCCGAAGATCGCTGGGCGAAGCTTGACGATTCAGAGTCCACACCGATTGACGTGTCCCTAACGCTGCTCGATTCATTGCACAACCGCTGGGTACGCTTACTACGTTCACTTAAGGAAGATGACTGGAAACGCACTTTCAAACATCCGGAACTGGGGCCCGTGACATTGGAAAGGAATCTCGCGCTCTATGCATGGCACGGCAAGCACCACGCTGCGCACATCACGGAACTGCGAAACAGAATGAAGTGGTAAGTGCCTGCTAAGATTAGCTGAGCCTTCAATTTTCGCGGCGTTGGCGGGGCTAAATTGCGGAAACCAGTCTCTCGAGCAGCAGTCCCAATCTTCTTTCTCTGCCTTTGTCTCGCGGCGAACGCGCAGAACCAGCAGATCACGGTCCACGGGGTTGTTGTGGACAGTACTGGCGCGGCGATTTCGGGCGCGCAAGTCACACTGAGCGCTTCTGAAGGAAGCCAGTCGGCAGATACAAGCGAACAGGGAACGTTTTCTTTCAGCGTTCCCGCCGGCGCGCCGGGCACGGTCCGCGCAACCGCCAACGGATTCGGGCCCGCAGAACAGAATTTTCCTGCAAGCTCGAAGTCTCTTGAACTCACGTTCACATTGCGTGCAGTAGCGGAAGGCGAACGCATCGTCGTTTCGGCGTCACGCAGCGGATTGAAACTTTCGGAAGTTCCCGGTAGCGCAGTGCAACTTTCAGCAGAGGACCTCAAGGCAAACCCGTCCCTTACTACGGATGAAATGCTTCGCCAAGTTCCTGGTTTTTCTCTGTTTCGCCGATCCAGCAGCCGCATCGCAAATCCCACGACACTCGGCGCTTCGCTCCGCGGATTGGGAGGAAGTGGACCGAGCCGCGCATTAGTCCTTGAAGACGGTGTTCCACTCGTCGATCCCTTCGGGGGCTGGGTTTTCTGGGACCAGTTGCCAAGAGCTGAGCTTGCCAGCGTGGAAGTATTCCGCGGAGGCGAATCGAATCTCTACGGCAGCGACGCCCTCGGCGGCGTGATTCAGTTCATCACTCGCGTGCCTACTGCTCCGGAGATGTCGGTTGACATGTCTTACGGGAGCGAAAACACTCCAGACCTTTCTGCCTGGGCCGGCACTACAGCAGGTCAATGGGACTTCGAAGCTGCCGCCGATATGGCGAGGACGGACGGGTACATTCTTGTCCCCTCTTCTGAACGGGGCGCGATTGACAGCCCTGCAAACTCAAGGCATGCAACTATCAACGCCGGGGTCGGATATCGAATCTCCGACAACAGCAGGGCATTTCTGCGCGGCGCGTTCTTTGATGAGTCACGCAACAATGGTACCGTGCTGCAGACGAACAGCACCGGTATCGGCTCGGGCGTAGCGGGAATCGATACAACCGTCGGTGATCACGATTCGATACTTGCCCGCATCTTTGGCCTATCCGAAGGATACGACCAGACCTTTTCTTCCATTGCTGATGATCGCAACAGTGAAGCACTGACGGACCTGCAGCACGTGCCTTCGCAGGAATTAGGTGGAACGTTCCAGTGGAGTCATGCTTTCAGCAAACATACGCTAGTCGCTGGCCTCGATCTCGCCGAGGTGATGGGCGCCAGCCACGAGCGGATCTTCTCACCGGTAACCGGAGCGCACACCGCCAACAGCGTCGGGGGCGGCCGCCAGCGATCGACTGGCGTGTTTGCCGAGGACATCTTTCGACTCAACAGCAAATGGACGATCATCGCCGGCGCGCGCTGGGACGATTGGAACAATTTTGATGGAAACATTACCCGCATCACTTTGCCGGCTGGTACCGCGGCCGGACAGTTGTTTCCAAGCCGGAACGAAACTTCGTTCAGTCCGCGTCTGTCGGTGATGCGTAATTTCAGAAACAATCTTTCGGTCTGGGTTGCGGGATATCGGGCGTTTCGCGCACCGACGCTGAATGAGCTCTACCGGAGTTTTCGCCAGGGAAGTTCGCTTACCAACGCTAACCCCTTGCTGCGCGCAGAGCGACTGACCGGCGCTGAAACTGGCGCACGTGCCACTGCGTTCAACGAGAAGGCGGAGTTTCGCGGCACTTTGTTTTGGGCGGATGTTGTGAATCCCGTGACAAATGTGACGTTGTCTACAACGCCAAGCCTGATTACCCGCGAGCGGCAAAATCTGGGACGCACGCGTTCGTTCGGAAGCGAACTCGATGCCGTTCTTCACTTGAGCAGTTCGGTCCAATTCTCCACCGGATATCAGTTTGTCCATGCGTATGTCGCTGACTCGACGCCGGATCTCATCGGCAATCGCGTGCCCGAAGTCCCCGAGCACCAGTTCACCTGGGAAGCGCGCTATTGGAACCCACGGCGAGTCATGCTAAGCGTTCAGGGACGGTTCTCCAGTTCTCAGTGGGACAACGACCTGAACACATTCTTTCTTGACCGATACTACGTGATGGGTCTATTCGTCGGCCGGGAATTCGGCCGCGGCGTTGTCGGCTATGCCGCGATCGAGAACCTTCTCAACCAGCGGTATGCCTACCAGATTTCACCGCCGGTGCAACAATTGGGAGCGCCGTTCCTCGCCCGCGTCGGGATCCGATATGACTTTCCAAGAAGCAAATAGGTCAGCTTCGAGTCCAGAGTTAAGAGCTAAGAGCTGAGTTCAAAAAAAAAAGGAGGCGAAATTATCCATTTCGCCTCCCTCCTTGGATTAATTTCAGCCGGGTAGCATTAGGCTGCGCGGCTGGGACTTTTTGTTTCTTTGCCCTCGATCGACTTCTGGCCGCCGACGTTGACCTTGATCTGCTTCGGCTTGGCTTCGGCCTTCTTGGCAAGCTGGATCTTCAAAATTCCCTTGTCATAGTTGGCGTGCACCTGCTCCGGATCAACCGTGCTTGGCAGAGTGAACGAGCGAGTAAAGCTGCCATATTGCCGCTCAACCCGGCGGAAGTTCTCTTCCTTTTCTTCTTTCTCGAACTTGCGCTCGCCGTGAACGGTCAGTGTGTTGTTCTCGACGCGGACATCGATGTCTTTTTCATCAATCCCCGGCACCTCAATCTTGAGAGTAATGCTGTGCTCGTCCTCGTAAACATCCACCGGAGGGGCGAATGTCGAGGTGGTAAGCGCCTCTTCGCGATCTCCGTAGTTGTCGCGGAACAGGCGGTTCATCCGGTCCTGCAAAGTTGAGAACTCCCGGAAGGGGTCCCAGCGAGTAAGAACTGTCATGTCAAACCTCCTAAAGAAAATGTCTTTACTTGAATTTATCGAAGCTTGATTGTGCTTCAGAGTCACATTAAGTACAAAACAAGCATAAAATATGAGTGTGTTATTGTCAATACTGAAATGTGCTTGTTGCTCTTTAACTTACGAGTGCAATCATGCATTTCAGATAAGCGGTTTCGTTGATTCCTGGCACGTTGGGATGGTCTTTTGACGCGCCACGGTTTTCCAAAATACGCAGGTTCCTGTGCGAATCCTGTGCGGCGGAGGCAAGAACTTCCAGCAGGTCGCCGACGCTCACGTGAAACGAACATGAGCAGGTGACGAGAATCCCACCGGGCCTGAGCATCTTCAACGCCCGAAGGTTCAGTTCTTTGTAGCCTCGAAGGGCCGTCGCCACATCGCGCTTGGTTTTCGCGAAGGCAGGGGGATCAAGCGCGATGCAGTCATACTTCCGGCCTGCATCGGAATAGTCGCGAAGTAAGTCGAACGCATTGGCCTCGATCCATTCAATCTCACGACCGTTGAGTTCGGCATTTTTGTCGGCGATCTCGAGTGCCGGACGAGAGCTGTCAACCCCGGTCACCCTATCGCAAACTCGCGCCAGGTGGAGCGCAAACCCGCCCTGATAGCAGAAAACGTCCAGCGCGTCGCCGCGCGCATACTTCTCCGCAGCAGCATAGTTCTCACGCTGGTCCAGAAAGGCGCCGGTTTTCTGGCTGCCGACGGCCTGGTACAAGAAGCGCACGCCGTTCATCTCGAATTCTGTTGTTATTGGACCGTGGGGGCCTGGGCGTCCCCGCCCGGCATACCCGACTGGCAAGACGCCTGCTTCTCCAGCGTCATTGAGGAGTTCTCTGGCACTGGCCTGCCGCTCCCAGATCACTCCACTCTCCTTTTCCGGCAGCTGCTCGAGCCGGCGGACTCGTGCATCAACTCGCTCGACGATCGCAGCAGGTTTGAGAGTAGATGTCAGCTCAGAAACGACCAGGTCGCGAATATGCTCCGAATCCATCGCCTGCGTGAGCACCTGCATGGGGAGAATGTCGTTGTACCGATCGACGATGAGCCCTGGCAGGAGGTCGCCTTCGCTGAAGACCACGCGATAAGCATTGCTGTTCTCAACGAAGCGTTCGCGAAACGAGACGGCGTCTTGGATCCGCTTCCGCAGCAGCTGGTCAACATCATCGACCAGGCTGCGCGAAAGCATTCGCACCGCGATTTCGGAAGCTGTGCTGTAAAACGCCGTGCCGAGAGGTCGTCCCTGTGTGCGTCGGGCATTCCTGTCCGACTTCTCCTGAACAGTCACCACCGCTCCCGGAGAGATGCCCTTCGCATCCAGAACATCTGACCGGTAAACCCACACGTGACCCGCGCCAATCCGCTCGGCGCCCCGGCGAGAGATGGTGACCTCGGGCCATGAGGTCTGATTGTGTGACATCCCTGAATCTTATCGCGCAGAGATTCTCTCGCTTGTCTAGGCTCTTCTTTTCTCCTTAGGAGTGTCCAAGGGGATATTTCTCTCTTGAGAGGGCGCTTCCAGTTTTTCTGTCCCCTGATCTCCAAACTCCGATACCTCCGCAACAGCCGAGGAATAGCGGTTGACTTTCAGCGGCAATCCACTACCATATGGTTGTGGATCACTTAGACACAACATTCGCGGCTTTGTCTGATCCAACCCGGCGGTCGATGATCGAGAGGCTCTCCCGTGGGCCGGCCCCTGTGCACGGCCTGACGGAACGATTTGCACTCTCGCAGCAGATGATTTCAAAACATATTGCCTACCTGGTGCGGGCGCGGATTGTGATCAAGACCAAGCGTGGGCGAGAGAGTATTTGCACGCTCAGGCCGCAGGCGATAAAGACAGTCAGCGACTGGGCGATTAGCTATCGTCAATTCTGGGAAGAGAGTTTCGACAAGCTGGACGCAGTTGTAAAGCAAATGAAGAAAGCGGAGGTCAGAGATGACAAAAAACACGGTAAGTGAGACGGAGCGGATGGTTGTCACCAGAGTTTTTGATGCCCCACGCGAGTTGGTTTGGAAGGCGTGGACAGACCCGAAGTACGTGATGCAGTGGTGGGGGCCGAAGGGCTTTACTGCGCCCGTTTGCCAGATGGATTTTCGCGTTGGGGGAAAACTTCTCTGCTGCATGAAGGCGCCGGATGGGCAGGAGTTCTGGAATGCGATTGAATACCACGAGATTGTTCCGCACGAGAAGATCGTTTCCTTGATGTACTTTTCAGACTCGAAGGGAAACAAGATTGATCCTGCGCAGCTAGGAATAGAACATGAGGCCATCGAGGGTGCGTACGACGTGACCATCTTTGAGGACATGGGAAACGGCCGGACGAAACTCACCTTCGTTGGAAATGAACCCATGGACAGCGCGAAAAATAGCGGTCAATTAGAGGGCTGGAACCAGATACTCGACAAACTTGCGGCGGTTGTTGCGGGTCTGGCGCAGGCGAAATAAGTGCGCGAGTGTCGTCAGTTATTTAATCGACTTGAAATATACCGTGGAAACCAACTCTCGCCCGACGAGGTCCTGAAATTCCCGGAACGCCGGAACTGCATCCAGGCGCATTCCAAGCTCCTGTTGCGCAGGAAACATCATGGCCGATTTTTGCGTAAGATCACGGCTTGCGTTCACCAGCTTGGCCGCGGAGGCCTGGTCGAAGCTCTCGGAAACCAGCACGGTGTTGTCCTTCCAGAGATCGATCATCACCGGCCCTTCTTCCGTGCTGATCAGCGTAGACGAGAGCGGGCAATCACCAGAAATACAAGCAGTGTTCGTAGCGGGCGTTGCGGTCTCATATCGACGCGCGACCGCCTTCGCGTAAAACTTCGCGAATCTCAAGGCGGCATCCGCAGTGCTCCAGCGGGAAACGTACAGCAGCCTCAGATCAGCCGAAGCCACTGCCGCCGGCGATTTCTTGCGGTAGGCAGCATATGATCCGCCCTGCCATTTCGTGGAAAGATCGTCGGCCAATGTTCGCGTTCCCAATTGCCAGAGCAGCGCGCGGACATCGAGTTCGCCGAGACTGCCAGAGTCGAACAGCTCGTACTCACTTCCCAAGATCACGCGAGCGTCAGGGATTGCAATAGGCGCGATTGCCTGGTGATCGAGATATGCCTTGGGCTGAAGTACCTCGTGTGTTGTCCGCGGCGGGTGGGCGAACGCTTCCGGAAACGCCAGCTTCTTGCCGCCGGACTGAAGCAACTCGTTTTCAAAGATCAGCCCATCGTGATAAGGGAATGCTCCCCATTCCCGCAGAATCATGGGAGCGGCGTGCATCAACTGTGAATCGATCGCGTACTTTACCGCCGGATCCTCCATGCGGTAGACAATGCCGGGCGTGTCGGCGACACTCCGGCCGATGCGGGCCAGCAGGTAATCGAGATAGACGACTGTCGCTTGCCCTTCGACAATTGCGCGACGCGCGGCAATGCTTTCGTCATTCACATTCGCCGATGTGTCACCGCGCCTGAGCCATTTCTGCAGATCGTAGTTCTGGTCCTGTAAGGCGTGGGTCAACTCGTGCGCCAGAATCGGCTCCTGTTGCTCAAAGGGAATGGTGTTGAGCATGGAGATGATTTTGGTTTCGTCGTCGTAGAAAGCGGCAATCTCGGTGCGATCAGCCTTGACCAGAAATTCCTTCAAATTGAAATCTCTGGGCAACAGGCCGAATTTCTTCATTGTCAGTTCGGAGCGCTCGAACCGTTCGTCATATTCGTGTTTCGAAAGCTTTTCGCGTTCAAATTTTTCCAGATCGTCCGGGCTGATCATCCGGCGCTTCACCGTCGAATGCAGAGGGAAGCCGCTGTCCTGAGCAGCAAAATTGACGATGCGATCCACGGCCGCAAAGAGCTTCTTCGCGTCGTCTTCAGTCATTTGTCGTTCTTCGGAATGGTCTCTGCGTAGCCGACGGGCCTGGTCGGCCAGACTCAGGCCGGAGTCCTGGCTTTCCTGGCTGTTAGAAGAGTTCGCGAGACTACCGGGAATGGAATCGGATTGCTGGGCAACGCTGAGACACACACACGCGACAGCCAGCAACAGCAAACGAAAACAATCTTTCATGGTCATTCTGCCGAAAGGCAATCTTCAATTATGGTCAGAGCCCGATCTTGGAAGACGTCAAAAGCGTGGGCGAGGCTTACGGAAGTAATTGAAGCCTTGAGACGTTTTCTCTTCTTTCAATCTGAATGTGCGTCCGCTGAGTGCGTGCTAACATGAAAACCCATTTCACACCGGAGCAGGACATTCATGCGCAGAATCTGCTGTTACCTGACTGCAATTCTTACCATCATGGCCTTTTACACCGCTGCTGCTATTGCGGCGAATGACATCGATGCCTGTAAGCTTGTGACCAAAGCCGAGGCCGAAGCTGTGATGGGCGAGAAGCTGAACGACCCCGATTCCGGTCCGGCTTCCACCGCCGGTGGCACGATTTGCCGGTACGGCTCGCCGGATTCGATGTCCGCAAAAAATGTGACTATCCGCGTGGAGTCGCCGAATTTCAACTGGAACAAATACAAGGAAGACAGGCGCATTGAAGGCGAGAAGATGCAGCCTAAACGCGGGCGCATCCGGCAGGTGCCCGGGCTCGGGAAAGACGCATATTTCGCCCGGCACGTACTGCATGTTCTCACCGATCACGGAATTCTGACCGTGATTGTTTTCAAAAATCCAGCAGATGCGGCGGCCGGTGAAGAGACCGAGACAAAAACGGAAGCTGCCGAAAAGACTCTCGCCGAAAAGGCCGTGCCACGAATGTAAGTAAAGCAACGCTCGCAGCGGGCGTTAAGAGGGAAGAAATCAGCTCGCCACGCTCGACGGCGCGGTCATCGCTTCTTTGTGCGGATGGCTTGCCGCTTCCGCGCGGGCGAGGTCCAAATCTCGCTGCAATATGTCGAGCACATTACTTGGCAGTTCCTGTTCCCACTCATCCTGTTCCGCATCGCTCCAGTGGCCGTTCAGGCGGATGGTGTCATTGAGATCTTCGGGAAAAGCTTGTCGATACCCGCCCTCGCGCAGTAGCGTGTCACCGAGCTTACGGCCGGTTGCTGCGTCGTAGATGCGGCGCGCGGCAGCTCCATTCGAGTTCACATAACTGAGGAAGACCTCACCCGAATCTCCGTATTCGGCGCGGTAGTACCAGGCCAGACTGGCATCGATTTTGGGGTGCGCCCGGCGACGCCCCGTCTTCTCCACCCGCTGTTCGGACGGAGCCTCCTTCGAAGAATCGAAGTAAAGGACCCGCTGGCAGGAATCGCAGTAGATCAGCTTGCCGCTGCGCACTTCGTTGTAAGTTTGCGGACGCAGCACCACCGAGCAGCCGGTGCATTTCTGGTCGAGCACTTCGGCGATTCCCGATCCGCGAAACTTCGAGACCCGCTCGTATTGCCGCAGCAAATCGGGATCGACCGCCGCCCGGTCCGCATCGCGCTTCGCGGCCCACTCGGACAGCTCTTTCTCATCTTTCGCTGTCTGCTCGCGCGCAACCGTCTTCTCTTTTTCGATTTCTGCAATTTCGGCCTTCAACTCGGCTTCCGCGGCTTTGACTTCCTTTTCGCGGGCTTCAGCGTTGACCATTAGTTCGAGGATTTTGTCCTCGTTAGCGCCAATTTCCTGCTCGGCAAACTGGATCTCGTGCAGCAGGGCCTTGTATTGCTCGTTGGTCTTTACATCGAGCGATTGGTCGCGATACTTGGAGATTTTCTGGCGCAGATCAGTGATAGCGGTTTCGTACTTACGCCGCGCT
>DATBIE010000008.1:0-13301 GCA_036557105.1 Terriglobales bacterium
AATCCATATCCACGACACCATCGGATTCAGGTGCGCCTTGATGATCGGCCGTCCTGTGTCGGTATTCTGTCCTTCGAAAACAACGTAAAGATCTTCCTTCAAAGTCGAACGGATAGCGGGCACGTGCTGTTGCTGCTGGCTCGCGATATAGAACCGGCTCTCAGGATAGAGTGTGTCAATCAGCCGGTCGCCTTTAAAAATTTGAATGATTGCCAGATCGCTGCTGTAGTTCGGATTCTCCTGCTGCGTGTAAGAACGGCAAACAAGCGTGTACGGGCCGAGCGGCATCTTGTCGCCGAACGCCATCTCTTTTTCGGCTTCGCGGTTAAATGGCGTGCCGAGAATACCGATGAAAACCAGGGCAACGCCAAAATGCACGATATAGCCGCCGTATCGCCGCGTGTTGCGATGCCACAAATGCGCCATCGACGCGACCAGATTCTGTGAAGTGTGGCGCGAGATCACCCGCCCTCCGCGCACGAATTCGGAGACGACCGTCAATGCGACCAGCGCCGCGAGCATGGCGGCGATTAGGGCATAAAAGTAAGAGATGTCGTTCCATGGCCGAATGCCGAGTGCAATGAGCACGACTCCAACCGTCAAGGCACCCAACGCTGGCCACAGGAAGTTGCGTTTCAAGCTGTCGAGTGAAGTCTTGCGCCAGGCGAGTAGGGGGCCAACGGCCGTCAGCAGAAGCAACAGCAGCGCGACGGGAATTGTGACTTTGTTATAGAACGGTGCGCCAACCGTGACCTTGCGGTCGGTCGCAAGTTCGGAAATTTTCGGAAACCATGTGCCCCACAAGACCGTGAAGCACGCCAGAACGAAAAGTAAATTATTAAAAAGGAAACTCGACTCGCGCGAGACCAGCGATTCGAGTTTGTGCTCGGTGCGCAGGTGCGAACGGTTCTTGATAAAAAGCAAGCTGAAGACGCCCAGGGTGATCAGCAAAAACCAGGCGAACCAGTCACCAATGGAAGATTGCGCGAAAGCGTGGACTGAGCTGATGATTCCACTGCGCGTCAGAAATGTTCCCAGGATGGCCAGCCAGAAGGTGAAGAACACCAGCCACATGTTCCAGGTCTTCAGCATCCCGCGCTTCTCCTGCATCATGACCGAGTGCAGAAACGCGGTGCCGGTGAGCCACGGCATTAACGATGCATTCTCGACCGGGTCCCAGCCCCAATAGCCCCCCCATCCGAGCACCGAGTACGCCCAATGCGCGCCAAGGAATACCCCACACGTCAGAAATCCCCAGGTCACCATCGTCCAGCGCCGGGTGATGTGGATCCACTTCTCGCCGGGATAGCGCATGGCGAGCGCACCCACGGCAAATGCGAAAGGAACTGTGAAACCTACATAGCCGAGATAGAGCATCGGAGGATGAATCACCATCTCGGGATATTGCAGTAGAGGGTTGAGTCCATTGCCATCGGGAGGCACCCCGCCTTGCGTGATCGCGAACGGCCGCGCCGCGAAATTCAGCAACAACAGAAAGAAGATCTGCACTGCGGCGATCACAACCGATGCATGAGCGAACAGCCGCACATCGGTCTTGTGACGCAACCGCAACACCAGGCCATAGCCAGAGAGCAGCAAAGACCAGAAGAGAAGTGAGCCTTCCTGCCCGGACCAGAGGGTCGCAAACTTATAAGGCAGCGGCAGGTCGCGATTACTGTGATGAAGAATGTAGGAAATCGAGAAATCATTGCGGAAGGCTGCCGTTACCAGAATGACCGCCGCAATGAACACTGCGCCAAAGCTGGCAATTCCAGCGCGACGGGCGGTTTCACCCAGCCGTTCAGAACCGGGTTCCTTCCTGACTACGGCCACGAGTCCTGCGAGAAATGAGTATGCACTCAGCGCAAGGGCGAGTAGAAGAACAAAACTGCCTAATTCCGCCATGATGGAACTTCATTTTTTCAGAATTGCGGGACGGAAGCAACGGCCGCCTCGCGCGTTCACTCTTCGAGTGTACCTTTGTGTCCTTCGTGGTTAGTTCGTTTTCAGCTCCCGCCAGTCGAGCAGGACCTTGCCACAATTCCCTGAGCGCATCGCTTCGAAGCCTTTCTCATATTCGCGGTAGGAGAACTGGTGCGTGATCACCGGCGAAATATCGAGGCCGCATTCGAGCATGATCGTCATCTTGTACCAGGTCTCATACATTTCACGGCCGTAGATGCCTTTGATCGTTAACATGCTGAAGATGACTTGTCGCCAGTCGATGGCCATCTCCGAAGCAGGAATTCCGAGCATGGCGATCTTGGCGCCGTGGCTCATGTTCGCGATCATCTCGCGAAAAGCCGCGGCTTGTCCGGACATTTCCAGGCCAACATCGAAACCCTCTTGCATGCCCAGCTTGCGTTGGACGTCTCTGAGTTGGGTGGTCTTTGGATTCACCGCCAGAGTGGCCCCGACTTTTTCTGCAAGGGCAAGGCGATACGGGTTTAAATCCGTGATCACGACATGCCGGGCTCCCGCATGGCGAACCACGGCTGCCGCCATGATTCCAATCGGGCCCGCGCCGGTAATCAGCACGTCCTCACCGAGCACCGGAAAAGAAAGCGCCGTGTGCACCGCGTTTCCGAAAGGGTCAAAGATTGCGGCAACTTCCAGCTTGATTTTCGGATCGTGCCGCCAGATGTTGGACATCGGCAGCACTATGTACTCGGCGAAAGCGCCTGGCCGATTGACTCCAACGCCTTGGGTGTGCGCGCAGAGATGGCGCCGTCCGGCCAGGCAATTGCGGCAGCGTCCACAAGTCACATGCCCTTCGCCACTAACCAGTTCGCCTGGGTGAAAATCTGTTACGTTCGAGCCGACGGCGACAATTTCGCCAACGAACTCATGCCCAATCACCATTGGGACTGGAATCGTTTTCTTCGCCCACTCGTCCCACTCATAAATATGGACGTCAGTGCCGCAAATGCCGGCAAGCAGCACCCGGACTTTGACGTCGTTGATGCCCAACTCCGGCTCGGCGACGTCTTCAAGCCAGAGTCCGCGGTTGGATTGAGCTTTGACGAGCGCTTTCATTCAGGAAGGTATTACAACACGGAACGCTTTCCGTCACGCACAGCTGGTTCCACAGAACCACCTATACTACCCGACTGAACTGCCTGACCCCCGATGTGGGAACAACGACGCGATCCCTTAGCAATCGCGAAATATGTACGATGAGAATTGTAAAGTTACGTCTCTTTGAATCTGAAATTTGATATTTAATATCGTGCACAGACTGGAAATTGAGATTTGATCATGTATATCTTTGATTGTGTTCACCTTCTGTTACGCCAGAACGCATGGCGCATTGATTGCAAATCGACAGCAGTTCGTTGATCCGAATCAAGTTCTGTAGCCAAGGATAAGGCCTCTAGGTATCTTCGATTGATGCGAAAACAATCCACGAGATCGGTCTCAATTACCGTTCTTCGCGTATTTCTGCATGGATATCCAAAGGAATCAGGCTCGAAAGGACGTCGGTATGAATCCGTGTGAGCGAAAGACCACTACGATTATCGCTTTGGCGGTTCTCATTGTTGCCGGGGTTGTCCTATTACCGACCACGTCAGCACAAACAACCATCTCCACCGGCAGTATTCAAGGAACTGTAACGGACCCTAGCGGAGCAGTGCTGAGTGGCGCAAAGGTGACGATTACGAATCAAGCTACCGGAAGGGCCGTGACTACAGAAACCTCGCCTTCTGGTTTGTACACGTCAGGGGCGCTAATTCCTGGCAACTACCTGGTGAGAGTGCAAAGCGAGGGTTTCAAGTCAATAGAGCTGCCGGTTACGGTTCAAGTTGGCGTAACGGCAAACGGAAATCTCAGATTAAGCGTCGGCCAGAGCTCCGAGACAGTTGAAGTTCAAGGCTCAACGGTAGGGGTGAATACCGAACAGGCAATCGTGCAGGGAGTCCTGACCGCTGACCAAATCGATAACCTGCCGATGAACGGGCGAAATTTTCTTGATCTGGCCCAGCTTGAGCCGGGAGTGCAAATTCAAGAGGGCAGTACTTTCGATCCCACCAAGAACGGCTTCTCTTCCATCTCCTTTCAAGGACGTTTCGGTCGCACTGCCAGGATTGAAATTGATGGTGTGGACATCAGCGATGAGACCGTGGGTACCACAACTCAAAACATCCCCGCCAGCGCGATTGAAGAATTCTCGTTAGAGCAATCAAACCTCGATCTTTCAACCGAACTGACTTCTTCCGGTGCGGTGAACATTACAACTCGCTCCGGAACGAATGCGATCCACGGCGAAGCATTCGGCCTGTTCCGCGGAAATCAGACTTCTGCCGCCTTACCCGGCAACACGCCGCCTCCATTCCAGCGCGAGCAGTTTGGCGGACGCGTGGGCGGTTATTTCATCAAGGACAAGCTCTTCTGGTTCGTCGATGGTGAGCGGGCGAAACAGGACATTACTGCTGCCGAACCGTTCACCGCCCCCTTCGACACGTTGAACACGACGTTGGGTAAACCCTTTCGTGAAACGCAGCTCGACGGGAGATTGGATTGGCAGATTCGCGGTTCGGCGCACATGTTCTACCGTTTTAACTTCGACCAGAACAGTCAGATCGGCTTGTTCGGCACTTCGAGTTCTACTCAGGGCTTCAAGAATTTCAATCACACCCCTTCTCACACCGTCGGGCTCGACTTCAATACCGGTAGTTACACCCACAGTATCCGCTTCTCACTTCTCGAATTTCGCAACTCGATCGTTGACGGAGAACCCCCGCAGGGCATCAACAATCCAATTCCGGGCTTGGGCATCAACATAGGCGCACCGATTGTCGGATCTTGCGTGCTTAGTGGAGGAGGTTCCTATTGTGGTGGTCCGAATTTACTTACTCCACAGGCAACGCCACAGTCCAACCATCAGATTAAATACGATGGCAGCAAGGTCGTACGCAATCATGTCCTCCGCTACGGCATCGCGTTCAATCACATACAAGGCGGCGGATTCGCCGGATTTTTCTCATTCCCCCAGGTAGGAACGACATCTCCAGGCGCAAGTAGTGACCCGACCTCTTATCCAGCGGACTACGTGTTCCTCGGTAACGGCGTAGGTTTTTCTACACCGTTCCCGGCATTCGGTTATCCGGGGGGTGGGCTTGGACCTGACAATCGGCTCGAGACCTACATAGGTGACGGGTGGAAGATCAAGCGCAATCTGATGTTGACCTATGGATTGCATTACGTCCATGACACTGGACGAGTAGATAGTCGCCTTGGCCCATTGCCAGAACTCAATATGTGGGGACCCGGATTGGGCAACCGTGTTCGAACGCCGGGCACCAACTTTGGACCTCAAGTGGGATTTGCCTGGGACGTAGGTGGAAATGGAAAAACCGTTTTTCGGGGTGGAGGCGGCTTGTTCTATGAAAATTCAGTCTGGAATAACGTCTTCTTCGATAGTCCGGCACGCGTACGAGAAGGCACTTTTGCGGCAACTCCTCTGGCGTGTTTTGCAGGGGCTCCGCAGTCATTCCCGTGGCCCAGTGATCCTGGTCCGGCTGGAACCCCCATTGGCTCGAATTCAGCTTTCCCGGGAGGCTCTGGCGTATCCAACGGAGACGGCACCGTTTCGCCGACATTCTGCTCCGGCTCTGGTTTCAATATTGCACAGGCGGCACCTGGGATTCTCGGTTTAAGCGACGCCTTCAAAGCCGCCGCTGCGGCGCACCCGCCCACCCCGCAACCGAATTCGAACTTCGTGGGCACTGCGCTCAACGCCGCCACTGCCAATGGCTTCGATCTGTTCTTTCCGGGTTATCAGACCCCGCGTTCCTGGCAGATGAACATTGGATTCCAGCATGAGATTCGCCCAGGCTTGGTGTTAACGGCGGACTACATCCGGAATATCGGGGAGCATTTCCTGATCGTCTATGATCCGAATCACAGTGGTGCAGCACGTTCGTTCAATTTGGCAAATGCACTTGCCGCGCGGAACGCCGCCCAGACGGCAAGTGGCTGTGGCGTCGGACCAGGGCAAGCCACTTGTATGATCGCTGCTCTCGGTCAGGCAGGCGCACAGGCGGCATATTCCGCAGCCGGGTTGGATTCGAACATTCAGTCTCAGGGTGGATTACCCTGCAACTTCTGCGCGTTCCCAGGTGTGAACTCCGTTAGCGGAAATCAGGGGGGTGTCGGCACGCTCGACATGCTGTATCCCGTCGGTCGCTCTGTATACAGCGGGCTGCAAGTGAAGATCAATCAACGAGTATCGAGCCCCATGCGCGGACTGAAGGCTGCGAACTTCCAATTCTCCTACGCGCTGTCGAAGTTTACGAGTCAGGTCGTCGATCAGGACTTCGTGAACGCCGCGCTAGACAACGACAACCCGACGCGGTTCACCGGTCCGAACGGACTGGACCGAAAGCACCAGATTTCGTTTGGCGGAACGTTCGATTTACCGTGGTATACGAGACTAAGCCTCACTGGTCATTTTTATAGTGCCCTACCCCAGGATTTGATCCTGCCGCAATTGACCGCGGGGGGTGAAATCTTTGCCACAGATTGGGTAGGTTCAGGCTTGCAGTCGAACAGCCCAGGCGAGCCTGTTCCAGGTACCCAGATCGGCCAGTTCGAACGCGGAACCAACGCCGGCAACCTGCAACAAGTCATCAATACCTACAACACAAAATTCGCTGGCACGCTTACGCCGGCGGGCAATCAGCTGGTGAACAGCGGCGTGATGACAAGCGCGGATATGACCCTGCTAGGTTGGGTCATGCCCCAGCTCCCCTCTGTCGCGCCGGGGGCCGTCGATTTCGGTTGGCTGAAGGATTTCACTCTCAAGGCCAGTTGGCCGCTCAAGATTGGCGAAAGGGTTAGCGTCGAGCCGAGCGTGAGCATGTTCAATCTCTTCAATTTTTCAAATTCATTTTTGGGCGGTAATGTGCCCCTTTCACAGCTGACTCCCGATCCAACAACTGGATTGCTGGCCTCCAATGTTGTGGGCGGAGTCACGCGGCAAAATATTCTGCCGTTCAGAGCGACTTTCGGTTCTGGAACATACGCGTCAGGTGCTCCGCGACAGTTCGAGTTCGGTTTGAAAGTTGATTTCTAAGTAGTATGGAAACGAAGCCAAGGCCATCGCCGGCAAAGCGATGGCCTTGTTTTTTGGTTCTCGTGCAGGCTGCTTACCCTCGCACTTGTCCCGTTCCGATCACCTGATACTTAACCGAAGTCAGTTCCCGCAGCGCAAACGGTCCGCGGCAGTGCAGCTTCTGCGTGCTGACACCCATCTCCGCGCCAAAGCCGAATTCGCCGCCATCCGTGAAACGCGTTGATGCATTCCAGTAAACCGCAGCTGAATCTACGAGCCGCAGAAACCGGTTTGCGTTGCCCTCATTTTCAGTAACGATCGCTTCCGAATGTTTGGTCGAGTAGCGATTGATATGTTCGATCGCTCCATCGACGTCGGATACTACTCGAATCGCTATGCACAGCCGCAGATACTCTTCGCCCCAGTCTTGTTCCGTCGCGGGAACAACGCTCGAGGCCAGACGACGACTTTCTGCATCTCCGCGGACTTCCACGCCCGCGTCGATCAACCTGCGCACAATCTGCGGAATGAATTGCGAGGCAATTCGCGAGTGGACCAGCAGCTTCTCCGCTGCGTTGCAGACTGAAGGCCGCTGTGTTTTGGCATTCATGACAATCCGCGTCGCCATTTCCAGATTGGCAGATTCATCGACGAAGATATGACAGTTTCCAGCCCCGGTTTCAATCACGGGAACTAGTGCATTTTCCATCACATGTGTGATCAAACCCGGGCCTCCGCGCGGAATGACAACGTCGATAAATCCGCGGGCACGAATGAGTTCCTGCACCGTATCGCGGCTGCCTGAATTCAGCAATTCGATTGCGCCAGTTGGAACACCCGCAACACTCGCCATGATTTCCGCCAGCACGTGATTGCTGCGTGCAGCCTCTTTGCCGCCGCGCAGAACTACGGCGTTGCCCGTCTTCAGGCAGAGCACTGCTGCATCGACCGTGACATTGGGCCGCGATTCATACACGATGCCAACCACTCCGAGTGGCACGCGAACTTTGCGGATTTTCAGTCCGTTTGCTCGGGTCCAGTCCTCGATCAGTTCGCCAACTGGATCAGGCAATGCCGCTATATCGCGTACCGCAGTCGCCATTTCTGAAATCCGTTCCGGCGTCAGAAGAAGGCGGTCGCGCATCGCCCCCGATAAATTGGAAACCCGCAGGTCCTCTTCATTCGCCCGGAGAATCTCGGTGCTGTGGTCCTCTAAAGTACTCGCGATTCGCAACAGCAATCCGTCTTTCTGCTCGGCCGGAAGCTGTGCCAATACAGGCGCTGCCGCCCGCGCACGTTCCAGCTTTTCCCGCGTAGAAACTGCTATTGCCGCGCTGCCCGCCATCACACTCCTACCTTCTTCGGAGGAAAATATGTTCCCGCTTTTCGCTCCAGGGCTTTCACTATTGCTTGCGGATTGCGTCCGTTCACGATGGCAACGTTCACCCCCGCATCGCTTGCCATCTTGGCCGCCCGTAGTTTTGACTTCATTCCTCCCCGGCCAAGCTTGCCATGTCCATTGCAGAGTGCTTCCATTTCAGGAGTCAGCTGGCGAATTGTACGCACCAGCTTCGGTTTTTTCCCATTCGGCGCGTAAAAACCATCCACATCGGTTAGTAGCAGCAGCCAGTCCGCATCAACGGCCGAAGCAAGCAGCGCGCTCAGTTCATCATTGTCGCCGAATGCGCCGACGAGTTCGCGGACGGAAACGCTGTCATTCTCGTTAACGATTGGAACCACACCGAGCCGCAGCAATTGGTTCAGCGTGTTCTGAAGGTTCTTGTACCGTGCCGTGTTGGTGAAGTCATCACTCGACAGAAGCAGTTGCGCCACCACTTTCTTGCCGAAAAAAAGTTGCTCGTAAGTGTGCATCAACGCACTCTGTCCCACGGCGGCGCAGGCCTGCATGAGCGGTACGCTGACCGGGCGCTCATCTTTCTTCAGGCCGAGATGCGCCATGCCCGACGCAATGGCGCCCGAGCTCACGATGAGAAATTCGTGATGCGGAACATCCAACTGATCGACCAGTGAGCGCAGTTGCTTTGTGTCAATCCGCCCGCCGGGGGCGATCAGGCTTGTCCCTACTTTGATCACCAAACGCATGTCGGTCTACATACTTTAACAAGGATGCGTCGCTCAGGCATGATCAGTGGCCGACTTTCCTCGCAGGGGATAACTGCATTCCTGGATTCAACTTCCGATCCAAGCGACATCTGCCAACTTTTCGCGATGTCATCTCGAACGGCCGCGGTAGCGCGGGCGAGAGAGATCTGACGAACCTCGTGGATCGGCAGCGGCGCGGAAGGGGCAGCGTGTCTGTCTGCCCCTCTTGTTTTTATCCTAAACACGACAGCACAGTGCAAACGAACGTAAGGTCCCTCCCTCGCCCGAGCGGGCCAGGTCGGGATGACATGGTGGTTATTTTTTGAGAGTAGGAATCTTCGTGAACCTTCGTGTCCTTCGTGGTTAATGCTTTGCCTTCCCCCGCCATCATCTGCGAAACTGTTGCTTGCCCTCGTTAGAACCCAATCTCCAATACGTTCCAGCCATGGCCGCAATCGCCCGCGAGGCTGGCGCGCTGCTCATACAGCATTTCGACCAGAACATCAAGGTTGAATACAAGGGCGAAGCAGATCTGGTCACAATTGCCGATCGCAAATCAGAGGCCTTGATTCGCGAACGTATCCGTTCCCAATTTCCGGGGCACGACGTTCTCGGAGAGGAGGAAGGGCTCCGTGACACCGGCAGTGAGTACCGCTGGTACGTCGATCCCCTTGACGGTACTACGAACTTCGCTCATGGCTTTCCCGTTTTCTGTGTTTCTTTGGGCTTGCAGCACAAGAACGAGATGGTCGCGAGCGTCTGCTTCGATCCCACTCGAAACGAACTTTTTACCGCAGAACGCGGCAAGGGAGCTTACTTAAACGACAGCTCCATCCACGTCTCGAAGGTTTCGAAACTTGCCGAGAGCCTGGTGAGTACGGGATTCCCCAGCCATAAACGCCACAAGAACCCCAATATTCACTTCTACCATCAGATCACTTTGCGCACTCATGGAGTCCGCCGCGCGGGATCTGCGGCCCTCGACCTTTGCTCGGTCGCGTGCGGACGCTTTGAAGGATTTTGGGAATTCAATCTGAATCCGTGGGACACCGCTGCCGGCGTGCTTATCGTCGAAGAAGCTGGTGGCCGCGTCACTGATTTTCAAGGCGGGGCTTTTCAGTTGAACAGGCGCGAAACGCTCGCGTCGAACGGACTCATTCACGACGCGCTGCTTCACGAATTCCAACAGATCTTTGCCGGACGCGACCTCGAACCATTACCGGATCCGCGTGAATACGCTGGTGAAAGGTAAAGAGTCTCACGTCTGATTTGCTCGACGCCCCACCAGGCTCGCCAGGAATCCAGTGACGAATGCCGCACTTGTCCCAATCGCGACCCACCATGTCCACGGGACGGCGGTAAATTGCCACAAGTAGAGTTCCGTTGCGAATCCGCAGACCATTCCAAAGATCGCGCCGTTTTGTGTGGCACGACGAGTGAGCACTCCCAACAGGAACACGCCCAGCAGGGCGCCGTATGCAATCGACGCAATTTGTAATCCGACTTCCACAACGCGGCCGACACGATGCAGACAAATGAGCGCAAGTATAAACAGCACTAGCGCCCAGAACACGGTTGAGAATCTGGAAAGGCGCATCTTGCGTTCTTCGTCGGAGTGCTGACGAATTCGCAAATAAAAATCCATGATCGTGCTCGACGAAAGAGAATTCAGCGCGGCGCTCAGGTTCGACATTGCCGCCGCCAGAATCGCCGCGATGAGTAGTCCCGAGATGCCGTGAGGCATTCGGTTGACGATAAATGTCGGGTAGATATAGTCCGCTTTTCCGAAATGTGCCGAAGGAAGTCCGTAGTATGCGAAAAGCATCACGCCAAGCAGCAGGAACAAGGCGAATTGAAACAGAATCGCTGCCCCGCTCGAGAGTATTGCTGCCACTGATTGCCGCTGGTTCCGAGCTGCAAGCAATCGTTGCACAATGAGCTGGTCAGTGCCGTGGCTGGCAGTGGTTAGAAACGCGCCACCAATCAGGCCTGCCCAAAACGTGTATGCCTTCCAGAAATCCGGGGTGAAGTCGAATACGCGGAATTTGTGGGTCGAAGCGGCGATCTGGTGAATGTGCGCCCAACCCCCAGGTACAAAATGAATGATCGTCAACATGCCGAGAATCGTGCCGCTGACGTAAATTACTGTTTGAATTACATCCGTCCAGATCACGGCCGCAAGCCCACCCTCGAATGTGTAGATCAATGTGAGCACCGTAATGATCGCAATTGACGAAATTTCGCCGGTGCCGAGCGCGATCGAAACGACGATTGAAACCGCGTAGACTCGCACGCCTTCCGCGGCGGCGCGCGTCAGGAGAAATAGACCTGACGTGAGCGTTCGTAGTCGCGGACCAAATCGCTTTTCGAGCAGCTCATAGGCAGTAAACAACTCTCCGCGAAAATAGTGCGGCAGAAGAACAAAAGCGATAATGAATCTTCCGACCACATATCCCATCACCACTTGCAAGAACGTGAAATTAGTGTCGTAGGCGAGGCCGGGAATGCTGATGATAGTAAGCGTGCTGGTTTCGGCAGCTACGATGGAAAGAGCAATCGCCCACCACGGAATGTCCCGTCCAGCGAGGAAGTAGTCCCGCAGTGATCGCTGCCGCTTGCGGAAACGTATTCCGAACAGAGTGATGCCGATCAGATAGATCGCGATGATCGCAAAATCAAAGCGGTTCAGGCCCATGACTTAGATCAGCCTATATGGAAACGACTGTCGTGAGTGATCTGCTAGCGGCGAGGTATTCAAATAGTGATGAGAAAACAACTTTGCCACGAAGCTCGCAAAGACAGAGGGAGCAAAATGCAACCATTCAGCTTTCCTGCTCTACAATCTGCCAATTTTTCACGATGTCATCTCGAACGGCTGCGCTTGCGCGGGCGAGAGAGACCTGTCGAAGCTCATCGATCAGCAGCGGCGCGGGACGGGACTACCGGATCTGCCCGCATTATTGTGCCTCGGACACGACACGCTTGGTGCAAACTGACGCGAGGTCCCACTCTTGCCCGAACGGGCAAGCTCGGGATGACATCATGGTTGTTTCTGGGTAATTCGCAGCGAAGACGCAGGTAGAGTGCTCGGTTCCCGTAGCAGATCAGCAAAGAGCGCAAAGAAAAGTTTCTGTGGTTAAAAGCTCTTTCAGCAGGCGGCCGCTTCTTTTTCTTCATCTTCCAGAATACCGCGAGCGGCGTTCATCATCTCCTGGTCCACGGTTCGGTTCTTAGAAGTGGCTTCAGCAAGAGGGATGGAAATGATCTTGTTCGCACGCAGGGCTGCCATCTTTCCAAATTCACCCTTGTGGACCATATCGATCGCGCCAAGTCCATAGCGCGTTGCCAGCACACGGTCGAATGCAGAAGGCGAACCTCCGCGCTGAATATGTCCCAGCACCACGGTTCGGGTTTCAAATCCAGTTCTGTGCTCGAGTTCCTGCGCAAGTGTGTTGGCTATACCGCCCAGCCGCGCGTGGCCAAATTCGTCTATTTCTCCAGTCTGAGTAACATTGCCGTTCTTAGCGAACTTCGCGCCCTCGGCAACGACAACAATGCTGAAGTATCGTCCGCGCTCATGGCGTCGCCGGATCTTGGCGGCGACTTTATCAATGTCAAACGGGACCTCGGGGATCAGAATTACGTCCGCTCCCCCGGCGATGCCGCTGTGAATTGCAATCCAGCCCGCGTCGCGTCCCATGACTTCGACAACCATCACGCGGTTGTGCGCTTCCGCGGTCGTGTGAACGCGATCAATGGCTTCCGTCACCACGTTCACCGCGGTATCGAATCCGAATGTGTAGTCGGTCCCAGAAAGGTCGTTGTCGATCGTCTTGGGAACGCCGACGACCTTAACCCCTTTGTCATAAAGCTTGGTGGCAACCGATAGAGTGTCATCGCCACCGATTGCTATCAATGCATCAATGTTATTTTTCTTGAGATTTGCAATGCAGGTGTCGAGACCGTCAGGCTTTTTGGCAGGATTGGTGCGCGATGTGCGCAGAATGGTTCCTCCGCGAGGAAGGATTCCGGCAACGCTTTGCAGGTCGAGCGGCGTCGTCTTGTTTTCCATGACGCCGCGCCAGCCCTCGAGAAAACCAGTGAACTTGTCATCGTAGTGAAAGACACCCTTACGGACGACGCC
>DATBIE010000009.1:0-32519 GCA_036557105.1 Terriglobales bacterium
AAATGGAAGATTATCGAACATATTGATGAGAGCTGCCTTGCCTCCTGTTTTCGTGGTCCGAACCGCGACGGAACAGAACCAGCAGCACGATGCCGAGCGTAAGAATGGTGACTACTCCGGCCAATTGCAGAATGCGGCCGATGATCGCGTCATATTTCCCGGTCACCGGATCATAGTGAAAGCAATACAGAATGACCGCGTCAGCCAGGTTGCCGATCTTCTCGCTCGAAGCCTGGATCAGAGCCAAGCGCAGGTCGCGGGGCGGAAAGTCTACGCCGTAGTAGTACTGCGCGAGCTTGCCTGCTGGCGTTGCACCCATGATCGCCGTTGCGTGGGCAAACTGATCGTGCTTCTTGTCATATTGAAAACCAAAGCCGGCGGCCTTGGTCAGAGCTGTGATTGATTCCTGCGATCCGGTCAGGAAATGCCAGCCCTCAGCCGCACCCGGACGCTTGTAGCGCGAAAGAATCTCAGCCTTTTTCGCCGCCGCAAGCTGAGGCGTGTCGCGCGGATCAAAACTAACGGTGACAATTTGGAACTGCTCGCCAACGTTGAACTTCAACACCTTTAACGCACTCTCGAGCCCCACCAGAAGTTCGGGGCATAACATTGGGCAGCGGTAGTAAACGAAACTCAAGACCACCGGTTTGCTGCCGAAATAGTCGCCCAACTTCACTGTTTTGCCAGTTTCATCGCGGAATTCGAGATTAAGCGGAAGCTGCTGGTTCAGCCGCTGCTCGATACCCACGTTCTCCAGCCCTTGCGGCTTTACATCCGAAGGCAGCGCCACCGGACTCGTACCCATGCTCTGGGCGAAGGCTGCACCTGCCAGCGCGAGAACCGCAACAACAAACATCGAATTTTTAGATCCACTACTCACTTCTTTTTTCCTTTTTGCTGTGGCACAGCCTGCATGTTGCTGGTGTCGGAAGCTGCAGCCGCGGCCCGCGACAGGTTCACAGGAGCCAGCGGCACCGTCCCGGTTTGTGGCGTTGTCGGCAACCCACGCTGTGCGATGAGTTGCATGGCCTGGTCAATCGGGATGTGCGCGATACCCGCTTTCTGATCTACCCAGCCGTAGCTGTTCAGCTTCTCTTCTTCGTTGTAGCGAAATCCGTTCAGCTCTGTGCGCTCGTTCTCTTCCAGACGTGGCTCTGGGAATTTCTGAATGTTTTCCGTCTGCACTTCCCGAGTGTTCGACTCCACTTTCACCAGGGGGGTACGGGTCTGCTGGTTTTTCTTATCGTAACTATCGAGGAAATAGAACATTCCCCAGATCGCGTAATAAACAAGGATGCCAACGATCACCAACGACAGGATGAAGCCAAAAATGGGTTTCGACCCAAGGTCTTCCCGCTCAAAACCGATATCTTCGCGATGGTTGTCATGGCGCAAATCAGTCATGGGCGGCCTCTACATATTCCAGAAATTCCTGGGCGTGCAAGTCGTATACCGGCAGCAGCGGTCGTGACCTCAAATTGCGGAAGAATAACGCCATCCAGAACCCGCCCATGGCGATGGGAACCACCAGGTCGAGCAAATATCCCCAGTAAAAAATGAGCGTCTTGTGAAAGCTAGGTTCGATGTACCAGAAAAGGTCGATGTAGCGCATGAAGATGAGCAACACGGCCAGCCAGACCAGCGAACGAACGTTCCGCTTGAATGGTCGCGACAACAAGAACAGGAACGGCAGCGCGAAATGGAAGATGACCAGTCCTAAGCCCATGATTTCCCACCCGGAATAAAGCCTTCGGGCGTAGAACCGGATCTCCATCGGCAGGTTGCCGGCCCAGATAATCAATATTTGCGAAAAGCTGAAGTACGCCCACAACAAAATGAAGGTGAGCATCAACTTGCCGTGGTCATGTACCTCTTTCGGCTTGATGAGTCTGTCCATGGGGGGATACGGCAACAGGATCCGCTCCACCACGACCATCATGCACATGGCACATAGGCACTGACCGACGATGAAGATGAAGCCAAAAATTGTGGAGTACCAGTGCGGATCGATCGACATGACCCAGTCAATCAGCGCGAACGAAATCGAGAACGCGTACAGAATGATCCCCGGCGCTGAGATCCTACGAAAACGCGGCGCAAGATTTTGAACGGGAGGATTATCCTGCTCTAGCGACCAGCGGTTCAGAAAGAAGGCAAGGCAAAACCAGATCGCAAAATAAACGATGGCACGCCAGAGATAGCCACCCACGGTGAGATAGGAGTGGCTCATCATTTCGAGATGCTTGTCTACGCCCTGATAGTGCAACCAGCCCGGCCAGCCACCCACGGCTTCATGATTGCCGGTATAGAGATAAGGCAATCCAGCGGCAACGAGGGGAATGAAAAGAATGGCCATGAGCGGCAGGGTGTTCATTCCCGCCTCGAGCGGGCGGCGAATTACCATGCCCCACTTCCCGCCGGTGAGGTGCTGGATCATCAGGAAACACATCGAGCCCAGTGTTATCCCAAGCCAAAAGATGAACCCAAGAAGATAGGAATGGAAGAACTGCTCGCGCGTGGCGGGGATGAGCGCAAGGATCAGCGACGCGACCCCAAACAGCAGTCCCACGCCCAGCGAACGCTGCAGAATAGTGTGCGCAACTTCCGGCGTTGTAAATTCGCGTGCATCGGTGCGCGCCGCGCTCATCTCGCCTCTCCTTCATCGCTGGTCTTCGGCAGCGGCACCGGCAAGGTCGCACCTGAGCCGGGCTCTTCGAACTTCGGGGCCTCTGCGGGGACCGGATGGCCGCCTAAGTCCGCCTGCGTTGCATTCTGGCTCAACTGCAGCGCGCGAATGTATGCCACAATGCACCAGCGGTCGCGCGGCGCAATTTGCTCGGCGTAATCTGGCATTGCGCCAAATCCATTGGTGATTACGTCAAAGAAATATCCAAGCGGGGCTTTGCGCAGACGTTCGTCGTGATAAGAAGGTGGATGACGGAACCCTCGCTGCGGGACCATTCCGTTTCCATCGCCCAGGCGCGAATGGCACGGGGCGCAATAGATGTCGAAACGCTGCCGCCCACGCTGTAATACTTCTTCCGTCACCGGAAAGGGCATGTAGTCTCCGGGGTCGCCGCCAACTTTGCCGGTATAGAAATACGCGTCCTCGTGCAGCTGACCGCGCGCAACCGTACCCTCGACCGGCTGGCGTGCTGAACGCAGGTCCGGATAGAAATCGCTCTCCGCCAGAGGCTTGAATCGCGGCTGATCGTGCATGTCCTGCCGGCAACCGGCAAGCGCGAGAAGCGCAAGCAACGCCACGCACGATCTGCTTCCCACCCTACGAAAACCGCGTAGGGTGGGGCACCCGACCAGTTTTCCCAAGCTCGAGAATTTTCGAAGACGCGCCATTTAGCTGGGCACCTCCGCTACAGAGAGTGGCCGCAAACCCTCAAGAAATTGACGCGTCTGTACAGTGTCGTAATTTTTATCCGAAGAGAAGATCGCCAGAAAGAAACGGTCTTTTGATGCGAGATCGAATTGCGGCACGTTGAATACCGGGTGATATGGCATTGGCAGCCCGTTTAGCGACAGCATCCCAAATACTGCGGAAAGTCCGGAGAACAGAATTGTCATTTCAAACGAAACGATGATGAACGACGGCCAGGAGTGCAGCGGGCGCCCGCCAATGTTGACGGGATAACTGATCGTATTAATCCACCACTGCAGAATGTACGCCGCCGTGCAGCCGAGTAGCCCGCCGACCAAGCAAACCAAGGCGACACCATCTTTGTGGAAGCCGAGAGCCTCCGACAATTCTTCGACCGGAAACGGCGCGTATGCGTCCATCTTGCGGTATCCGGCAGCGTATGCCTTCCGCGTGGCAACCACTGCATCATTGACGTTATCGAACTCAGCCATCAACCCGAAGATCCTTGGGTCCTTCATAATTCGTGGACCTCCTCCGCATGTGCCACCGTGACTTCGGCCTGCGGGATCAACGTCTTTAGTTCGGAGATCGAAACTGCCGGCAGCAATCGCAGGAACAGATACATGCCGGCCGCAAAGAAGCCAAGGGTGCCGAGCAGCACCGACCAGTCATTCCACGTCGGATAGTAGCGGCCGAAGGATGACGGCACGAAGTCGCGCGTCAAGCTCACGACTACGATGATGAAGCGCTCCAGCCACATGCCAGTCAAAATGTCGAGAGAAATCAGGAACAGCCAGAACGGGTTGGTTCGCAGCTTTCGGAACCACAACAACTGCGGTATGACGATATTGCTGGTCAGCAGCGCGTAGTACCAGAAGGCATAGGGTCCGTGCAAACGGTTCCACCGCAAAAAGCTTTCGTAGGGATCGCCGCCAAACCAGTTCACGAAGGCTTCAATACCATATCCATAGGCGACGATCCAGCCCGTCGCCAGCATGACCATGGCGGAATTCTCGATGTGCCGTTCGGTAATGAATTCTTCAATGTTGTAGTACTTGCGGATCGGGATCGCCAGTACCAGCACCATGGCAAAACCGGAGTAGATAGCGCCGGCAACGAAATAGGGCGGGAAGATGGTCGTATGCCAGCCAGGGACGATGCCGATGGAAAAGTCGAAGCTCACGACCGTGTGGACCGAGAGCACAAGGGGCGTGGCCAACCCAGCGAGCAGCAGATAGGCAGTTTCGTAACGGTGCCAGTGGCGGACGGAATTGCGCCAGCCCATGCACATCATGGCGTAAATGCCGCGCACGTATTTATTTGCCGCCTGGTCACGCAAGCTTGCCATGTCGGGGATCAGGCCGACATACCAGAACACCAGCGAAATCGTTAGGTAAGTCGAGACCGCGAACACGTCCCACACCAGCGGGCTGCGGAACTGCGGCCAGTAGGTCATGGTGTTCGAGTACGGAAACAGCCAATAGAACAGCCATGGGCGGCCCAGGTGCAGCAACGGGAACATGCCGGCGCAAGCAACGGCGAACAGCGTCATTGCTTCGGCGAAGCGGTTAATCGAATTTCGCCATGACTGACGCAGCAGAAGAAGAATTGCCGAGATCAGAGTTCCGGCGTGGCCAATTCCGATCCACCATACAAAGTTGACGATGGCAAATCCCCAACCGATCGGGATGTTGACGCCCCAAACTCCAACGCCCTTATAGAAGAGCCAGCAGACTGCCAACAAGAACCACTGCAGAATCAAGAAACAGATCGCGAATCCGAACAGCCAGCCATTGGTAATCGGCCGGCGCAGCACGATCGATGCGATCTTGTCCGTAATGCTGGCAAAGGTTTGCCCCGGCAGGATGACCGGTGCTTTCTGCTCGCCAATTTCGACTTCAGTTGGTCTCGCCATAAAAATTCAGCTGTCAGCTGTCAGCCCAGCTCTTAAGCTCTGTGGTTCTGCTCTGTGGCACTCTGTGCTCTCTGTGGTAAAGGTTTTGGAAGCCCACCACAGAGGACACAGAGTCTCACAGAGCAAAGCCACAGAGTAATCCTCAAGCCTTCTCCAACTCCGGATTCGGATTTCTTACTTCGCCGCCATACGTTGTCCGTGGCCGGGTATTCAAATCGGCCAGCAAACTGTAATTGCGTTCTTTTGCTTTCCACTTGGACACGACGCTGTTCGGGTCATTGATGTTTCCGAACACGATCGCGTTTGCCGGGCACGACTGCTGGCAGGCCGTCTGTAATTCGCCATCCTGAATACGCGTTTCTTTTCCGTCGCGCACCGTTGCGACTTCAGCATCGATCCGGTGTTGGGTAATACGCTGCACGCAGTACGTGCACTTCTCCATCACACCGCGACTGCGAACGCTCACCTCAGGATTGCGCTGCATTTTGAACTGCGGTGTATCCCAATCCTGAAAGAGGAAGAAGTTGAACCGCCGTACTTTGTAGGGACAGTTGTTCGAGCAATACCGCGTCCCCACACAGCGGTTGTAAATCATGTCGTTCAAGCCTTCGGTCGAGTGCGTGGTTGCGCCCACCGGACAAACCAGCTCGCACGGTGCGTTCTCGCACTGCATGCAAGGAACCGGCATGAAGTGCATCTTCGGATTATCGCGGTCGCCCTGATAATAGGCATCCACGCGTAACCAATGCATGTGGCGGCCATGATTGACCTGGTCCTTGCCGACCACCGGAATGTTGTTCTCCGCCTGACAGGCGATGATGCAGTTGTTGCATCCCACGCATTTGTTCAGGTCGATCGCCATGCCCCACGCATACGGCTCGTCTTTATAGTCGTAGGCCGGATACAGGGTTTCATCTTTCGCGGGTGATTCGTCGTCGAACTTGGGCTCTTTCTTGAACTCCTCGAGATCTTTGGTGCGGACAATAGGACGATGGTCGTCACCCACATCCATCGTCTGGTACCCCTGCGTGCTCGCGAGAATGTAGCGCTGATTGCGATTGGTGATCGACTTGACTGTGCTCGCGAAATACGGAGCGTCACTAGTTCGCAGCGTGTAGGTATTGAATCCCTGATAGTTGCCGACGCGGCCGGCCTTCTCGCGCCCATAGCCGAGGAAAACGGTGATCGATTGATCTGGATGTCCCGCCTGGACCCAGACGGGCAGATCGAGATACTTGCCGCTCGTCAACTCGACCCGGACCGTATCCATGACCTTGATTCCCATCCGCTCGGCCATCGCGGGCCCCATGAGCACGGGATTGTCCCAGGTGAGCTTCGTCAGCGGCTTCGGGAGCTCCTGCAGCCAGCCGTTGTTCGCGAAGCGTCCGTCGTAAATTGAAGGATCGCGGCGGAAGTTGATTTCGATCGCGTTTTGCTGGGCGGGAGGAATCGATGTTGAGAAGTTTGTTGCCTTGGCAGAGATTTGCCTCGGTTGCGCGGTTGTGCCGTCGATCCAACCCTGCTCGAGCGATTTGCGCCACCACATATCGAAGTCGGCGCCTGCGTGCTTTGACTTCCAATAACTCTGGACGATCTCGTGGCCCGTCGGCTGACTTTGGCCGGCAATGAAGCCCAGCACTTCAATCGCGCTCTTTCCGTGATAGAGAGGAGCAATCAACGGCTGGACGAGGCTGACGGTGCCATCGTAGGCGCGAGTATCGCCCCAGGCCTCAAGGTAATGAGTTTCGTTGATGTGCCAGTGGCAAAGCGCGGCAGTTTCGTCATTATGCAGGCCAACATGGATGCGCATCTGGGTGCTGCTGTTCTTCAGCGCATCGTAGAAACCGAAATCAGCAGGCGCGTCGTAAACCGGGTTCGCGCCGAGGATCACCAGCATTTCGACTCTGTTGGCTTTCAGATCGTCGATGAGTTCCTTCAATGAATCGTTGTGGCTTCCGGTATAGCTGACGATCGGCTCGGAATAGAAGACTGTCTTGCCAACATTGCCGAGCTGCTGATTAATTGCATGGCAGAGGGCGTGAACGACGGGCGGCTGATGGTCACCGGGAATGACGACGCTGGCGCCACGAGATTTCGCCAGATCGGCAGCAACCAACGCCACTGGTCCAGAACCACCCCCGCTCAGGAGGTTGTGCGCAGCCTCTTCTATCTTGTCTGCCCGCATCGAGATCCGATGGTCCGCCTTCGCGCCCGTCGATGTCGGCGTGCTCTCGATTGCGTAGAACCGACTCATATTGCCGGAATCGGGGTCGCGTCGACTCGCGAAATCGCGCGCGTAACGGGTCATTCCCGGGAAACCCGCATAGAGAAAATCCGCGTCGAGTGAAACGATCACATCCGCCGCATCGAGCTTGTAAGTCGTCTCAACCGCCTGACCGAACGCCATGCGCGCGCCTTCGTAGACGTTGTCACGATTGATCGGTTCCCAGAAGTGCCACTTGGCCTGCGGGAAGCGCTTGAGCACCTGGTCCTTCTGGTCGGCCATCGTCGGCGAGGAAGAGTCTCCCGATAGAAAACGAATGCCCACGCCCTTCTTCGCCTCCTGCGCAACCAATGGGGCCCTGAGCGCAGTGACAAAGTCGCTCCAGTTCACGATGTTTCCGAGGTAAGTGACGTTCTGCGAGCGGTCAGGATCGTACAAATTCAGAATCGACGCCTGCGCGTAAACGTCAGTGCCGCCCTGGCTCGCCTGGTGTTTGTCGTTGCCTTCGATCTTAATGGGGCGGAACTCGCGGCTCGTGACTAGTAGCGGTGCCGCGTATCCCCCGAGGGTGAAGGCTGTCGCGTAGAACATCGGGCGGCCGGGAACTAATCCCTCCGGCTGTTTAACATAGGGAACGATCGGCTCAAACGGCTGCTTGGTGCAGGCAGTCATGCCGGCCAGCGCCAGGGACGATCCCATCAGCTTCAGAAAGCCGCGCCGCGAAACCGCATCCACCCATTCGGACGCGCCCTTCGGAAACTCGCGGTGCATCATCTCCTGGAATTCAGGCTTGCCTGCTAACTCTTCCAGGCTGCGCCAGAACTCCGGAGCGTTTTTCTGCTCGATTTCTTTTTGCACCTGCACGAAATCAAGCTTATCCTTCTTGCTTGGACAAACCGCTTCGTGCCGCTGTTTACCGTTTTGTTGTTCTTCGCTCATTAATTCCGTGCCGTCCCTCCGGGACTCACATTGGTGCTACACTCACCCCGCACTCACGTGCGGGGCTATCTATGTGCCGCCCTTCGGGCTTCGTTAACTGCGCTCCCTCCTTAAGCCTGAACGATAGACGCAAGCTAAAGGCTAGGAGCTAGAAGCTTCCTTACCTGTGGCACGTCGAGCAGCTTGTGATATCCATCACGCTGCGCAATTCGTATTTGTGCGACAGGTACTTTCCGAGCGACATCTGGTCCGTAAAGCTCTTTCCATCTACTACGACCGGCAAATCCCGCGTTGGCTGCTGATAACGCATGTTGAAAACCTGATCGCGAGGGCGCAGGTTCTTTTCCGGCCCGCGATGGCAGCCGATGCACCACTCCATCTGCAACGATTGTTCATTGAACATCAGCGGCATGCGATCGACCGCGCCATGACAGGTATTGCAACCCACACCTTTGTTCACGTGAATGCTGTGATCGAAATAAACAAAATCGGGGAGATCGTTAACCCTGTTCCATACCAGCGACTTACCTGTGCGATAGCTTTCCCGCACGGGTTCGAGCATTGGCGCCGCCGTCCACATCTGCGAGTGGCAGTTCATGCATGTGCGAGTCGGCGGGATACCGGCGAAACTCGAGTTCTCCACCGAAGTATGGCAATAACGGCAGTCGATTCCGAGCGCGGCCACGTGGTGCTCATGGCTGAATGGGACCGGCTGCGGACGCGCTACGCCTGCATAAGTCACGTACGGCGAACGCTGAAGGTTGATACAAAACCAGAGCGTGAAAGCGAGACTAAAAATCCCCGCATAGATAGAGAACCGGGAAAGTACGTTAGCGCTGCGATGGAAGATCTGCATCGATCAGGATTTTTTCTTTACAGCGGTGTTGCCGTGCGACCCGAGCACTACTGGAAAACTTGCAGCTTGTTTTTTGAAACTGAGAATTATAGCAGCTTGTGAGTTTTGCGAAGTGGCGATTCGCAATTTAACTAAAAAATTTTTGATGTGATCGAGGGTTCCTCATACGTTTGTGAGTAGCAGGTCGTGAGTCGAGCGTTGCACTGATCTCTGCGATCTCGTTTGCACTCGGCGAACTCTGCGGTTAAAGCTTTTGGCGCTCACCTCAAATTCATCACCAGCAACTTAGGTTCGGTCATGTCTTCGATGGCATAGCGAATGCCTTCGCGCCCGAGACCGGAGTCTTTCACTCCTCCATAAGGCATGTGGTCGATCCGGAAACTCGGAACGTCGCCGGCGATCACCCCTCCGACTTCCAATTCCTCATATGCTTGGAATATCCGGTTCGCATCGCGGGTGAACACGCCAGCCTGCAATCCGTAGGGGGATTCGTTGATCCGACGAAGCGCCATCGCAAAATCGTCGTACGGTTCAATTGTGACTACCGGAGCGAAAACTTCCTGACAATTCACCTTCATGTCAGGGCGCGTTCCCGTGACTACAGTCGGTTCCATGACTGAACCGTGGCGCTTGCCGCCGCAAAGCAGAGTCGCTCCGTCCTGGACAGCTTCCTGCACCCACTCGGTCGCACGGACCGCATCGCTCTCTCGAATGAGCGGGCCGAGATCGGTTGCGTCGTCCATGGGATCGCCCACTCGCAACTTGCTTACACCTTGCAGGAGCAAGTCGGTAAATTTCTTGAGTGCCGGCCGCTCAACCAAAATCCTTTGCACTGAAATACAGGTTTGGCCGGCGTAGTTGAATCCTCCGGCGACACAACGCTCTGCCGCCCAGACAAGATCTGTGTCCGCGTGGACGATGACCCCGGCATTACCGCCGAGTTCGAGCACAACCTTCTTCTTTCCGGCCCGGCGCTTGATGTCCCAGCCGACAGGTGCGCTACCCGTAAAGCTGATCAGCTTGATGTGGTCATCCGTTACCAGCACTCCCGCATCTTCGTTCGAGAGCGGCAGCACATTGAACGCGCCATCGGGAAGGCCCGCCTGCTCCACGGTTTCCGCCAACAGTAATGACGTGAGCGGCGTCTGCGGCGCCGGCTTAATAATGATGGGGCAACCGCTGGCGATTGCCGGAGCCACTTTGTGGGCGACCAGATTCAGCGGGAAATTAAAAGGAGTAATTCCCGCAACCGGCCCTAGTGGAAACCGTTTCACGATTCCCCAGCGCCCGGAAGTAAATTGCTGCCAGTCGAGCGAGAGGTATTCTCCTGGAATGCGCGTGGTTTCTTCGGCGGCGACAGTAAACGTGAAGATCGCGCGATCAACTTCCGTTCGCGCGGCCTTGAGCGGCTTGCCTGCCTCCTGCGCGATTGTGCTTGCGAATTCCTGCTTGCGCGATGTGATTTGCTGCGCGATCGATCGGAGGACCCGCTGGCGTTCGAATGCTGGAAGACGTCGCGTACTGCCAAATGCCCGAACAGCGGCATCTATGGCGCGCTCGGCATGGTCGCGTGTGGCCTGAAAGACTTCAGCGAGCGGAGTCCCATCATATGGGGCGTGGATCTCAACCGGCTTTCCTTCTTCCAGCCATTTTCCGGAAAGATAGAAGCCTCTCGTGCGTACCGGAGTTGAAGTCATCTCCGCCATATGGACCTCCGAGCAGATCGATTATAGGCAAGTGAAGAAAAGAATGCGCGAAGCAGGAAATATCAAAAGCATTAACCACCAAGGCCGCCCTTCGGCTTCGCTCAGGGCAGGCTCCGGTACACGAAGTAACTTCAATTTTGATTTTGACTTGCCCCTTCGTGTACCTTCGTGTCCTTCGTGGTTGAAGATCTTCTTGCTCATACTCGGGTGACTTCATATTCCATCGCCGAAACAGCTCCAAGGATTCAACGACATGAGACATCTCCAGTCAACCTGGTTCGCGCGTGCCTGGAGAAAACTGAGCAGCTAAACCCGACGCTGAATGCGTTTATCACGGTCACTGCCGAGTCCGCGCTCGCCGAGGCCGGGCAAGCGGAACGCGAAATCCGCTCCGGCAATTGGCGCGGCCCGCTCCACGGAATCCCTGTTGGATTGAAAGACCTGATCGACACCGCAGGCATTCGCACTACTGCCGCCAGCGCGGTGTTCCGTGATCGCGTTCCCGCCGAAAATGCCGATGTCGTCAAGCAGCTTAAGGCAGCCGGAGCCGTGTTTGTCGGGAAACAGAACCTGCACGAATTCGCATATGGAGGTAGCTCACTCATCAGTTACTTCGGCTCTGTGCGAAATCCCGTCAATCCGGAATACATCGCTGGAGGATCATCGGGTGGGTCGGCTGCCGCCGTCGCTTCAGGCATGTGCTATGCCGCGATTGGTACAGATACCGCCGGATCGATTCGCGAGCCAGCAGCGCTGTGCGGTGTTGTGGGATTGAAACCAAGTTACGGCCTGGTCAGCACGAAGGGGATTGTTCCGCTTTCAACTTCGCTCGATCACGCTGGGCCAATAACCCGCACTGTTGAGGACGCCGCAATCGTTCTGGACGCACTCACGAATAATCGTGGAAAGTATCGGGAGACGCTGCACGGTCCGATCGACGATTTCAGGATCGGCATTCCGCGCAAATATTTCTTCGATGAGGTCGATTCCGAGATCCTCGCCGCTATTGAAAGCGCGATCGAGCAACTCGCTGCAAAAGCAAAATCCGTACGAAACGTCGAGTGCCCCATTCACGAAGACCGCACTGCTTTTCTCTTTGAATCGCATGGCTACCACCGCGAGAGAATTCAGTCATCACCGGAGCTGTACCATCCCGAGACTTTGCGGCGAGTTCAAAATGGCGGTGATATCAGCGAAGTTGATTATCGAAATGCGCTGGCCGAATTGCAGAAAATTCGCCGAGATGCCGCACAAATGTTCCGCGATGTAGATGTCCTGCTGACGCCCACCGTTCCCGTCGCAACCCCGAAAATGGCCGATCTGCTGCAAGACATCACACAACTTCGTCCCACCGAAGTCGTCCTGCTCCGCAACACGCGTCCCGTAAATGTATGGGGATTGCCAGGGATCTCAGTTCCCTGTGAAAAGACCTCGGAGGGCCTCCCGATTGGATTACAAATCATAGGGCCGCCGAAGGAAGACGCAAGGGTACTGCAAGCCGCTTACGTGGTTGAGCAGTTTTTTTCTTCGTGATACCTCGTGGTTTTATCAGTTCGCGGTTTTTTTACCCAGATTCGATTTTTACCAAATACTGGTCACTAGCCAGTCGAAATCGGTAACGTCCTGATCCTCTTTTTCGTCGCGGCATAAATCGCGTTACACAGAGCCGGCGCAAGGGGCGGCAATGGAGGCTCGCCGACGCCGGTCGGCGGCTCAGTGCTGGGTACAAAATACGCTTCTACTTTCGGCGCTTCGTTCATACGAATTGGCTGATAGTCGTCGAAATTGCCTTGCACAACGCGCCCTTTGTCGATCGTAATCTGTGCACGCAAGGCATTTGCCAGGCCGTAGATGACCGCGCTTTGAATCTGCTGATCGAGAATGTTGGGATTCACTACTTGCCCGCAATCAACAACCGAGACAACGCGATGCACGCGGGGCTGATCGCCTTCCATCGAAATTTCAACCACGTCAGCGGCGTATGTGCTGAAGCATCCAAAGCAGGCGATCCCGCGGAAGCGGCCCGATGGGAGCGGTTTGCTCCAGCCGGCCTTCATTGCCGCCAACTTAAGCACGTTGCGCAGGCGGGCTGTGCTCCAGGAAGCATCGAAGTACTTGATCTCGGTGTCCTTCGCGAGCAGGTGCAGCCGGTACGCAAGCGGATCCTTACCAGCAGCGGCCGCCAGTTCATCGATGAAGCTTTCGCTCGCAAACGCCATCTGCAGGGCATATACCGAGCGCATCCATCCCAGCGGAACAGGGGTCTCCGCCGCCACTGATTCCAGCGAGACATTTGGAATTGGATAAAGAAAGGAAGCTTCGTCAGGAAAATCGGGATCGATGCCGTTCGCGCCGGGTTGTCCTTTCTGCGCGCTGATCGATGGCGCAATTACGCGATGGAGAAATGACATCGGCCAGCCATCTGCGCCCACAGTCGCGTTGAGTTTGTGCAGGCTCACCGGCCGGTACGGCGAGCAGCGCATATCGTCCTCGCGTGTCCACATCACTTTGACTGGCGCGTTGATCGCCTTCGACACTAATGCTGCTTCGACCGCGTAGTCATGCTCCAGTCGCCGCCCGAACCCTCCGCCAAGCAACGTGACATTTACCTTCACCTTGTCAGGCTTGAGTCCTAGCACCTGCGCAACCGTATCGCGGCAGTCTTGCGGGACCTGCGTCGGAGCCCAGAGTTCACACTCGCTTCCACGAAAATGAGCAGTGCAGTTGCCTGGTTCCATGGGAGCGTGCGCCATGAACGGAAGCTGATACTCAGCATCGAGCTTCTTCCCAGTCGCTTTAGATACATCGCCGGCGGAGAAAAACTTTACCGCCTTGCTTTGATCAGCCTTCCGAAGCGACTCAAAGATCGCCGGGGAGTCCAAACTCTTGTTCGCTCCGTCGTCCCAAGTCACTTTAAGAGCGCGGCGGCCTTTCATCGCATTCCAGGTGCTGTCGGCCACGACAGCGACTGCGCTATCGCTGACTTTGCCCACATAGCTGACTCCCGCACTCTGTTTTGCCGCGCTGGCGTCAAAATCGGCGACTTTGCCTCCGACCGTCTCGCAGCGTGCCAGCACCGCGTATTTCATGCCCGGAATTCGGACATCAATTCCATATACCGCCGTGCCGTTTACCTTCGACGGAGTATCCAGTCGCGGCAAAGACTTGCCGACCAGCTTGTAGTCGCTTGTCTTCAGCGGCGGATCTTGCGGTACCGCGAATTTGCTGGCAGCATCTGCCAGTTCGCCATAGCTGGCCTTGCGGCCTGTAAAGGAATGGACGATGTAGGCATCTTCAGCCTTGCAGTCCTCGGTCGGAACGCTCCAACGCTCGGCGGCAGCGCTGATCAGCATTTCGCGCGCCTGCGCTCCAGCTTTCCGCATCGGGTCCCAGGTAGTACGAACACTGGCGCTCCCGCCGGTGGTTTGGTCGCCGAACAAAGTGCTCGCGCCTGCCTGTTCGACAGTGATCTGCTTTGGACTAACCTCGAGTTCTTCGGCAAGAATTGTCGGCAGCGCCGTCCAGACACCCTGGCCCATCTCTGATCGAGCCAAAACAATGGTGATTTTGTTATCCGGCGAGATTCGTAGATACGCATTCGGCGAAAAGGCTTTGGCAGTTTGCGCATTAGCGCCGTGCGGGAAACGTATTGCGATGAAAAGGCCGGTACCGGCTGCGGCAGACTTTCCGAGGAATGCACGGCGGGAAAGCGGGCTCATTTTGTGCCTCGCGTCGCACGATGAATTGCGCGGCGAATGCGCTCATAGGTTCCGCAGCGACAGATATTGCCCGACATGAATTCAGTGATCTCGGTGTCCGTGGGATGAGGCGTCTTCGCCAACAGCGCGGCCGCAGCCATGATCTGCCCACCCTGGCAATAGCCGCACTGCGGAACATCTTCCGCGATCCAGGCTTTTTGAAGCGCGTGCAATTCGTGACCGCCCAAGCCCTCAATAGTGGCGACGTCTTTCCCTGCCGCTTGCGAGACGGGAGTGATGCACGACCGCGTAAGAGCGCCATTCAGATGGACACTGCATGCGCCACACAGCCCCGCGCCGCATCCGAATTTTGTGCCGGTAAGTTCTAAATTGTCGCGGAGAACCCAGAGAAGAGGCGTATCAGGGGAAACATCAACATTCTTTTCCGAGCCATTTACGCGGAGGGTGAAGGTGGCCATAGGAAGAAACATCGTAGACGAAATCAGCAAAAGAGCAAATAGATGATGGAGATGGACTGTCTTCAATCCTTAATGCACAATTTCACTGAGGGAGCCTTGAAACGCACGCTTGAGGTTATAAATAGAATGGTCGAGGATGGTGTCCTTGATCGTTACGCGATAGGTGGCGCGGTCGGTGCAACTTTTTACCTCGAACCGTCAGCAACACTCGATGTAGATATTTTTGTTTTGTTTCCACCCGCTTCGCGTAGTCCGCTTATATCCTTGGCTCCTCTATATGCGTACCTGCAAGAGCGCCGGTACCGGACCGATCATAAGCACGTCATCGTCGAAGATTGGCCGGTGCAATTTCTTCCCGCTGCTGATGACTTGCAGGAAGAAGCTGTCAGAGAAGCAGTCAACACCGAGGTTGATGGGTAATCGCGAAATGCGCGAAAAGCTGGCCGCCTTAAGTTTTAGTGAGAAGATTCGCATTCTGGAAAAGCTGCGCGACAGAAGTAAAGCGATCGCTGCTGCCGGGCTGAGAAAAGAACCTTCGGCCCCTCAGCCAAAATCCGAGCCTGTGCCCGCGAAATCCAAATCGAATTCGTCACCAAAAGGCAAGACTTAGCCCGGCAAACGAACACTTCAATCGTGATGGTGATGCCCGCCCTCGTGTTCTTCGCCCTGGTGAGTGGCCGGTGAAACACCGAAAGCGCCTTTCCAGTACTCCTGGACTGCAGGCGGCAACTTATCCAACCGCGATAAGAACGCCGTGACCTTCCATATATCCTGATCAGCAAGGGCCTTGTTCCACGCCGGCATTCCGGTGTAACGCACGCCGGTACTAACTGCGTAATAAATGTGCCACTCAGGATCATCCAGCGGATCAAGAATCACCTGTGGTGGTGGCGGATATAGAGAATGCTCGAGCAAACTTGGCTTGTAATCGAGGGTTCCGTGGCACACGGAGCAATTCATGGTATACAGCTTCGCTCCGTCGATCAGGTTCTGATCGGTTGCGGGAACGGGGTTGGTAACACGCGGCGCGTGCCGGTCCATCGACGAATCCATAGCTGACATTGCCATGCGTCGCTCAAAGGCCGGCGGTGTCGCATCAGCCCGCGTGGGGAAAAAGCCGAATTCTGCAATTACCAGCCCGGCGACAAACAACGCAACCAGCGTGACAATGATCCCGAGTATGAAGCCTTTCATTTTCTTTTCCTCAGAGAATGCGATGGACCACTGAATTCTAGCCTGCACCAGGGACGGTCAACTACAAGATCACCGACTGCGTTTTTCGTTACAAATTCCGCGTCGCGAAAGTCAGTAAGATTTCAGCCACCGCGCCTTCTCGACAACGTCGCGCAATTGTGGCAGAAAACGTTCCTCCTGAGGAGGTGAAAATGGTACAGGAGTGTCGAGGGCCGCAATACGTACGATCGGACCGTCGAGGTCGTCGAAAGCTTCTTCATTAATGATGGCCGCGATCTCGCCGGCCAGCCCGCCGGTGCGTGTGTCCTCGTGCAAAATGATGGCCTTGTTCGTCTTTTTTACGGTCTGCGCAATCGCGCCCCTGTCGAGTGGCGCGAGCGTACGCAGATCGAGAACTTCGAGTTCAATGCCTTCTTTTGAGAGAAGCTCAGCGGCCTCAAGCGCCAGGTGGACCATGGCGGCATAGGTGATCACGCTCAAATCACGGCCTTCGTGCGCAATTCGCGCCTTGCCAAGCGGAACGACGTAGTCATCGGCCGGTACTTCTTCCTTTATTCGGCGATACAAATACTTGTGCTCGAAGAACACGACCGGGTTGTTGTCGCGGATAGAAGCTTTGATCAGCCCCTTGGCATCGTAAGGAGTCGCCGGGCAAACCACTTTGAGCCCTGGATTGTGCACGAACCACATCTCCGGATTTTGCGAGTGAAACGGACCGCCATGCACATTGCCGCCGCTCGGCCCGCGCAATACAAGGGGGGCAGGCGCCCCCCAGAGATAATGCGTTTTGGCCACCATGTTGCTGATCTGGTTCATGGCACAGGCAATGAAATCCATGAACTGAAACTCAGCAACCGGGCGCATTCCAGTAAGCGACGCCCCAAAAGCCGCGCCGACGATCGCCGATTCGGCAATCGGGGTGTCAATCACGCGCTCCGGGCCAAAGCGGTCAATGAAGCCTTCGGTGATCTTGAACGCTCCGCCGTAAATTCCAATATCTTCACCCAGGCAGAACACGGAGGGATCGCGCTCCATTTCTTCTGCGATTCCCTGCCGAATAGCTTCGAGATAGGTGAGCACAGGCATGTTTAACGTTTCCAGGCTGTCATTTTAGGGGAAGGCTCTCTGACCTCAATGGTGAATGGAGCAGAGTCCAACTGCCGGACTTCCACGCTTCCGTGAATTTCGCGGCAGCCGTCGACACGATGTGTCAGCACCCGCTCATACCACCAAGCGGTGAGCACAGCTTTTTGATCCGGTTGAATATGAGCCACGCAGTTTTGCAGTCCGCACTCTGCCTTGGCGTGAATTTTTATATCGAGCCACCTCCCCGGAGCAAGCGAAAGGTAGCTTTTCTTATCGTCAGGGTCGGCGAAAAGTGCGCCTCCCGAATCCAAATAGACCGGAATGCCGCGCTTTTTGCCGGTGGCAAGTCGGAATGAAATGTCTCCCACTTCGTACTTCTCTTCCGTCCCGTCCGAAGATGTCCGCAATACCCGCTCTCCGTCCGCCACGGCGGGAACGAGAACCGGGTTTGTGCCCACATTCTTCAGTCGTACGTTGGCATTGAAATCGTTGCCGATTTCCAACTTGGCGGGCGAAGTCTCCAGGATCGTCAACTGAAGTGCTTTCGAGTCCTGATTGTTTAAAGCTCCCGAAGGCGAGTTGTCGATCGAGGAGTTCGGAGTCTGACAGCTTTGCGCCACTGAAAGGTGCTCGGTCGGAACACGCGATCCCTGGGTCAAATCACGGAAAGCGGCCATCTGCGCGGCAGCCGTGGTTGCAAACAAGCCACCACCCGACGCTATGCAGAGAAGCAATACAACATTTGGCTTTCCGCGCATAAGACGAGAGTTTACTACTTTAATGGATGCAGGTTCCCCAGCCGTTTCGCTGCAATATTCGCAATTTCTTGATCGATTGGGTACTGTGCTAGCCGCTGAACTGAACGAGTTCTATTGCCCGGCGCTATTGTCACGCTTATATTGTGTAGCTTGGAGGGAGAGTTTGCGCCTGCTCGTTAATTGGCTGCTGAGCGCGCTCGCGGTTTGGCTCGTCTCGCAATTTATTTCTGGGTTTCACGTCTCGGGACCGATTGCTGCACTCATCGCCGCACTGGTAATCGGTTTCGTGAACGCCACGTTGGGATTCGTGCTGAAGATCATCACTTTTCCCCTGACCATCCTCACGTTGGGAATTTTCTGGCTGGTGATCAACGCCCTTATGCTGGAACTCGCGTCAGCAGTGGTTCCCGGGTTTCATATTGACAGTTTCGCGTCGGCATTTTGGGGAGCGATCGTCTTGAGCCTGGTGAACATGCTTTTCCGGTGGCTGGCGGGAACCGGAAAAAGGAGTGATGCGCGATCGTGAGGACGATTTGAACTTCTGAACCCGAAAATCTTCAATCTAGAACCTGCAGCTTTCACTTGCCGCTCCGCTCTCCGAACTAAAGTGTAAATCGCTCAAAAGCCTCTCTTGACTTGACTCTCCAGCCGTGAGCTACACTCGAACTAACAATTCCAGAATTGTTTTCGCGTTGGATTGCCAGATGAATCATCTGATTCTTTCGTTTGTCGTCCAATTTTCGCTTGCCTTCGGAGTTGCAGGACTTCTCTGGCCGGAGAGGCTCGTCTCAGTGTTTGATGTACTGATGTTTCCCTGGCCAGCAACCTACAAACTGGTTCGCGCAAACGCCTGGGGAGCAATTCTTCTCTCCTTTATCTTGTTCCTTGCGCTGGTCGCGGGCGTGCTGCGCGCCTGATCGGGTGTCCTCGCTCAATTTGACTCTGATCTGAACGACCGTTTAGTTTCAACCCAGGACACTCAGATTCAGATGAAGAACTTGGGCATATTACTTTCCGGGCGAGGCTCGAATTTCGAAGCGATCGCGAACAACGTGGCTGCGGGAAAGATTGCAGACACAAGGATTGCGATCGTGATTTCGAACCGCGAAGACGCGGGAGCGGTTGCGAAAGCCCGCGAACTTGGGCTTGAGACGGCTGTCATTCCTTCGAAAGGCAAGGCCCGCGAGGAGCACGATCGCGAGGTGGTCGCGGCCCTTCAGCGAAGGAATGTCGATCTTGTCTGCCTCGCCGGTTATATGCGTCTGTTATCGCCGTGGTTCGTGAAGCAGTTTCCCCATCGCATCTTGAACATTCATCCTTCTTTATTGCCCGCATTCCCCGGCCTCGAAGCGCAAGAGCAGGCTTTCGCGTACGGCGTGAAGGTTGCCGGATGCACCGTCCACTTCGTCGATGAAGAACTCGATCACGGTCCGATCATCGTGCAGAAGGCGATTCCAGTGCTGGACCACGACAACGAGAAAACGTTGGCCGCCAGAATACTTGAGCTGGAACATGTTGCCTATAGCGAAGCAATTGCTCTTGTTCTTGCGGGACAATACAAGATTTCAGGCAGGAGACTGTTGCGCGAATGACGCGCCAAATGAACCGCTAAAGTATGCACGATACTCATGTAAATCCCGGCCAAGCTGACTAGTGTCTCACGGCATGCTTCCTTTCAAGCTCATCTACAGCGACGGATATTTTTTGCCTATTGGGCAGCATGTTTTCCCGGCAGAAAAATACCGGCGCGTGCACCGGCGGCTGGTCGAAACTGCGGTGGCGGGCCCGGAAGATTTTATTACTCCCCAGCCCGCGTCCGACCAGGACATTCTGCTCGTTCACACTCCCGAGTACGTGAAGAAGCTGAAACAGGGCACGCTTTCCGCCCGGGAAGAGATGCAACTCGAAGTCCCGTTTTCTGCTGAGCTGGTGAGGGCATTTTGGCTTGCGGCAGGCGGATCGATTCTCGCGGCGCAACGAGCACAGAACGATGGAGTAGCTGTCAACATCGGCGGAGGCTTTCATCATGCTTTTCCCGACCATGGCGAAGGTTTCTGCATGATTCACGACGTCGCGGTCGCGATCCGTCGGATGCAGCACGACAACAAAATTCGCGCCGCTATGACGGTTGATTGTGACGTTCACCACGGCAACGGCACGGCTGCAATTTTCGGGGGAACTCGCGCCGTGAGCGAACCGCTTCCTTCCAGCGGCCCGGCGGTGCTCGGTAGAAAGCCGCTCCTGCGCGGAGCTCACGCGGGAGATGTATTCACGATTTCACTTCACCAGGCAAACAACTATCCCGGATTCAAACCGCCATCTTCGATCGATGTCGATCTGCCGGACGGCACTACTGACGACGACTATCTTGCCTGGCTCGACAACGCGCTCAGCTCCGGTCTCCGGCAGTTCACGCCCGACCTGATCTGCTACATCGCGGGAGCTGACCCGTACCGCGAAGACCAGCTCGGCGGTCTGGCATTAACGATCGATGGTCTGAAGAAGCGCGACGAACTGGTGTTTCGTGCGGCAAAAGCACAGGCTATTCCGATCATGGTGACGTATGCAGGGGGATATGCGCAGTGCGTGGAAGACACGGTCACGATTCATGCAAACACGGTTTCAGCTGCGGCGGAGATTTTTCGCGCCTGATGTCATTGGATGAGATCGTCTTCCGAAACCGCGAGAACTCAATCTACTCAAAGCTCACGGTGAAGTCTGCCCACACAGTTTGCGGGTGTCGCGATGAATTATTCAAAACGAGATAGTATTTTTGCTCTCTTATCGAGCTAAGAGCGAGATCAATATTGCCGCTCCTTATCTCATTTGCGAAAACTGCGTCCCCGGGCTCTCCCTTTCGGAAGGCCGCATATTGCTGCTGGTTGAAGACCAGTACTTCAATTTTGCTGGACTGCGTAGCAATCATCCCGGTCAGCCGTGGTGAGATCACGTTCGCCGGAACAACAAACTCGAAAACCCGGGAAGTCGCGAGTGAAAGGCTTTCACGGCAAAGATGAATGGGAGGGTGTTCCTTACTTGAAGCGCGGTTCAAGGAACCAAGTGCGCTCGATTGAGCAAAGATGGTTCCGCTGCCGATTGCAATCGACAACACGCAACACACAAGCACACGCCAACTCTGGCAGAACAAATCCAAAATTCCCCCAACGCGGAAAATGGCTCTATCTTAGTTTTCCGCAAGGGAACCTGTCCGGCAAGTTACCGGCGTGTAGACGAAGAAATCAGGGCTGTCCGTTGATTCAACGCGAATCCGACACGAAATATCGCGCTGCGAACTCTATAAATGTCGGCCAATTCGGTCCGGGTGTATGCCCTCCGGTGTGCTGGCGAAATGCGATATCGCCATTGATGAGCGTCGTTTCAATTGGCGGAAAGTCGCTCGTTCCCAGGTCCTTTTTGCCTAGCAATCTGTACACAGGCCCGGCTGCAACTGCCGCCGAAAACATGCCTTTCGGATCCACCCAGGCGTCGCCTTTTTCGACGCTGCCTGCGCTGATAAATAAGGGCCTGGGCGCAGCCAGCGCGATCAACTCATGCGCGTCGATCGGCAAATCGTTTTCCGTAAGCGGGCCGTCGTACTTGATGAAGTTCCCGGCCATCCAGTAGTATTCGCCGCCGGCGATGTTGCCGACCTGCTCGCCAAAATTCCGCCGGTAAAGCTTTGCGCCACTCTCGCCCGACGAGCTGATGTAGCCGATCGCAAATCGCGGATCGTAGGCCATCGCGACCAGCGCCGTCTTGCCATAGCGCGAGTGCCCTTCGATTCCAACGCGCTTGGCATCCACGGCTTTGTCGGATTCAAAATAATCAAGCGCGCGGCTCGCGCCCCATGCCCAGGCGCGAATCACGCCCCAGTCATCCAGCTTTCGTGGCTGTCCCTTGTTGCATAGGCCGATGATTCCTTCCGTCAAGCCTTCCGCGTTGTCCGCTTGAACGCTAGTTGGAATGTACTCGGCATAACCCCAGCCCTTGGCAAGCACCTGTTGCTGCCAGGTCGGCCCGTTTTCCGCAGTGAAGAATTGCGGATATCGCTTTTTCAATTGCGCCAGCACTTCGGGGCTCAGGGCGAGTTCCATGATTACGGGCACGGGCCCTTTCGCGTTCGCTGGGGTGCTCAATGTTAGCTGGATATCAACTTTGATCGCCGGATAAGACGAGTTGTCCACGTGTCCGACGAGCTTCTTGGTAATCACCTGCACGCCGCCATTTTCTTCTTTCGTTGTACTGACGACTTCCCAGTTCACCTTTGGCGTGTGTACAGGCTGGCGTCCATAGATTTCACGATTGAAAATCTCGAGGAGCTCCGGCCTCCGCTTGAGCACCCAATCCTGCGCAGCCTTCACTTCTTTGCCGTTGCTCAACCGCAGCGGATCAGGGAGTTTCGTAAAAGGACCGGCTTTCGACTCATCGTAATTCGGCGGGTGTGAGGATTTCGGATCACCGTCTGCGCCCGGCCGTATCGATTTAATGTGCAGCAGATCCATCATGCGCTGGTGGTCCTGATCGGCGGTGAGGTGCACGGGGGCGGTTGCAGAAGTTTGTTGTGCATTGATGTGGCTCGTCTGAATGGCTACGAGCGCGAAGACTGCGACTGCAATTTTCATTTGCATTGGTTGTCGCATATGGACTGGCAGCGTTCGCGGAAAGTTCGAGATCAAAGTAGCCAGAGAATCTGAATCATACTCGGAAAGAGCAGCCCCCAACAATCACTTGCCGGGAAGCAGGCTGCTTATCGCATCTTTCACGCGTTCGCCCCATCCCGACGTCAACGACCAGGGGCTGGGCTGACGAATCACATGAAGATCGCCTTCGAGTTCGACCACACGATAGCTGGTCTCGCCGTTCTGATCGCGTTTGAAATTCAGGGTGATCTGGGCATTTCCAACACGCATGTCTTCGATCGTCACTTCCGGAAGCCAGTCGGGAAGCCAAGGATCGAGGAATAAGACTTTCAGCGGCGCATATGGATAAATTCCGACCAGCGCCTGCACGATCGTGAAGGGCACAGATGATGACCATGCCTGAGGTGAATCGGCTTTTTCGTAGAGGTTTGGAAATGGATGGTGCTCGTCGCGCGCATGGCCTCCGAAAACTTCCGGTAGACGGTCGTATTCGAACAAAGTTGCGGCTTCGAAAAGGGCTCGCGACAAGCGCCACATTTCAGCGTGCAAGCCGTAACGCGCCATGGCCAGTACGAACGCGCCATTTTCAACCGGCCAGACAGTGCCGCGGTGATATGCGAAGGGGTTGTACGCCGGATGTTTGGTCGACAATGTGCGGATTCCCCAGCCAGAGAAGAGATCTGGCTGCATCATGCGATTCACCAAACGCGGAATAAGGTCGTCATGCATAATCCCCGATAGCAAGCAGTGGCCGGGATCAGACGCAATCGTCTTCACGATGCAATCGTCCTTATCGATTGCCATTGCAACGTAGCCTTCATCTTCCATCCAGAAACGTTCGTTGAAGCGCTCCTTCAGTTCGTTGGCTTCCAGGTGAAGTCTACGCGCCTGTGCCACGTCGCCCATCCACCAAAGGAGTTCAGAAAACTGCACCTTTGCGACATAGGCGAACGCCTGCATTTCGCAGGTTCCCAACGGGTCTTCCACCTGCTTCCCATCGGGGTAAACGATTGCGTCTGAAGAATCCTTCCACCCCTGGTTCTTCATTCCTTGTTTCGAGCGCGTTTGGTATTTGTAAAAGCCATTTTTGCCGCGGCTGTACTTATCGGCCCAGGCGAGCGCGTCGAGAGCCGGCTTGATGAGCGGGCGCATTTTGTCCTTGTTGCCGGTCCAATGCCAGACTTCGCTGGTGACAATCGGATAGAGGAAGGGAGCGTTGGCGGTCCCGAAGTAAAGCGCCCGGGGATTGAAATTGAGCACTGCCAAGGGATCGGTGTGAGATTCATGCGCCATTCTGCCCGGCTGCGCATCTCGCCAGTCATTCGTCTCTTCGGCCTGCAGCTTGGCAAGCAGAGTGAGTGCGCCCCAGCTCATATCGGTGCTCAACATTGACGCTTGCCACGCCGCGGCGAGCATGTCGCGAGTGAAGACGCCCATGTAAGTTGGCACACCAGCTGCCAGCTTCCAGTTGTGATCGCCCTCGTCGAGGTCAAACAGCCGCAGCCCGACAAGATCGAGCCGTGAACGGTCGAGCACACGCTGCACAGCAGCGGAAAGATCGGACGCTGCGGGCGTGCGGACGAGAGTCTCCTGAGTGAGAAAGGACAACGTCTTTCTCGAATATTCACCGTCGGACGACATCAACGCGTTGCAATTGCGGTCCACAGGAAGCAGGTTTCCATCGACCTGCGGCTGCCAAATCAGGCAAGCTTTCCAGACTTGGTGCGGCTCCAATTGAACGCGGAATGAAATCTTTTTTTGGGAGTGGGTGGCTTCAGAGTCCGCGCGGAGTAGTAGCGTAATTCCACGTTGCAGGCGAGCGACTCCGCGATTGCCCTGGTGGTTGTAACGGTGTTCAGCCGAGTACTGGAAGTCCCAATGCCATTCCCGGTCGCCAGTCTTTTCCCAGTGCCGCTTCAGCTTCCCCTTCTGCTTGCGGCCACCCTCGATTTCTTCCCGCGCAACAAAGTCCGCATCCACTTCAAGCGATAGAGTGATCGAGGTCGCGATCTGGGTATGATTCGTGACCTCGATATCCTCGTGCATGCCTTCGCCCACGACGCGAGCGACTCGCATTTCAATTGTTTGCTGTAGGGGATTGCAGTCTTTGGTTGGGGTCTGCCTGCAGTTGAGGGGAGCCTGAAAGTAGTAAGCGAGCCAACTGTGTTGCTCCACGGCCGACTGTGCGCTGAGGCTCGGCTGCTTGCTATTCATCAGCCATTGATAACGCGAGAGCACTCTGGTCTGGTAAACAAAGAGTCCTTCGCGCGAACTCTTTGGATGGATTGCCCCTTGGGAGTCCATACCAAGAACCGTGCGCCCGCGGCTGATATGTACCGCTTCAGCGCGCGGTCGAATCCTGATGCGGGACGCCTCTGAAGCGTGTCTCACCAGTGCTCCCATTTGTTAGATGGTGCGCTGGAGAACTAAGTAGGCTAAAGAACGGCTAGCCTTTGCGCGGTTCTTCTTTTGCCCTGTCATTCTGAGCGAAGTTTGTCTTGCGCTGTGCGCGAGACAAACGCAGTCGAAGGATCGCACGATAGCAGCAGTTGGCAGAGACAATTCAGGGATTTCTCTAGATGCAATTTTGAGAATTCCATTTTGGGCTTGTGCTTATGCCGGCAGATATGGGGTCCTTCGACTACGCAGCGCGATTCGCGAGCGAATCGTGCTGCTTCGCTCAGGATGACAGGGATCAGATACGTTCGGCTCTCGCTGATAAAATAGGCAAGCATCTATGTTTGAGAATCTTCAGGAACGGCTTCAACGAACCTTCAAATCCCTCCGCGGGCAGGCAGTTCTCAACGAAGAGAACATGCAGGAAATCCTGCGCGAGTTGCGCCTTTCCCTGCTCGAAGCCGACGTAAACTTCAAAGTTGTTAAACAGTTCATCGATCAGGTACAGGCCAAGTCTGTTGGCAAGCAGGTGATGACTTCACTCTCACCCGGCGAGCAGGTCATCAAGATCGTCCGCGATGAACTGGTCGAGATTCTCGGCAAAGACACTGCGCGAGTGAAGTTTGCCTCGCAGCCACCGACCGTCGTTCTCATGGCTGGCCTGCAGGGCTCCGGCAAAACCACGACCTCGGGCAAGCTGGCGCACTGGTTCAAGAATGGCGGACATCGGCCGCTACTCGTTTCCGTTGACGTTTATCGTCCTGCGGCGCGCGAGCAGTTGAAAGTCGTTGCTCAGGCGATTAAGGCGCAGATTTATCACGGTGAAGTCTCGGAACCGAATACGGCGACCGTAGAACGCCTCGCGAAGGAAGCCCGCCGCGAAGCGGTGAACTCCGGTTGCGATGTTCTCATCGTCGATACTGCCGGCCGTCTGCACATCGACGATCAGTTGATGGAAGAAATGCAATCGCTCAAACGATTGCTGAATCCGTCAGAAATCTTGTTCGTGGCGGACGCCATGACCGGACAGGACGCGGTCAAGTCCGCCGACGAATTTCACAAGAAACTTTCGCTCACCGGCGTCGTGCTCACGAAAATGGACGGCGACGCTCGCGGTGGCGCGGCGCTTTCAATCCGCCAGGTCACCGGCGCCCCAATCAAGTTCATAGGTGTGGGAGAAAAATATGACGCGCTGGAGCCGTTTCATCCAGACCGCATCGTTTCCCGCATTCTCGGCATGGGCGACATTTTGTCTCTCATCGAACGAGCTGAGCAGACGGTCGATAAGAAGAAGGCGCAGGACATCGCGGCTCGCGCTCTCTCTGGCGATGGATTCTCTCTCGAAGATTTCCGCGACCAGCTTCGGCAAGTTCGGAAGATGGGATCGATTCAGAGCCTAATGGGCATGCTGCCCAGCATCGGGCCATTCGCGGGATTGCAGAAGCACGCGGACAAGATCGATGAGAAGCAGATTAATCACGTCGAAGCGATCATCAATTCGATGACGGCCTACGAACGCACTCACCACGACGTGATCAACGGCAGCCGCCGCAAGCGTATCGCCCGCGGATCGGGACGAACCGTTCAGGAAGTGAACAATCTTCTGCGGCAGTACGCGCAAATGCGAAAGATGTTCAAGCAGATGGGTAAGGGCAACATGATGCGCAAGCTGGCCGGGATGAAATTGCCGGGTTGAGAAGCATTCAGCATTCAGCTTAAAACATGCTGTCATTCCGAACCGCTTTATCGGTGCGGAAACAGCTTTTGGTGGGGCAGAAAACTGCAGATTCCTCGGACCTGAAGGTCCTTGGAATGACAGTGGCGCGTTTTGACTGAGTGTTCACTGCTGAGTGCTAACAGTACTTTCGCGGTACACGTTTCGATATCGCACAAAGAATCTCGTAGGTGATGGTGTTGGCCAGCTCGGCATGTTCGCGAGCGTCGACCGTCAGGCCATCCTGAGAACCGAGGAGAATCGTTTCATCGGCAACTTCAACCCCGGGAATACCGGTCACGTCCACGGTGGTCAGATCCATCGAAATTCGACCTACGATTGGCGCGTAGTGTTCGCGCACAATCACCCTGCCTTTTGACGAAAGCCCGCGATTGAGGCCGTCGGCGTATCCCACCGGCAGAATTGCGATCCGTGATGGCGCTTTCGTCACGTAGGTGCCGCCATAACCGAGCGCCTGACCCGCGGGCATATCGCGCAGCGAGAGAATTCGAGTCTTCCACGTGAGCACGGGCTTTACAGCGAGTCTGAGTGCGCGGCCGCTCACGACTCGCCCGGCTCGCTCGAATGGCAAGTGGTAACCGTAGAGCGCGAGCCCAGGCCGCACCATGGTATTCCAGCCTTCGTGATGAGAAATGATGGCTGACGTATTGGCCGCGTGCACCAGGGTGGGATTAAATCCATGTTTCCGAAGCACGGCCCGCGCATCCTCGAACGCCCGCAATTGCTCACCGACCGACGGCGCATCGAGCACCTCGGAAGATGCAATGTGCGTCGAAAATCCTTCGACCTTCAGGTGCCTGGAGGCTCTTAGCGCCGCGCAGATTCGTGGCAGTTCCCCGAGTGCAGTGCCGAGCCGTCCCATGCCCGTATCCACTTTCAGGTGAATCGCCTGGTGCGAGACGCCGAGCCGCGTCGCCGCCCGCTCCAATAATTCGACCTGTTCGATTTCCCAGACCGTAGGCGTGAGCTGGAGTCTGACGATTTCTTCTTCTTCGCCGCGCCAAAAGCCGGTCATCAGCAAAATTCGTGTGCCGATCCCCTCTTCGCGTAGCGGAATGGCTTCATCCAGCGAAGTGACACCGAGCCAACTGGCACCCTCTTTTTCCAGAGCAGCAGCGCACTCCACAGCTCCGTGGCCGTATGCGTCCGCCTTCACAACAGCGCAAATAGTCACGCCTTCGCCAACGTAATCTGTAAGCGTTCGATAGTTTTGTCTTAACGCCGAGAGAGAGACTTCGGCCCATGTGGGGCGCGTTGCAGCGCGTTTCGCAATTTCGATCGTGGCCACTGCCGCGATTATAGTTTGCGAGTGTGCAGGGAAAACAGGTTACCGCTGGGCTACTGCGGTGAGCACTTAGCAGCAGCATTAAGACAATCGTTGGCATTCCGAGAGCCTTCGGCTTCGCTGAGGACAGGGTTTGAAGTCGCACCCTTCGTTGTGCGTGGTCACTTTGTGTATTTGGTTTGTCAGATGCGTCACGCGGGGTGCGGGAAAGCAGGTTTCCTCGACTCGACAACCATTCGCGCGCGAATGGTTCCTCTTGGCTCGGAATGACAGTTCAGAATGAGGACTATGGCATGACTAAAAGGTCGTGCCCTTCCCGTGCGTCCTGGCGAAAGCACAAGTCACACAGAGGCGACCACGACGCTTTCGGCCTTGAGGCGTTCTGCCTGGAAATGCGTGACCAGCGCATCGATGATGGGCTGAAGTTTTCCGTCCATCACTTCCGGCAACTGATGAATAGTTAGCCCGATGCGATGGTCCGTGACACGGTTCTGCGGGAAGTTGTAAGTGCGGATTTTTTCGCTGCGGTCACCGGTGCCCACCATGGACTTGCGCTCTTTGGCGAGCGCTTCCTGCTGTTTCTGCATTTCCATTTCATAAAGGCGTGAACGCAATACGCGCAGAGCTTTTTCACGATTCTTGATCTGCGATTTCTCGTCCTGACAACTGACTACGGTGTTGGTCGGAATGTGGGTGACGCGGACGGCGGAGTAAGTCGTATTCACCGACTGCCCACCTGGCCCGGAAGAGCAGAATGTATCGATGCGGATGTCTTTGGGATCGATTTTGATGTCGACCTCTTCGGCTTCGGGCAAAACCGCAACCGTAACCGCTGATGTATGCACTCGTCCCTGCTGTTCGGTCTCGGGAACGCGTTGCACACGATGAACGCCGCTCTCATACTTGAGCTGCGAGTAAACGCGGCCGCCCTCGATCATGGCGATGACTTCTTTTAATCCGTGCACGCCGGACTCTGAAGTGGAAAGTACTTCTACCTTCCAGCGTTTCGATTCGGCGTAGCGGTCGTACATGCGGAAGAGTTCGGCTGCGAAGAGGGTGGCTTCGTCGCCCCCGGTACCTGCGCGAATTTCAAGAATGACGTTCCTTTCGTCATTTGGATCCTTCGGCAATAGCAAGACCTTGAGTTCTTCTTCAACGTCACCGACGCGACCTTCCAGTTTTTGGAGTTCCTCCTGCGCATAAGCGCGCATCTCGGGGTCTTTTTCGTCGGCGAGCAGGGCTTTGCTCTCCGCAATTCCCTTCTTCAAGTCCTTGAACTCACGATATCTCTCGACAATGGGCGAGATTTCGCTATGGGTCTTAGCAGCTTTCTGGTATTTGAAGGAATCATTAATGACCTCAGGCGAAGCCAATGCCTGGGTCAGTTCCTCGTAGCGGGCTTCGATTTGGTCAAGGCGCTCGAACATAGCGGTGATCGTGAACGGTCGTGCGTCGCACGTCGCAGATCGTGCGCACCTCCTCGCGGGTGACACGTCGGGATATGCGTAAGATCATCATACGGCACCGCCCAAGGACGTAACCAGTCCATTGAAAACACGACTGATGTTTTCTGCGCTGCAAACAAAAAGCTCAAAGTTTTTGTTCAGGAATTGCTTAGGCTGCTTTGCGCCGTCGGCCGCGCTTCATGCCCTGCTCCCAGTCCGTTGTGGCAATCACTGCCAGTTCATTGGCCGCCTGTCCGTAGAAGAACGCCGATTCCGGTTCATCCGCAAATCCGTGAAGGACCGGGGCGAGCGCGGCCGTTGTTGCTTGGGCGGCGTCCAGTGTGCCGTGCAGCTTAAAGTTGATTGGCTTCTTCCCGCTTCCGTTGTAATCGGTGAACGCCGAAACTCCGGCAACCATTCCCGCATTCACGAAGGCGGCAATCGCTGGGCCTTTCTTTTTCTGTACTGCAAATACGGTACCAAGCACGGCGAAGTAGCCCGTAACCGCGATATCCAGCCAGGCGTGCACCTTAGGAGAAATCAGCTTCGGTACTTTGCGAAATGCGTCTGGAATGGTGGCTTCGTTGAAATCCAAATCCTTAATTTTTGAGCGCAGTTGCTCGCTTACATCTTCGATTCCTGATTGAATCCGCTCGTTTATATGGTCGGTGATTTCCTGCACGTTGGGCCGCTCGGGAAGGTCCTCGCGGTGGGCTCTGCTTCGGTGTGCCATATGAATCTCCTCATGAATTTATAGAATGCGTCCCGCTGCTCTGGGTGAGCACTTTTATGCGCGAACTTATCTAGTACAAGACGTGCCACAACTGACCTGCAATCGGGAGTGCGCAGTAGATTCCGAGGAAACTGGCTTTATGGCCTCTAAAATATAGGCGGGGAGAGTTGCAGGTGGTGTACAAAACGACGTTTTCGGAAGCAAACGACTATTTTGGTTCGGCCACGACGCCAACATCCAACTTTGAATAGTATTTCTTCACATCACCTGCGCCATATTTCGTTCGGAATTTATCGATTACGGACGAGACCTGTTTGGCGCCTGTGATTGGAATAGCCTTGAACTCACCTTCCGCGCCCCGCGCCCCAATTCGCATGGCTGAATTCTGAAGCACGTTTTTGTACCACTGCGTATCTGATCCCTTTACGGGCAGGAGGTAAAGCTTATCGCTTTCCAATACAAACCAAACCAGGTTTGATATCGCCTGTCCTGACTTTCTACCGGTGACCGTAATCGTGATTTGGCGATATCGGGAAAGGCGGTCGGTTAGCGTGTTACTTGGGGATGGCATATGTACTCCTGGTTTTTCAAACTCCTATTAAGTTCCATGCGTGTTCGCAAAAGTGAGCATGGTGGCAACCCTATCTCTGCTGGTATTGCTCGTTGCTCACCTTTTCCATCCAGTCCACGACTTTGCCGTCCTTCTTCTCCTGAATCGCGATGTGCGTCATGGCAGTTGTGGGCGTGGCGCCATGCCAATGCTTTTCGCCCGGCGAGAACCAGACCACGTCACCGGGCCGTATCTCTTCAACCGGACCGCCTTCGCGTTGGGCCCATCCGCAACCGGAAGTCACGATCAACGTCTGCCCCAGCGGATGCGTGTGCCACGCAGTTCGCGCACCCGGCTCGAACGTTACGCTGGCGCCTTGAACAAACGCCGGATCGGGAGCTTGAAACAATGGATCAATCCGTACTGTGCCGGTGAACCACTCGGATGGACCCTTCACGGAAACCTGCGAACCAGCTCGTTTGATCTCCATTCTAATTTCCTCTCTATTGGCGATTATCACACCAGTGTGATCAGCTCATGGCACGAGTGAGACATGCCACCCGTTGGTGCTGGTTCCGAGACGCAGGCGGCCGAGTTCGCGACACTTTGCGGCTTTCAAAGAACGGAACTGCCACAAACGGAAAGAGCACGAATTTACTCGTACCGAAGATGGCATCGGTTTTACTTCACGCTCGCGGTCGTGTTCGCCCCGAACCAGTATTGATCGCCCGGCTCATGCACATCGACGTGAATCGAGTAACTGCCTGCCGCACCATACTTGTGCGATCCAACGATCTTGAACTGGCGAGGCGATGCCGAAGACGTCTGCACGACTTCTCCCTTGCTGCTGGTGCCGTCACCCCAGTAAATCCACGGGGTGAAGGTCCAGCCATGCACCAGCTCCTTGTCGCTGAAGGTGGCAAGGGTCGCTGTAAACGAAGTCCCGTGGGTGGCATTGACGGCTTGGGGGGCCGGCTTGCTGGGCACCCAGAGGACAACCTTCGCAACGTAGTCATTTGTGCCATCGAATCCCGTGAAGATCGGGTTGCCGTCCACACCGCTTACGACGCTGTGCGTAAACGAATGAGCAGCGTTCGAAGGAATGTAGTAAGTGGTATGGCCCGACATATCGATTCTGCCTAACGCCTTGCCCACTGGATCTGTGAACCACATCGCGCCGTCGTGAACCCATGTAATGGAATATGCGCCGGCAGTTGGAATTGAGTAGAGCGTGAAGTGGCCCTTCGTATCGATGCGACCGATAGTCTTTATGCGCACGTTCCGGGTAAACCAGACTGCGCCATCGGGACCAAGGGAAATACTCGAGCAATAGCCGCACCCGTTGTTTTTTGGCGCTGGAACCGGGTACACGGTGACAGTACCGTCCATTGTCCGCCTGCCAATGTTGTTGCCGTAGAGGTCGATGTACCAGAGCGCGCCATCGGCGCCGACAGTGATGCCTCCGGAAGTAAGGCCGCCATTCGGGTAACTGGTAATCATGCCGGA
>DATBIE010000010.1:0-30470 GCA_036557105.1 Terriglobales bacterium
CACATGAATATTGAAAATTGATACCATCAATGCGCAAATTCAGAGTGGAGGCTCATTCCAAAGATGACGACAACCCGCCGCAGTTTCCTGATTACCACTGGACTCACCGCACTGGCTTCAAGCCGCGTCTTCGGCGCGAATGACAAATTGCGCCTGGGAATTATCGGCGCGGGGGAGCGGATGAGGGGACTCCTGAATGCTGCGGACAAAACTGGCATCCCCTACCAGATCGTCGCGGTGAGCGATGTGTACGGGCCGCATCGTGATGCCATCGTCGAACGCTCAAATGGATCGGCTACGGCGCATTTGGACTATCGCGAGGTACTCGCCAGGGACGTGGACGCGGTAATTATCGCTGCGCCCGATCATTGGCACGTGCGTATGGCCCTTGACGCTCTACAGGCGGGCAAAGACGTCTATCTCGAAAAACCCGTGACCCATACCCTTGAAGAAGGCGCGGCGCTCACACACGCGGTCCGTTCGGGTAAACAGATCCTGCAATGCGGCATGCAGCAGCGCAGTTGGACGCACTTTCGCGATGCCGTAGATCTAATTCAGGCGGGCAGCCTGGGTCGGGTCGTGCAGGCGCGAACTTATTGGTGGCAAAACTATCAGCGGGACTGGCCCAAGACTCCGGTAAATCTGCAGGAGCTCGACTGGAAGCTCTGGCTTGGTTCGGCCCCAGACCAGCCTTTCACCGAAGAAAAATTTTTCCACTGGCGATGGTTCTGGAACTTTGGCGGCGGCGCCATGACGGATTTGTTCACGCACTGGATTGACGTAGTGCAATGGGCGATGAAGAGTGACCAGCCGAAGCGCGCACAGATGCTCGGCGATAAATATGTTTTTGATGAATGGGACTGCCCGGACACAATCCAGGCGGCGTTTCGGTATCCAGGATTCGACGTCGTGTACGAAGGAATGATGGCTTCATCAATCGACGACGGCGGCCTGGAATTTCGAGGGACAGACGCAACATTGAAGATCAATCGCGGTGCGTTCAGTGTTTATCGTGAAGGCGTGCAGCGAGATGAGAATCCTGTTCTTACCGCTCGAAGCTTCAAAGACGGCACCATCGAGCACGTAGAAAATTTCTTCAACTGCGTCAAGACCCGCAAAGAACCGAATGCGCCAGTCGAAGCTGGAGTGGCGTGTGCGGCGGCTGGGCATATCGGAAACTTGGCGTTCCATCGTGGCGGGCAGATTGCGTGGCCGGTGAAGGGGTAAACGAAATCAGAGATTAAGCTCAACAGAACCGTGATGAAAAGAACGAGTCGAGAGGAGTGGCTACGTGACATCGATGCGCGCCAGCGCAACGTAGTTTTTCCCGACACCGCAGGAAACGAGGCCAGATTTTGGAGAAACATTATTTCTGGCAAACGGAGGCCTACGACTGCTCAGGTTATAGGCATTGCAGCGATTTGCGCTGCGCTCGCATTTCCCTTGTGGGCCTTAGTTCAGTGGCTGGAAAACTCAGCGTTAGCTTGGCTGTTCTTAGCAATTCTGGCGGCGGCATTCCTTTTGCTACGCTGGAGAATTCGCAAAGCTCTTTCGAATTCTGAGCATCCGGCGAGCATACGGCGACGCTCGCCCTGAGTTCATGAGAACTCGACGAACGAGTCCACCACCTCTGCTCCCGCATTGTTCGCGATCCGCATCGCCTGGCGTTCGACATTTTTCATCAGCCCGTCGAGATAGTCGCGAGAATCAGACACGCTGACCACGCCGATGGTTGCGCGGTTCCACAGGCCCGACGAATCAAGCTCGGCCGTAGCGACATTGAAGTGTGCGCGCAGACGGTCTTTCATGCTGCGTACAACCTGGCGTTTGTCTTTGAGGGATTGCGCGTGCTCGATGTGAAGTTCGAGGGTGAGAAGAGCGACCATTCTAGCCGTCAGCCATCAGCCATCAGCAAACCTTAGATTAGTTGCATTCCGAGAACATTTAGGTTCGAGGAGTCTGCTATTCAGTGACAAAAAGCAGGTTCCTCACCGGTGAAGCGGTTCGAAATGACAAGGCTAAATCTAACGATGTCCAGCCTGATGGCTGAAAGCTGATGGCTGAGAGCTGGTTTATGCAATCACTTCCGCGGCCACGCGCTCAGTAACGAAAGCCTCGATTACGTCGCCGACTTTCACGTCGCCATAGTTCGCGATCGAGATGCCGCACTCCATCCCGTTGCGGACCTCGCTGGCGTCGTCTTTGAATCGACGGAGCGATCCGACCTTGCCTTTGAATACGACCACGTTGTCGCGCAGCAACCGCACTTCGGAGTCGCGCTTGATCAGGCCATCGCTCACGCGGCAACCGGCGACGGTACCAACCTTGGGGATACGGAAGGTTTCGAGCACTTCGGCGCGGCCCTGGTAGGTTTCTTTGATTGTCGGTTCGAGCAAGCCGCTCATGGCGCGCTTGATCTCGTCCTGCAACTCGTAAATGATCGAGTGCAGGCGGATATCGACTTCTTCCTGCTCGGCTAATTCCTGCGCCTTGCGCTCCGGACGAACGTTGAAGCCGATGATGATGGCATTCGAGGCGGATGCAAGCAGCACGTCGCTTTCGGTAATGGCGCCGACACCTGAACGCAACACTTTCAGCCGAACCTTGTCGGTAGACATCTTTCCAAGCAGATCGCTGAGCACTTCGACTGAGCCGTGAACGTCGCCTTTGAGAATGATGTTCAGCTCTTTTACGCCGGCGGTCTTCATCTGCTCAGAGAGGCCTTCGAGCGAGACACGGGAGGTTTTCGCCAGTGCAGCCTCGCGGGCCTTTTGCTCGCGGTAATCGGAGATGCCTCGCGCTTTATCGCGATCGGCAACGACTACGAATTGATCGCCGGCCTGTGGCAAGCCTTCAATACCAAGGATTTCAACCGGAGTTGACGGCGGAGCTTCCGTAAGCTGGTGCCCGCGATCATCGAACATTGCACGAACTTTGCCGTAAACGTTTCCGACGACGAAGTTGTCCCCGGTGCGCAATGTTCCGTTTTGTGCCAGTACGGTTGCGACCGGACCGCGTCCCCGGTCGAGCTTGGCTTCGAGTACAACGCCGGTCGCTGGACGGTCCGGATTCGCCTTGAGTTCCTGCAGGTCGGCAACCAAGCAAATCATTTCGAGCAGCAGATTGAGGTTCGTCTTCTGCTTCGCCGAAACATCCACGAAAACCGTTTTGCCACCCCAATCTTCAGGCAACAGGCCACGATCGGCGAGTTGCTTCTTCACCCGATCAGGCATAGCGCCGGGCTTGTCGATTTTGTTGACCGCAACGATGATCGGCACTTCCGCGGCATGAGCGTGATCGATGGCTTCGAGCGTTTGCGGCATAACGCCATCGTCGGCAGCAACAACGAGCACGACAATGTCCGTCGCCTTTGCTCCACGCGAACGCATGCGAGTAAACGCTTCGTGACCAGGTGTATCGAGGAAAACAATCTGACGACCGAATGCCGGCGACTCTGTGTCCTGAATAGAGACCTTGTAGGCGCCAATATGCTGCGTGATTCCGCCAGCCTCGCCTTCGGCGACATTGGTAGAGCGAATCGAGTCGAGCAGCGTAGTTTTGCCGTGATCGACGTGGCCCATGATCGTGACCACTGGCGGGCGCGGCACGGCTTCAGTGGCAACACCTTCCTCGGTTGTGGCGGTTTCGGCGGCATCTTTCGCGGCCTGCTCTTCAAAACTGATCACGTTCGTCTCGGCACCGAAAAAGCGGGCCATCTCAGTGGCGAGCTCGGTGTCGAGGGTCTGGTTAATGGTCGCGAACACGCCTTTTGCCAGGAGTCGAGCTATGAGATCTTTCGCGCGTATCTCCAGCTTTTCCGCGAGATCTTTTACGCTGATTCCTTCGGTGATCGTGATGTTCCGCGTGATCGGCAGCGGCTCATTCGAGAGCGAAAGCCGTGGTGGCGGGACAAAGCCCTTCATTGGGCCTTCTTTTACGCCACGCGGAACGTAGCGCTGTCCTGGCCTGCGTGCCGGTCCACCTGGACGACTGCCCGGGCGTGTCGGTCCTGGCGGAGGAAGCCCTGGGCCGACTCCGATTGGACGGGCACCGAGCCCACCTTGGCGTGTCGGATGCATGGGCCGTCGTTCGCCGGGCCGAAGCGGAGGGCGTGCTCCCGGCGGCCCAGTCGGTCGCGGACGCTGGAAAATCGGTTGCCCAGGCACTGGTCTGCCGGGCGCCGGACGGCTTCCCATCGGACGAATCGGCTGTCCAGGCTGAACTCCTGCGGGTCTCGCACCTTGCGGTCCCTGCGTGGGCCTCGGCGGAGCTTTATATACCGGTCGCGGTCCTGTCTGCGGCATGATCACGCGCGGCGCCGGAGCTTGCGGACGAATAGGTTGCGACGGCGCTGCTGGTCTTTGAGCTTGAGTTGCCGCCGAAGGCTGTTGCGGACTAGTTTGTGAAGCAGGTGGACTGACTGGCGCAACCGGAGTACGTGCCACGGGCGGAGGCGCGGCGGGTGGAGCAGCGACCACGGGCACCGTAGGCTGAGGGGGTGCGGGCTTTGGAGGCGCAGTCGGAACAACGGTTCGCGGTGCTGTTACTGCTGGCACGGGCGGCGCTGCCGGCTTGATCGCGGGTGCTGCAGGTTTCGTTTCCTGCGCCGGAGGAGCCGCAGGTTTTACAGGAGGAGCAGGTGGCGCTTGCGCGGCTTGCTGCTTGGCGAGGATGGCTTTCAACACATCTCCCGGTTTGGAGATATGAGAAAGATCAATCTTCGGCTTGATTCCTTCGGATTCCTGGCGCGACGCGCGAGCGGACTTCGCACCCTGGCCATTACCGGAGGACTGGAAGTGCGCCCGGACTTTCTCCGCTTCGTGGTCTTCAAGCGAGCTGGAATGGGTCTTCTTCTCGGTGACGCCGACTTCCGGCAGCACATCGAGAATGGCTTTGCTTTTGACTTCCAGTTCTCGCGCCAGATCGTTAATTCGAATTTTACTCATCCGCCTCTTTGTCCCTCCGGACTGTTCCCGCTAAGTCTTCATATCAACCTCACGGTGTAGTTCAACTGCATCGGATGACCTGGTCATCCGGCGATTTTAAAAACGATCACCGGATCACCCGACGGGCCGATCACCCGATCGACTTACTCTTGCTTTTCTGCAGGCTCAGCTGGATCCTCGCCCTCTACCTGTTCTGATTGCTGAGCAGCTGTTTCCGATTCTTCCGTAGTACCTTCAGCCGCGCTGAACTCCGCCGCGCCCGCTTCGGATTCTGCAACAGGCTCTTCGGCTGGCTCTGAAGCTGCCTCTGGAACTGGTTCGCCTTCGTTCTCAGGCAGGGCCATTGCTTCCCCGCCCTCGAGAGCAGCGAAATAATTATTGACTGCAACGCTGATTTTTTCCACCGTCTTGGGGCCGATTCCCTCAATGGCCTCAAGTTGCTCCGGCGTCATGTCGGCCAGTGCTTCCACAGTAGAAATGCCCGCGCCTTTCAGCTTCTCGACGAGGCCCTCGCCCAGCCCTTCGACACTCTCAAGCGGAGTAGCAGTCGCGCTGGTCAGTTCAGCCATCTGCTGCTCAACTTCCTGACGCTTTTCTTCTTCGCTCTTGATATCGATCTTCCAGCCGAGCAGCTTCGCGGCCAGCCTCACGTTCTGCCCCTTCTTTCCAATTGCAAGGGACAACTGGCTGTCGTCAACGACCACTTCCAGGTGCTTGTCGGTTGGATCGACTACTGTCACCCGGCTCACCTTCGCAGGTTGCAGCGCTTTTTCCGCGAAAGTCACTGGATCTTCGTGGTACTCGATAATGTCAATTTTCTCGCCACGCAACTCACGGATGATTGACTGCACGCGCATACCCTTCATACCAACGCATGCGCCCACCGCGTCGACCTCTTTGTCTTTCGACATCACCGCAATTTTCGTGCGCTCGCCGGCTTCGCGGGCGATAGCGCGAATTACAACGGTTCCATCATAGATTTCAGGAACTTCCGTCTGGAAGAGGTGCTGCACGAGTTCCGGCGCAGCACGGGAAACAACGACACCAGGCCCCTTCGAAGCTTTTTCGACGCGCGCAATCACAACTCGCACACGCTCGCCGATTGCAAACGACTCCAGACGTGACTGCTCTTTGCGAGGCATCCGCGACTCGGCTTTGCCGATATCGAAAATCACGTCCGGACCTTCGATGCGTTTCACGCTCGCATTCACGATTTCGCCTACGCGGCCGATGTATTCGTTGTAAACCGTGTCACGCTCGGCCTCTCGGACCTTTTGAAAAATGACTTGCTTCGCCAGTTGCGCTGCGATCCGCCCGAGAATTCCTTCGGTTTCTTTCGGAATGATTAACTCGCCGCCGATCTGGGCATTCGGATCGGACTTGCGTGCGTCGTCGACGGTGACTTGAAGATTTGGATCTTCGATCTGCTCGGGGGTTTCGACAATACTCTTGACCGCAAAAGCGCGGATCTTGCCCGTATCTTTGTCGAGCTGCGCGCGCAGGTTTTCCTGCGACTTGTAGTACTTGCGGGTAGCGACAACAATGGCATCTTCCACCGCGCTTACCACAATCTGCGGATCGATGCCTTTTTCCCTACTCAGGGCATCGATTGTGTTGTAGAGCTCGCTAGCCATAAGAAACCCAGTTATTAGCGCTTAGCCAAACCAGTTGATTCAAGGTGAGAGCTAAAAGCTAATTGCTTCTTTCAAATCTCTGGAACTAAATTGGCTTTCTCCACATTTGCCAATTCGATTTCCAACACATGTGGGGCGGGCGCATCGCCCGCCTTCTGCTTCGGACGAAACTTTCTTCGCGCCTCAGCCAAATCCAGCGTCAGTCGTCCGCTTTCAAAACGCTCCAGTCGTCCTTCGAAATGTCGATTGCCGTTGACGGGATCCTTCGTCGTCAACTTCACCCGGCTGCCCTGAAAGCGCTCAAAATCCCCAGGACGAAACAACTTGCGATCCAGTCCCGGCGACGAAACCTCAAGCACGTATGATCCGCCGGGCATCGCATCCTCGACATCGAGGATCGTTCCAACCTCGCGGCTGAGGTTCGCACAATCTTCGTGCGTGACACCTTCCGGCTTATCAATAAACACCCGCAACATGCGAGACTTGCCGCCGCCGCGCAGGTCAAGTTCGACCACTTCCAATCCAAGAGAAGCCGCAACCCGCTCGGCAATGGCTCGTACGTGATCGAGGTCAACTGCCATAAAAACAGCGGCTTAGATGTTCCCAAGCCGCGAGAAACCACCTGCAAGTAAAAAGTGGGCTTGCGCCCACTGGTGTGTTTCGCCAATCCTGGTACTACACAGCAGTTCCAGTTCCTAATATACGCGGGTGAGAATCAAAAAACAAACGGGGGGAACGCGTGCACCGCTCGACGAGGTCGGTTCGCATTCGTCGCGCTCCTTGGATCTTGCCAAATAGGAATTCCATCGAACAAAATTCGCCGGGAAGGGCACGAGTTTTACTCGTGCCGACTTAAGATGTGAAACCCGGTCGGCTTTAGGCGCTGAGGTGTGCATTTGAAACCAGGGCGAATCATCTCTCCACCGGGGACATACTTCGTGACTTTCTCCACGTGGAATCGGCGCAGATTGTTCGTGGTGAAGCTTACGTCAGATTGTTTCTGAAGACATTGTACCGATACCGTCGTCAAGGCTCGTATGAATTGCACACCTTTGTGGTCATGCCAGAGCACGTACATAAGCCCTGCGCTATCCCCCGAATTGCTTCACCAGCGCATCCGTGGTCTCTTCCTGCAGCGCACGGTAGTCGCAGTGGATAGTCGAGCGCATGGCCGACTCTGTCGACTCGCCCTGTCCCAGGCGGTCGAGCATTCGCATGATGTCGCTCATGCCGTAGCGATCACGAATGTATTCGACCGTCGCCAACGATTCCGCGTAGGCGACCTCAGCCTGTCCCGTTGAGAGTGAAAAGAAGCCGCCTTCGAGCATATTTAGAGGGATCGCGCGATCGTTCTTATATAAACGCGCCAGGGGTGCTCCAAGCGAACCAAGCGACTTCGGCTCGAGCATCTGCGCAATACCCTCGTTCAGCCATGTCGGGCAGCGTCCCTGTGTGGCCTGATTGACGAATGAGTGTGTGAGTTCATGCCGCAGCACCCGCGCGAAGTCGGAGCTTACGTAGCTCACTCCGCCCAGGGGAATGCGGATTTTGCCGTCGTTCAGCGCGCCGGTCCAAGTCGGCGCACGCGTGACGTCGAAGTACGCCTGATTCGTGTAGAGAACAACTTCGATGCTGGCACGCGGCGAGTTCCCGAATTCGCTGGAGAGGTCCTGATACGCCGACTCCAGTGTGGACAGGATTTGTCCCCGCAGTGACTCTGAGCTTTGCGCTCCTTCATAGCGCAGCACAAAATGTCCCGTCTCATGTTCTGCAAAATTGCTCTCCGCTGTCGTTTCACGCTGAGCACGATCGAGAAGCGCCTGAATCGAAGCATCCGGGCGCAGAGCCAGCGACTTCTTCCAGCTCTGGACCGCCTCTCGCGTATGACTGGTCGCGAACTGCGCATAACCCAGGACAGCGTAAGCGTCGGGTGAATCCGGCGCCTCTTGAACCGCGTGCTCGGCATAGAGCAGCGCCTCCTGCGGGTTTCCGGTCTTCACCAGCAGCGCAGCGTAGAAATTGAGAATGGTCGGGTTGCGCGGATCATTTCTTAACGCAGCTTCAAAATCCCGCCTGGCAGAGTTGTAGTCGCCTGACTGAAATTCCTGCTTTCCAGCGATATAGTATGCAACCGCGGTTGCCGGCGCATTTCCTCGTATTTCGATCTGGCGTATTGCGTCCCGATCGACTTGTCCGTTTCGGACCACCTGATTCATCAGTTCTTTATCGCCGGCAGTATTCGCCTGCGAATTCAATGTGGGTAGCGGCAGATCGGCGCCAGCTGATGGCGCGGCCACAGGAGCATCATTCTTATCTATACTTTGCACCACGGATTTCGGGATGGTATAGGTGTCATCGCCTTTCTGATACTGAATATGGCTTCCGCTCTCTTTGGTCTCTTCGGCGTAAATCACATCTCCGTTTTTCAGGTGGATAACATCGGCCGGAGCTGATCCCGCAAACCCGCCTAAAGCAAGTGCGAGGCAACAACCTGAGGTGACAAGTCTCTTCATTTAGGCGCATTCTATTGGTGAATGTGGCTGGGCCGAAGGTGACAAAGGTCACGGCAGGAAAGTGGCCCGTGGTTAGTAACTGATTCAGCTATGGCGCTGGCCTTCGGTTCGCAGAGAGTTCAATCCATGCGTCGGGCGGTTCAAGCAGTTTCGCTCGTAATAATCTGCGGAGTTTTCGCCTTAAGCAGTGCGCAGGAAGTGCCGTCCACCGCAAAGTCGGCTGCCGCTAAACCCCCTGGACCGGCCGAGTCGCTATACCTGAAACTCAGATCAGTGGGTCTAGACAAGACCCACGTTTACAAAATCCGCGAAGCCTCGATCGAGCGGGCAAAGCTTCACATCTCGCTTGATGACGGTACCATTGCCTTCACCGAAGCCGTCGACGGACGAATCACGGGCGCCTTCTTCGAAGGATACGGCGAGGTGCTGCTGATTCCTCCCAACCAGACAGAACGCGCCTCGTTATCCCTTTTCACCGGAGGGGCCATTCTTGAAGAAACATTTTCGACTGCGTATTTCCGCTTCAACGACGATGTTTTCGCCGAACTCCAGCCATACTTGCGGGCTGCGGAAGATCCCGCGGGCTTTGCCGCAAAGTGGGACGCGACTGCCCGAAATATGGCGGCAACTGACGCGTTGCGCCTGCTGTTGAGTTTCTTCGGTCCTGCGGGTGAAGCCAAGCTTTCCGATGCTCATCCGGTGGACCACATGCTTCACGCGTACATTGAAGGAAATAAGCTCGGGGGCTTCGACATGCGCTACGATTCGCTGCTGCCGGAACAAATCGAAGCCGGGCAACACAAACACATCAACGGAGACGAGTTTTACGACATGTGGGCATCGTTTTCCGTTCCGAGGCTTGGAAATACGAATGGAAGTTCCAGTCTGAGCGAAGACACCGAATCGTCTAACCCTGACGTGGACATCACCAGTTTCATAATTCAAAGTCACATTCGGCCGGTGAAGGAACTGGATGCGAAAGCAGTCCTCAACATCACCGCGCGCCAAAGGACTCGGCGCGTGCTTCTATTTGAACTCTCACGAATGCTACGCGTGAGTGAAGTCCTTGCCGACGGACATCCCGTGGAGTTCATCCACAATCAGGCCATCGAAGGCTCGCATTTATCGAAGCAAGGAAACGATGTAATCGCGGTGGTGCTGCCGGCCCCCATAGAAAAAGACCACAAACTGGAATTAAGTTTTCAATACTCCGGCTCAGTGCTTTCAGAAGCTGCGAACGGTCTGCTTTACGTTGGAGATCGTGGCACCTGGTATCCCAATGCTGGATTTGAAACGGCTTCCTACGACTTGCAATTCCAATATCCCGCCGGGTGGACGCTGGTTTCCGTTGGGCACCGCACTGAAGCAAAGACGGGCGGCCCTGAACAAAGTTCGCATTGGATCACTGAACGCCCTATTCCCGTCGCCGGTTTCAATCTCGGCAAGTATTCCGCCACCACAGAACGCGCGGGCAAAGTCGAACTGAGCACATATGCCACACCAAACGTAGAGCGCGGTTTCCCTGGTACGATGCTTGCGGATTCCACGCCTCTCGTTCTGCCGATTCCTGCCCCCACCGGCGCGCGTCGTTCTGTTCAGCCCTTTGTGCTCAAGCCAAATCCTCCACCACCTTCGCCATCCGGCAATACGCAGATGGTGAACGCAACTTCCGCACGGGCGATTGATTTTTATCAACGCTACTTCGGCCCGTTCCCTTATGGCGAGTTGTCCATCACGCAAATGCCTGGCCCGTTGAGCCAGGGTTGGCCTGGGCTTATCTTTCTTTCCAGCTATTCCTTTCTGACTCCGGAAGAACAGGCCAAACTGCAGCAGAATCCCGTTCGCCGCCTGCTCTCCGAACAGGTGATCGCCCACGAAACAGCTCACCAATGGTGGGGAGACCTGGTGAATTGGGACACCTACCGTGATCAGTGGATCATGGAAGGCCTGGCGAACTACAGTGCGCTGATGTTGCTGGAATCGCACGATCCCGAGGGCTTCCGGCAGATCATGCAAGTCTATCGCGACGACCTCGTTGCAAAAAACAACGACGGCATTGCAGTGATGGATGCGGGTCCGGTAACACTCGGCTTTAGACTCTCATCATCGAAGTTCCCGAAGGGATATGACGCGGTCGGTTATGGCCGTGGGACATGGCTGTTTCACATGCTCCGCACCATGATGTCCGATGGCCAGGCGAAGGGTGTATCTGGCGCTAAAGATCTGGACTTCAAAGATGATCCATTTGTTCGCGCCCTCCGCAAGCTCCGCACACAATACGAAGATAAGCCGGTCAGCACCGTCCAACTCATGCACATATTTGAATCCGAGCTGCCGCAATCGCTCTGGTACGAAGGGCACAAGTCGCTCGACTGGTTCTATGAAGGATGGGTGAATGGCGACGCAATTCCATCGTTTGAATTGCGTGATTTGAAATTTTCCGAAAAAGGCAGAACAACGACAGTACGCGGCACCATCGCGCAGAAAGATGCTCCTGACACCCTGATCACCGCCGTTCCAATTTATGCCTCAATTCACGGCAAGAACATTTTCCTAAAGCGGGTCTTCGCCGAAGGAGATGAAACCCAGTTTCACATCACCGCTCCCGCCGGAACCCACAAGCTGGTGGTCGACCCTGAACACACTCTGCTGACGCGGGCAAAATAATTCGAACTGGGTTCAAGCGAGTGACGTCTTCAACTCTCTCTTCAGTTACTAAGAGGTTAGGGCTTTCGGAATGTCAGAAATTTGGCTCGCCTTGTCATACTGGTGGCGACACGAATTTTCCTCTTTGGGAGAGAGCATGAAGAAACTTGTGGGACTTATTTTTTTGCTGGCAATCAGCTTGCCGCTAGTAGCGCAGGTACGCCTTTCGATCCGGGACCAGCAACGTTTCGACAGCTACTACTCGCGCTGGCAGCAATATAAGCAAGTGAACGATCGCGATCAGATTGTAAGCATGGAAAAGCGGATGCTGGATGTGTACGCACACTATGGAATTGCGGCCGGAACGCCGTTCTGGCGCATTGCAACCAACGGCCATCCGGAACACCCACGCTGGCGCGAACGGCTGAACCGCGATGAGCGGCGGCAGTTCGACGAACTCTATTCTCACTGGATCGGCGCGCGGAACAGCGGCAATCGCTGGGAAGTGGCAAAGCTCGAACACCGTATGCGCGAGATCATGCAGAGAAATGGGATTCCCGGGGAAGTACGGCTCGAGGAGATTGCATCCCATTAATCGAAGTGGAAGTGCACACTGCGGCTTTGCTGAGGCGACTCGGCCTCACAACCCGCGACAAGGGTGGGGCACCATGCCCCACTCTCGTTGATCGAAACACGATTTGTCGGACAGAAATATCCGACCCCCAACGATTCAACTCATCTGAAGCTCGCGCTGCGATAGGTTTGACGAAAATCAGCGCCTTCCATTTTTACGATGCGGCACATTTCGTGGAGGCGGGACCGCATGCGCTCACCGATGCGATCGCCGAGTGTGTCTTGACTCGCAGCGTAATTTGCAGCTTCGCGGTCGCTGGCGCGGATGTAGCCGCGACGTTCCCGTTCGGCGAGGTCGGGGAAATTAGTGGTAATGATGGTCGTGCGATTGTCGTTGTAGCGCGTGTTGAGGATAAGACTGACAGTGTCCCAGACCCATTCGGTGGGTTTGACGGCGCCTAGCTCATCGAGAACCAGGAGTTCAATTTCGAACACTGGGCGGAGAACGTCGAGTTCGGTTGCCTTTACAGAATCGTTGTAAGAGTTTTGAATCTGTTTGAGGAGCTCGCGGTAGTCATAGAAGAGACAAGGTATGCCCTTGCTAAGGACCAACTCCTTGATGATACCGGCCGCCAGGTGAGTTTTGCCGACGCCGATGCTGCCGATGAGGAGAAGCCCAGTTCTGTCAACTGGATAGTCTTCGGCAAACTTACAGGCGGCCATACGTGCCGCGGCGAGATGACGATGCGGACCGTCGAACTCAAAATTTGAGAGCTCGCAGTGCTCGTAGCGCTTGGGAATGCGGGCAGAGGCGAGCAGGGACTCCGCACGCGATTTGATACGGCATTCGCAACGCTGTACTCGACGATCGGATTGTGACTTCCACCCGGTGCCACCACAGACGGGACAAACTTCCGCGACAACTTTCATGAACTTTCTCTATTTTGAATGTGCACTCTGCGAGTGAGTTTGCGCAAGAGGGCGGGCGTTGAATCTCTGTGCACATCCTGTGGAGTTATGGAAAGTTTGTGGAGAACGAATCCAATTCCTTTAGGAAATTTCTAAGACAGGAGTGGCAGACCGACAACATAGAAAAGGTTTCTCGATTGCGCCAGAATCATTCATTGAGGAATGATCCTGCCTCGCTCAAAATGACAGTTTGTCAATGTATTTACAGCGATAAAGCGCTGCTCCACCCGCGAACTCAATTTCCCTATCTTGCTAATGGCGGAGAGACGCGGAGTTCGGCGAACGTGGTACTCAAATCCGGCATCTGGCGCGGATTTTCACAGTTGACAACTCTGGAAAGCAGGAGCTAAATAGCCTTCGGCGAGTTTCCACGCTCAACGAGGGCAGAGCGTTCAGCCACGGCGCTGGAATCGGTGAGAAAAAGGAAATTCCCCCAGGAGCTAAGATGAATAAAGCTGATCTCATTGACCGGATCGCGGCGGGCTGCGGCATCAACAAGACCCAGGCTGCGAGCGCAATCGACACCACTGTGGAAAGCATTACCGGCGCTCTGAAAAAGGGAGACCGGGTAGCGTTGATCGGGTTCGGAACGTTTTCGACTTCGCAACGGAAGGCGCGCAATGGGCGCAATCCGCAGACCGGCGCGACCATCAAGATCGCAGCTCGGAAGGTGGCGAAGTTTACAGCGGGCGCGGAACTGAGAAAAGCGGTTAACCGCGGCAAGTAGATTAGGCTCAGAGTTGAATAGAACGGCAGGGGGTCGGCCCTGCCGTTTTTGTTTTGAGCACAGTTTCCTACGCTTATGCTTTCAGCCAGCAACTTGCGGCAAAGGTCGTTAGTCTGGTTCAACGCAAGGGTGGCCGCAATTGAGCTGAATTGACCGGCGAGACGCCCGTCGCCACATGACTTGTGTCATTTTTCTCCGTATTCACTTCAATCGGAATAGTAGAGGCATTCCAGTTCTTTCTGGACCTTTTCTGAGAGCTGATCCATGTCGCGCAAGGTGAGGTCGGCGGTTGAAATCGGCTCGCCCACACGCATTTCGAGTGGGCGGGGCTTGATGTGGTAGGTATCCATGGGAAGGAGTTCGTAGGTCCCAACCAGCGCGACTGGGACGATATCGACCTGGGCTTTGATCGCGAGGAAAAATGCGCCCGGAAGGAACGGCTTAATGATGCCATCAGCGCTACGGCCACCCTCAGGGAAGATGACGAGCGACATGCCATTTTTTAGAGTGCGAACCGCTGACTTGATCTGTCCGACGGAGCGGGCCGGATTCTGTTGATCGACGCAGACCTGGCCGGAACGCTTGAGATGCCAGCCGACGATCGGATAGGAGAGCAGTTCCTTTTTATGGACGATGCGGAACTGGAACGGAAGGCAGGCATAGAGGACCGGGATGTCAAGAGCGGATGCGTGATTGACGGCGTACACGTGGGTGCGGGCAACGTCGATCTTGTCGAGTCCGATAATCCGAACGGGCGAGAAGATTGTTTTCAAAATCAGCTTTGACCAGGTTCTGGCGAAGGCGTGCAGAATGGAGCCATCTTTGTCGAAAAAGCCAAACGGGATGGATACAAGTCCGAAGAGGACCGTATAGGACCAGATCAGGGGATCGAAGAAAAAATAGGACCGAAGGCGGCTAAGCAATCCGTATTTCTTTGCATTAGCGTTCGGCCTTTGGACATAGTTTGCTTCCTTCGCACTGCTATTTCCCATCCGCGGAGACTCCCAAGATCCCCATGGCTTCGCCGACGATGTAAATCGAGCCGGTGATGACGATGACGCCGTCGAATCCTGCAGCAATGCGGGCGAGTTCCAGCGACGCCGCAACATCAGGTGCAGCTGTGATTTCGGCGTGTGTCCGGAACGCGGCCTCGCGAATTTCATCTGGAGTTGCTGAACGCGGATTTTCGGCTTGCGTGGCGATCACACGTTCGGCGAGGGGGAAGAGAATTTCAGCAATTTCCGCAATGGCTTTGTCTCGCATCGCGCCAAAAACAAAGATCAGCCGCCGATCCTCGTAGCAGGCGGAGAGCGTCGAGCGCAAAGCCCAGGCTCCGGCAGGGTTGTGGGCGACATCAAGAATCAACTCAGGCTGAGAATCGTGAGCGGGAATGACATGAAAGCGCCCCGGCCAGTGGGTTTGGCGAATGCCCTGTGCGATGGAATCGGGAGCAATCGGAAGTCCCTTCTTGCTTAGCTCTTCGGCGGCGGCGATGGCAAGGGCAACGTTACGAAGCTGATGCCGGCCTACGAGATAAGATTCGATCTGAACTACCTTCCCCATTATCTGCAGTGGGTAGCAGGCCGAAGATTTTCCAGCCAAAAAGTTCGGTGCTGCTGGAGTGACGGGCGGGACGTACGGGGCGGCACTGACGGCGCTAGCGCCCTGCTCGAGAATGGCATTACCGATCACATCATTTGCCGCAGGTGTTTGCGGAAGGGTAACGACCGTCCCGCCCGGATGAATGATCCCCGCCTTCTCTCGGGCAATTTCGGCGACAGTGTTGCCCAGAAATTTTTGGTGGTCGAGCGAGATGTCGGTGATTACGCTTACCAGTGGTTCAACGACATTGGTCGCGTCCAGGCGGCCACCCATTCCGACTTCGAGGACCGCGATATCCAGTTGGCTGGTCGCGAAGTGCTCGAATGCAATAGCTGTCAGCATCTCAAAGAAACTGGGATGCCAGGGCAACTCACCATCTTCGATCAGGCGCTCGGCAGTGCGAGAGACGAGATCGTGTATCAGGGCGAATTTGTCGTCGGAGATTTCTTCGCCGTCGATACGGATTCGCTCGTTTATACGGACAAGATGTGGCGAGGTGTAAAGACCTGTTCTTAAACCTGACGCTTTTAAGATGGAGGCTAGAGTTGCCGCTGTTGACCCTTTGCCATTGGTGCCGGCGATCAGGACGCTTCGGAACCGTCGTTCAGGATTCTGCAAGGCGGTGAGCAGAACACGCATGTGCGCCAAATCAAATTTGTGGGATGGGGTGGTTGCGAGTTCGTGGCCGAGGGCGTACATGCGGGCGAGGGCGGACTCGTAGGACATAGACATGGATCGTAGTTGTCTACAGTTCGAATCCACTCTAGGTTATCAGCTTTGGATTTATCCGCGAATGCGATGAGGCGTCCGCATTTAGACCTGCGTAGTTGGCAGCACAAACGCGCAGCGCGTTCATGCTGACATTTTGCCCTTGACGCAGGAGAGCATCTATACTATTTTACTCTATGCATAGAGAAACATAGAGTCGCGCATGACAAAAAATACGCAAAGAGATCTGTTTCCGGGCGCCTTGGAGATGATGATTCTGCGTACTCTGAAACGGGAACCCTTACATGGCTACGCACTTGCCCAGCATATCAAGCGGACTTCCGACGATCTGCTTCAGATCGAAGAGGGATCGCTATATCCAGCTCTCCAACGCCTATTGAAGCAAAACCTGGTCAAGGCTGAATGGGGCACGTCATCTACGAATCGTCGCGTTCGGATTTATAAACTGACCCCCGCGGGCGCGAAACACCTGCAACATGAAGTTTCGAGCTTCGAGCGCATGCTGGAAGGGATCACACGAGTCTTGGCGCCGGGTGAATCATGAGTTGGCTCACGCAGCTGCCCTCGCGACGACGTCGGTATCGTGAACTCTCGGAAGAGATCCAGTGGCATATCGACGAGAAGGTCGATGAGTTGGTTGCAGATGGCATGCCCCGCGACGAAGCGACGCACGCCGCACGGAGAGAGTTCGGTAACCTCGGCCTGCTCGAAGAGAAAAGCCGCGACGTATGGGCGTGGCTGCCGATTGAGGATTTTCTTTCGGATATCCATTATGGGCTGCGCACGTTGCGCAAAAATCCCGTATTCACAACCGTGGCGTTGTTGACTATCGCCATAGGCATCGGCGCGAATACCGCGGTGTTCACTGTTCTGAATAGCGTGCTGCTAAAGCCGCTGAATTATCCAAAGCCCGAGCAATTGGTATCACTTCATCAGGTCGCCCCTGGAGCAGCGGGCCTTGCAGATTTCGAAAACGGCCTGCTCCTTTCCCCGTCGATGTATTTCACCTACGCCGATCACAACCGGAGTTTTCAGTCGGTAGGCGTTTGGGTGCCGGGTAGCGCCAATGTAACAGGTCGAGCGGAGCCGGAGCAGGTGCGCACTGTTTTCGTCAGCGATGGCGTGTTTCAGGCATTCAACGTTCAGCCGGCTGTCGGCCGTTGGCTCTCAAGCGATGACCAGGTGCCGCACGGTCCCGAAAGGGTCATGCTGAGCTACGCGTATTGGCAGAAGCGGTTCGGCGGCACTCCGGCAGTGGTCGGTCAAAACATCACGGTTGATTCTCGGCCGCGCGAAATTGTTGGGGTGATGCCGAAGGGGTTTGAAATTGTCGATGCAGATTTCGATGTGGTCGTGCCGTTGGCTTTCGAGCGGAGCAATTTGCCTCTGGCCGGTTTCGGATTTCATGGGATCGCGCGTCTGAAGCCAGGCGTGACGATTGCGCAAGCCAACGCGGACATCCGGCGAATGCTGCCCATCTGGATGGACTCGTGGTCGAATGGGCCCGGACAAGACGGGCATATTTACGAGACCTGGAAAATTACTCCGACCATTCGCCCGTTGAAGGACGAAGTAATCGGCAACGTGAGCGAACTGCTGTGGGTGGTAATGGCAACCATTGGACTTGTAATGCTGATCGCTTGCGCTAACGTAACGAATTTGTTCCTGGTGAGAGCAGAAGCGCGACAGCAGGAGCTGGCGATTCGCGCGGCTCTCGGTGCAGGTTGGACGCGAATTCTGCGCACACTTCTGGTCGAAAGCTTAATGCTCGCGCTCCTGGGCGGGATCGTAGGAATCGGCCTGGCGTACGCCGGCGTGCATTTTCTGGTGGCGACCAACCTCTCCAATCTGCCGCGGCTGAATGAAATCTCGCTCGATGCGCGGACAGTAGCATTTACTTTTGCGCTTTCAGTGATGTCAGGGTTGTTATTTGGATTATTTCCTGCGCTGAAATGTGCGCGCGCAGGTAATGCTTCGGCCCTGCGAACCGAAGGGAGAACCACGAGTGCAAGCCGGGAGCGGCATCGCGCGCGAAATTTGCTGGTCGCGGGGCAAGTCGCTGTGGCGCTGGTATTGCTGGTGAGCGCTGGCCTGATGATCCGCACATTCGGAGCCTTGCGGAATGTTGATCCGGGGTTCTCCGATCCTCAGCATTTGCAGCTCCTGCGAATCTCGATTCCCGAGTCCTTGGTAAAAGAGCCGCAACAAGTAACGCGAATACAGAACGACATCATCAATCAGCTGGCGGCGATTCGGGGCGTGAAGTCCGCTGGATTCATCAGCGAAATGCCAATGGAAGGCTTCGAGTCGGGATGGGACCAGATTTTCGCGCAGGACAAGTTCTATCCAGCCGACACCATACCGCCGTTGCGGCTGTACAAGTATCTTTCACCGGGTGTGTTGCAGACAGTCGGTACCAGACTGATTGCGGGGCGTGACCTGACCTGGGACGAGGTCTATGGAGTGCGCCCGGTTGTGCTGCTTTCCGAAAACCTGGCTCGTGAGATGTGGGGCAGTCCGGCAGCAGCGATCGGCAAGCATGTGCGTGAGATTCCGTCGATGCCGTGGCATGAAGTAATCGGCGTTGTCCAGGATGTGCGCGAGAGAGGAGTCCAGGAAACGGCGCCGGAGATCGTGTATTGGCCCCCGATGGTAGTAGGTGGTTTCACAGGAACAAGGCGCACCGTAACCTTTGTGATCCACAGCGAGCGAGCGGGTACGGAGAGTTTTTTGAATGAAATCCGCCAGGCCGTGTGGTCGGTGAATTCGAATTTGCCTCTGGCGGCCGTGCGCACCATGCAAGGTGTTTATGACGAATCGCTGGCGAGGACTTCCTTTACGCTGGTCATGCTCGCGATTGCGGGAGCGATGGCGCTTACGCTGGGGATCATCGGCATCTACGGCGTGATGTCTTACACGGTGTCACAACGCAAACGCGAAATAGGAATTCGCCTGGCGCTCGGCGCCCAACCTGGAGATGTACTGCAGATGATCCTCAGACAGGGCATGGCATTAGCGCTGGCAGGCGTGGCGATTGGCGTCGGTGCTGCTTTTGGGCTGACGCGGCTTATGAGCAATCTGCTGTTTGGGGTGACCGCCCACGATCCGCTGACGTTCGCGGGCGTCTCTGTTCTCCTCGTTTTTGTTGCGCTTTTGGCCTGCTACGTTCCTGGTCGTCGAGCGATACGCGTGGACCCGGTTGTGGCGCTTCGCTACGAATAGGCCGGAAAGTTTCAGGCCGGTTGCGCAACTGTCGCAGGTGTCATGAAGTCGAATGCGCGCGAGATGTACGACTTCAGTTCCTTGCGGTGAACGATGGCGTCGAGCATTCCATGTTCGAGTAGGAATTCGCTGCGCTGGAAGCCTGGCGGCAGTTTCTGGCGGATCGTCTGTTCAATGACGCGCGGACCAGCAAAACCGATGAGCGCGCCAGGTTCGGCAATATTGAGGTCGCCCAGCATCGCGAAAGATGCGGTGACGCCGCCTGTTGTCGGATCGGTCAAAACCGAGATGTAAGGGACCTTGGCTTCATCGAGGCGGGCGAGTGCCGCGGAAATTTTGGCGAGCTGCATGAGGCTGAGCACGCCTTCCATCATGCGGGCACCACCGGATGCTGAGATGATGATGAGCGGGTGTTTTCGAGTGAGCGATTCCTCCACGGCGCGAGTGATCACCTCTCCTACAACGGATCCCATGCTGCCACCGATGAAGCTGTACTCCATGGCACTGATGACGACTGGACGCCCGTTCAGTGTGCCGCGAGCGTTGATCACGGCATCAGTAAGGCCGGTGTCCTGCTGAGCACGGTTGAGGCGCTCGGAATACGGCTTGAGGTCAACAAACTTGAGCGGGTCGGTAGAGGAGAGATTGTCGCTGAAGCTCTCATACTCGCCATTGTCGAAGAGCTGCGAAAGGCGAGTACGCGCATCGATACGAAAGTGCTTGCCGCACTTCGGGCACACGTTCAGATTTTCTTCAAGATCTTTTTTCCAGATGATCTGGCGGCAGCTTTCACACTTTACCCACAAACCTTCAGTGCGAATCTTCTTTTCGCCCGAAGCATCCAGCTCGCCGGTTTGTCGTTTGAACCAAGCCATAAATTATCTGGTGATCTGTTGATCAGTCATCGGGTGAACTTAGATCGCCCGATGACCAGATCACCCGATCAATACTCGATTCCTCTCTGCGCGATGACGCCCTTCTCGTAGGCATGCTTCACTTGTCGCATTTCTGTCACAGTGTCAGCAAGCTCGACAATTGTGGGATGGGCGTTGCGTCCCGTCAAGATAACATGAACCATCTCAGGTTTGTTCTTGAGCGTGGTGACTACTTTTGCGGGATCGAGCATGCCGTAGCTGATCGCATAGTTGATCTCGTCGAGGATGACCAAATCCCATTCGCCGGAGTTAATGGCTTGTTCACTGTCGGCCCAGGCTTGCTCCACCATGCGTACATCTTCGGGATCGGGCTTTTCGGCTCCGACTTTCACGAAGCCGCGCCCCATTTGCTTCATAATGAACTTGTCGCCAAAGGCTTGGACCGAGTCGAGCTCTCCATAATGCCATGACCCTTTGAGGAACTGCAGCATAAGGACGCGCATGCCGTTGCCGACGGCGCGCAGGGCGGTACCCATGGCAGCGGTGGTCTTGCCCTTACCCGGACCGGTGTTCACGATGATGAGACCGCGGCGAACATCAGACATGGTGAAGATTGATTTTAGCGACTGAGAGCTTGAGGTGCCAGAGACTCTACCCTTCCTTTCCTAATTTTTGAAAATCCTTACCACAGAGGACACGGAGAGCACGGACGAACGACACAGAGGATCAGCGAAATTTAGTAATTTGGTAACCGGGCAGCCTGTGAATCTTGACGACACCATCGTTGCGGTGGCCACTCCCGCGGGGCGCGGAGGCATAGGCGTGGTACGCCTAGCGGGGCCGGAGGCGAAGGTCATAGCTCTACCCATGCTGCGACTGAAACATGAACTTGAGCCAGGACGGGCGGTGTTTGGGGAGCTAGTTGAGCCTTGTCGTGCGGATTGTCGGACAGGGGTATCCGACGCAGAATGTTTGAGGATCGACGAAGTTGTAGTCACCTACTTTGCGAAACCGCACTCCTATACGACGGATGACATTATCGAAATTTCGGCGCACGGTTCGCCGGTGGTGCTGCGTCGCATTGTCGAGCTGGCGCTCGAACGCGGCGCGCGGTTGGCGGAACCAGGCGAGTTCACAATGCGGGCATTTCTGAATGGCCGCATTGATCTCACGCAGGCTGAAGCCGTGCGCGATCTGATCGAGTCGCAAACTTTGCATCAGGCAAAGATCGCGGCGCAACAACTCGAAGGCGCCCTCTCGCGCACATTACAGCCGATCAAACAGAAGCTGGTGGAGTTGATCGCACTGCTCGAAGCCGGAATTGACTTTGGGGAAGACGATGTTTCAGTGCTTCCGTCGGAGCAGATCCTGGAACATATTGCTGCGGTGCGTAGGCCGCTTCAGGAACTAGCAAAATCTTTTGCCTATGGAAAATTTGTTCACGAAGGATTAACCCTGACGATCGTCGGACGACCGAATGTTGGCAAATCTAGCTTGTTCAACCAACTGGTAGAACGCGAGCGGGCAATTGTGACTGCAACCCCTGGCACAACACGCGACCTCGTAACGGAGACTGTAGCGATTGGCGGTATTCCGGTGAAGCTGGTGGATACGGCGGGAATTCGCGCGGCACTCGACGAAGCCGAAAGCATTGGCATCAAGAAGTCGGTGGAGGCGCTGGCGGATGCAGACTTGGTGCTGGTGGTGCTCGATGCTTCGCAGCCGTTACTCGACGAGGATGAACGGTTGATTGAGCAGGCGAGCCAGCGGAATGCAATTTTGGTGGGAAATAAAGCAGATCTTGCCCCAGGCGAAGGGCCGTTCAGGGAAGGTCTGGAGCGGACATCGGCTCTGACTGGAGAAGGAATTGCGGAGCTACGGTCGGCAATATTAAAGCACGTGATCGGAGACACGAGATCAGGGGCTGAGAGCGGTTTTCTTACCAATGCGCGTCACGCGTCGCTGGTTCGAGATTGTCTGAACGCTTTGGACAAAGCTGTAGCAGCCGTTCGTGATCAAATTCCACACGAGATGCTCTTGCTTGATCTTTACAGCGCGCTGCGGCCGCTGGATGAAATCACGGGCGCGACTACGAATGATGACATTCTCAGCCTGATTTTCAGTAGATTCTGCATTGGGAAATAACCGTTCGCGTGAAAACCACAAAACGCGAAGGTCAGGAAGAGCCACGAAGAAAGCTTTTAACCGCAGAGCTCGCCGAGCAAACAGCGCGAAAACGCGGAGAAAAAACTCATTCATTGCCAGGTTGGTGTGGTCTGGTGCAGGTTGATTTTCTCTGCGATTTCAATTGTCATCAGGTCTTCGCCCATCTCAACAGGTCCGGAGTACTCGTTTCGTAATTTGCTGAGGAGGTTGTAGTCTCCGGAAGTGTGGTAGAGGACGGCCAAGCGCGGCTTGACCGTAACAAATAGTTTTCCGAGTTGCTCTGCCGTGATGTGGTGGGCCCGTATTCGCTCTAACTTTTCCGAATCTAAATGGGCGCGAATCGCGTCCGGATCGCTGGCCTCGTGAATCAGGAGATCGGTTCCCTTGCTGTTTTGGATTAGGTTTTCCGAGTATCGCGTGTCGCCGGACAGAACCACTGAATACCCGCCGTACTCAATTCGGTAGCCTAACGCGGGCTTGACTGGCCCGTGATCCACCAGAAAAGCTTTGACCTTTACTCCGCCGTGCTCGTAGACAATTCCTTCATGTACATCGTGGCTGAGCACGCGAATTCCTTCCGCCGGAAATCGCTCATCGACATCGCGCCGGATGTGAATGTCAAAGGCGAATGCCTGTTGCAAACCGTTCATCATCGTGCTCGTGCCTGCCGGACCCCAGAATTCCAGATTCGACTTGCGTGCCGAGGAAGCCCAGGGAGTGAGAAGAAGATCGGGGATACCGACGATGTGATCGGAATGCAGGTGGGTCAGAAAAACGCGCGTAATACTCTCAAGTGGAACTCCCGCCTGTGTGAGCCGGAACAAAACCCCTCGACCGCAATCGAATAGTAGCTTTTGATCGCCCGCCTGTATCAGAGTGCTGGGACCAAAGCGCCGGAGCCGAACCGGTGGGCCGCCACCAGTCCCGAGAAGAGTGACGATGAATTTGCCTGGTATACCTGTCGCGCCGTCCTGAGCTGACGGCTGTGCGAAAACAGGTTGAAAGGAAGCAATGAGAATGGCGGCGATACAGAAACGCAGGATAAGTTTCATGAGATATTTTTCGCTCTCTGTAAACAAGTGGCTGGGATCAATTCGCAATCGGAACCACAAAAGCTTTTAACCGCAGAGTTCGCCGAGCAAAAACTCAGAGTCTCGGAGACAGCAACAAGATCTTAACCGCAAAGACCGCAAAGAAATCAGGAATTGCGATTGGCAGCCTGTGTGAATCAAATCCGGCTATTTGGCGATTGTCGCCAGTGCCGTTCGAAACATCACGTCGAAAGACCCGTTTTTCTCCACCGAAGCCAAAGCCTTTTCCGCGACCGGGCGCTGATATCCCAGATTCACGAGCGCCGACAAGACGTCTTCCTGCACGGCACTGAGCGACGGAACCACCTGTACCTGATCGGCTCCCACAGGCGGAAGCTTGTCGCGGAGTTCGAGGACCATGCGCTCGGCGGTCTTCTTGCCGATGCCGGGAATTTTGGTAAGCCGAGCGACGTCATTGCCACGAATCGCGCCGGTCATGTCCTCCGCGGGCATACCACTGAGAATGGTGATTGCCAGCTTTGGGCCGATTCCGCTGACTGTGATCAGCTTTTCGAAGAGTTGTTTTTCTTCCGGACGCAGAAAACCGTATAGCGCAATCTGGTCTTCGCGGACGTGCGTGTGAATGTGTAGGGCGACTTCGCTGCCCAGAGAAGGTAGTTCGGAAAACGTTGGCACAGAGATAGTCACGTCGTAGCCGACGCCGCCGGTTTCAACGATCGCCTGGTTGGGCCGGCGGATAATCAGTTTGCCGCGAAGGTGCGCGATCATCTGAGGAATTGTACTCGCTCAAAACAACGAGCTCTGCCTGCGGTTCGGCGTGATGCCGAAGTGATCGTAAGCGAGTTGGGTTGCAACCCGGCCACGCGGCGTGCGGTTCAGGAATCCGATTTGAATCAGGAACGGCTCGTAGATTTCTTCAATCGCGTCGGGTTCTTCGGCGAGGGCAGCGGCCAATGTATTCACGCCAACGGGGCCGCCCTGGTACTTTTCGATAATTGCGAGCAGAAGGCGACGGTCGACTTCATCAAAGCCATAGCGGTCGACTTCGAGCATTCGAAGAGCGGCTTGGGCGGTCGGCAGGTCAATCTTCCCTGCGCTGCGTACCTGGGCATAGTCACGCACGCGGCGTAACAGGCGGTTTGCAATACGAGGAGTGCCACGCGAGCGGCTGGCGATTTCGAGAGCTCCTTCGCGATCAATTTGCACCCCCAAGATCTCAGCCGAGCGCTCCACGATAATTCGCAGGTCATCGTGGCTGTAAAATTCGAGCCGCAGCACGATCCCAAATCGCGAACGCAAAGGCGCTGAGAGTAGGCCGGCACGGGTTGTCGCGGCAACGAACGTAAAGGGTTTCACATCCATCGTGTGTGTGCGGGCGGCGGGACCCTGACCAATCAGGATGTCGAGTTTGTAGTCCTCCAACGCTGAATAGAGGATTTCTTCGAGTGCAGGCTGCAGCCGGTGCACTTCGTCTATGAATAAGACCTGCTTTTCGCGCAGATTAGTCAGGATTGCGGTGAGGTCGCCCTTAATTTGCAGAGTGGGCCCGGAGGTCTGCTGAAAGGCAACACCCAGTTCATTAGCAATGATGGTGGCGAGGGTGGTCTTTCCTAATCCGGGCGGGCCATAAAGCAGCACATGATCGAGGGCTTCGTCCCGCGACCGAGCAGCTTCAATGGCTACCGCCAGGTTTTCTTTTACTTTTGGCTGACCAATGAATTCGCTAAGCCGCTGTGGCCGCAGCTTGAGTTCAAATGAAGAATCATCTTCGACCGGAGCAGCGGAAACTAGTCTGTCGTTCAGATCGGGATTCTGTTTTACGGAAGCCATTGGCGGGATGTTACCACGGTTACATGATTGCCTAACGGGTGAGCAGACGGAATCCATTTCTGCTGTTGAAAACATTGCCAACCGCAAGCTGGGATTTTCGCATCTTCATATCTGCAAACGATTGCAAAAACTAGCTTAGGCGGAGGCTTGGATGAGATTTAGAAAAGAGAACATATTGTCGAACCTGCTGGTTGGGACCGGTGTGTACCTGCTGGATACGCTCCGCGACCGGCTAGGCGAAGGAATTGAAGATTTGAGTGGTCGCGCTCGCGACACCTATGATGAAGCCTCGAAGCGGGCGGTTCGGGCAACGGAGGCGATCAAAGGCGAGGACCACCATGGAATGAGCACGGCAGTCGCCCTGCTGCTTGGCGTCGGCATAGGTGTGGGTGTGGGAATGTTATTGGCACCCGCGAGCGGCGAGGAGACGCGCGGCAATCTGTCAAACAAAGTGCAGGAATTTGGAGACCGTATGCGCGACAGATTCTCAGAACAGCAGCAACGGCGAGAACCCGGAAGCGCGAGCTACGGGACATAAACCTGGAACTTAGATACGAAGGTCGCCTAACTGGCGACCTTTACTTTTCTGTGGACATCCTGGTTTCGCCCTCCCTTCAAAACCTGATACACCTGTAAGTGTTTGAACCATTCTTCACTCAGCCTTGCACATGCTGTGGTGTTGTTTTTCGCAGGATTGCTCGGCGGCGCCCTCAATTCAGTCGCCGGCGGGGGCAGCTTTATTGGGTTCCCCTCATTGTTGTTCACCGGAGTCCCAGCTGTCCCTGCCAATGCCACTAACACGGTCGCACTTTGGACCGGACTGTTCTTCAGCGGCGGAGCTTTCCGTCATCACCTGCGTGTGCGGCGCAGTGTTCTGGTCGCATTGGCAGTTGTGAGCCTATCTGGCGGAATTCTTGGCGCGCTGCTGTTGCTGCGAACGCCCGGCGAGACTTTCCTGAAAGTGATTCCCTGGCTGATGCTGTTCGCAGTCCTTTTGTTCATATTTGGGCCGCGCATTACGGGAGGTAGTCGCTCCGAAGCCAAGAAAGACCCAAGTACGAAGGCCGTCGTGGCGGCGGCATTCTTCCAGTTGCTAGTGGCCATTTATGGCGGATATTTCGGCGGCGGTATGGGGTTCGTGATCCTGGCCATGCTCACAATGTTCGGCATGGCGGATATTCACGAAATGAATGCATTCAAAATCGTCCTGAGTAGCGCAACCAACGGCATTGCGGTGGTGATCTTTATTGTGAAACATGCGGTGTATTGGCCGGAGGCTTTGGTCATGCTCTGCGGAGCGGCGCTCGGAGGATATTTTGGCGCGCACTATTCGCTACGATTGCCGCAAGTCTGGGTGAGGCGCTTCGTGATTGTCGTAGGCGCAACGATGTCAGCATACTTTTTTATTCGGGCTTATTGATGCGTCTTACTCTGCTCAGAGGCGGACCATCTCTGTAGCTGCCTTGCACGGCTTCACCACAGAGAACACAGGGTTCCACAGAGCACAGCCACAGAGCGCACGCATTTAGAAGTGAACGATAAGGGAGACGCAAATGTGAAGCGGCGGGTCCGTGATGAGACGAACCCGCTAGCTTCAGTGCGCATCCATTGCGCACTCGTCAACTCGTCTACAATTACCGGTAATAACCGCGATCGTAATAGCCTCGCTCGCGGAATGTTCGTTGATAACCCTCGCGGTAAGCCTGGGCATAGGCTTCCCGGTATTGGTGCCTGCTGCCGTATAACCTGCTGTAGCCGTGGTCTGCATCGTCGTAAGGACCGCGAGGATTGGGATTAAACGGCTTTCCTCGCCACATATCTTCGCGGGCAACGGCGTTGCCGTCACGGAAGCCGAATTGCCGGGCGACCCTCATGCCAGCCCGAAAATCCTGGCGTCCGTAGTACTGGTATTGATCGCGGTCGTAGTAGCGATAGTCCTGGGCGGCGGCGATTCCAGCGGCTCCGGCGAGCATCGTAAGAAGCATCACTGCTGTAGTAAATGTTCGTTTCATACATCCTCCTGGGAACGCGCGGGCCAGAACCTTTACCGCATCGGCGTTCCTGACTGCGGTCACAAGTGGAAACCCGCGCCGCTCCCCGAAGTTCTGTGTAAGAACCTGCTTTGAGTTGGCGCCCCAGAGTTCGCCTCCGAGTAAGTGTTAAACTTTCACGTTTCGTACTCGAGATAAGGAATGGCAATTGAGCGCGTGGGCGTAATCGGTGCGGGAACCATGGGCAACGGGATTGCTCAGGTGTTTGCACGCGCTGGATATCCGGTTGTGTTGTGCGATCTGGAGGATAGATTCCTTCAGCGCGGGTTGGCGACGGTCAGCAAAAATCTTGATCGGGATGTCGCGAAGAGCAGACTTACCGAAGCACAAAAAACCGAAATCCTGAAGAGAATCGAACCTACGGTCGATCGCGCGCGGGTGGCTCAAGCGCAGTTCGTCGTCGAAGCAGCGTCAGAAAAGCTGGAGATCAAAGTTGAGTTGTTTCGCGAGTTGGATAAGATTTGCGCACCGGATGTAATTTTCGCGTCGAATACGTCTTCGATCTCGATCACCAAGCTGGCGGCTGTAACGCGGAGACCCGAGAAGGTCATCGGAATGCACTTTTTTAATCCTGTTCCGGTGATGAAGCTTGTCGAAGTCGTGCGCGGACTGGCGACTTCCGATGAGACCTTTCAAACCGTCCGTGAACTTGCGATCAAGCTGGAAAAGACCCCTGTCGAAGTGAACGACGCCCCAGGATTTGTGTCGAACCGAGTCTTAATGCCGCTTCTCAACGAGGCAATATATGCAGTCATGGAAGGAGTCGCCACGCCGGAAGCGGTCGATGAAGTCTTCAAGCTGGGCATGAATCATCCCATGGGACCGCTGACTTTGGCGGATTTCATCGGACTGGACGTTTGCCTGGACATCATGCGCGTGTTGCACAAGGGAATTGGAGATCCAAAATACAGGCCATGTCCGTTGCTGGTGAAGATGGTGGATGCTGGCTGGCTGGGCAGAAAGTCGGGAAGGGGATTTTACAAATACCAGTAATGTGGAAGTCGGATGCGGTTGTCTATTTCTTTGCGATTCTGCTCGGCATTTGTGCGGGCCTGCTGGAAAACAGAATTGAAGATTTCCTGGTGACTGTGGTCTTCGTTCTTTTTGTAACAACTGTGCTTGGATTCATTCGCCCGCAGCGGCCGTGGAGATGGATGATCGCGGTTGCGATATGGGTGCCGCTGGTTGAACTTGTCGCCTATCTCCGCCTATCGCAGCTACCCGACCGCTCACAGATATGGGCGTGTGGATTTGCGTTTGTCGCTGGTGCGGTGGGTTGCGTCAGTGGAGCATTCGGGCGCAAGGGACTGAATGAATTGCTGAAAAAACCCTAGCCAAGGGTCCGCACCCGTCGCGTGAATCCGTAACCAGGAATTTCTGAAACTTCCACTCGAAGGTAGCGGATTAACCAGGAAGTTACTCCCGTTTCCACAGAAGGTAAAGGTATGCTGCGGGCATGGCGGTGTGTGTTTCTGTGCTGGCGAGTGGCAGCCGGGGAAATTCTGCGATAGTCGAAAGCGCGCGCGCGCGCATTCTGGTGGACGTGGGCATTTCTTGCCGCGAGACGTTCAAGCGCCTGAAATCAATCGGGCGCGACCCACGGGAAATCTCCGCAATCCTGGTTACGCATGAGCACTCGGACCACGTGTACGGGCTTGCGACACTCTCAAAGAAATTAAACGTGCCAGTTTTCATGACGGGGGCCACTCACCATGCGTGGGCGCGTGCCCTGCGTGACGATTCAGGCGAGTTGCCCCAGATCGCCAAGCTCGAAACGTTCTCCTCCGGCCGTTCGTTCCAGATCGCTGATATTACTGTCACGCCATTTACGATTCCACACGATGCCGCCGATCCGGTCGGCTTTACGTTCCGCACGGAGGGCACAAAAGTGGCTATTGTGACTGATCTCGGATACATGCCGCCGAGTGTGCGCGATCAGTTGCGCGGATGTGATGTGCTGATGGTGGAGTCGAATCATGATCTGGAAATGCTGCGGGTGGGACCATATCCATGGTCGGTGAAGCAGCGGGTGATGAGCCGCGTGGGGCACCTTTCGAACGAGTCGCTGGCCGAATTTTTTGCGGAACATTATGATGGAGGCGCATCGTACATAGTGTTGGCACACATTTCCCAGGAGAACAATCACCCCGAGGTTGCGTTGCGGGCCGCCGAAAATGCGCTCGGGCCGCAAATGACGTTGATCCGTAACCGGGTGATGCTGGCGGCGCAGGACGCGCCGATGGAAGCGATCCGGCTCTAGGCGATTGATTCATTGAATCATCCAGTCATTGAATCAGTGAAAAACCGCTAAGTGACTGAACGATTCAAGGCCTCAATGATTGAATATGGTCTGCACTGATCCGGTTGTAGGCAAAATTCTGGCGGGCTGGCGATACGACATCTCCGGCATCGCGCCAGAAATGCGCGGCGATTACGAAGGCCATTTCGCCGAATGCGAGCACTGCCGCTCGCGCCAGGGGATACATCGCGCCATCGATGTCGGGCTGATTGTGCTGGCTTCAGTATCTGCCGCCGTATTTCTGCTCGCCTTCGGAGTGATTCATCATTTCGCTCCGCGCCATTCACTGATTTTGGAACTCGTGGCGTTGGCCGGATTCGCGCTCTCGGCGTTGATCTGGCTGATCGTCGCAGTTGCCACCCCTGCCCCAGCCACCATGGTTGATGTCGCCCGCGTCGGCGCACGGCGAGTGCATGATCGCTTACCAGCGGAAATTCGAGAGCGGTTGCCGGAGGACTTACGGGCAAGGCTCACCGGATCATGAGGACACTTCTCAGGCTTGGATGTGGCAGCTGGCCATGCCGCGTTTTTCCAGATACTGCTGGTGATAATCTTCGGCTTCGTAGAAAGTGCTCGCAGGGACGATCTGAGTCACGATCGGCCGGCTAAAGCGGTGAGACTTCTCCAGTTCCTGCT
>DATBIE010000011.1:0-18978 GCA_036557105.1 Terriglobales bacterium
CTTAAGTTGCTGCGCCTTATCGACAGCTTCGCGACCATCTGCCGCTTCCCCGCACACCTGCCAGTCATGTTGAGACTGCAGCAATGCGATTAGCCCTTTGCGGACTACTTCATGATCATCTGCAACTAGAATTCGAAATGCGCCCATCTTGCACCCCTTTCTCTGGCCAAGTCATGCGTGAAGATCGGAAAAGCGGTCGTTCAATGTCGGTTCTTCAACCACGGCAGCTATTCTGGATCGATAAAGTTCCACGCCTCGCATATCAAACTGAATTTCTACGTAATCGAGGGAAGGCCGGTAAGTACGACACCGCCCCATAATTTGCAGCTCATTCATTCCGGCCAAACGTTCTCTACGTCAACACTCTTTTGCTTGCGACATGCTGGCGTTCATTGGGGACATATCTTGTGTCGCCTCGCTGCGTTTATCCAGAGAGATCACTTTCACACCCTGTGCCGGTTCCAAAACCACTGTCATCGTGGAAGCGCACCGGCCACACAACCACAAGTGTAACGTTTGCCGTTGCGGTCTTTCATCAAAGGGCTCAGACTTTTCGTCACTGGCAGCCACGGAGATGGAAACTACCTCGAATTGGAAGAGCCGCCCCTCGGAAAATGAATGCAGCGGACGGCCGCAGCCTTCGTTTACGCAATATGCAAGCATAAAGGTTCTTTGCTACAGGCAGTTTCATCGCGAACCAAGCCGACCTTACAGCCAAAACCCTAATTCTCCAATACAGTTTCAACTGTATTTTCGCCAGCCTGTTCCGCACATGATTACTTAGATGCCTACCTCGACGCACATCGCTTTCGTGCAAAACACTTATCCGTGTCCTCATCTCAGAGATGTGAGACGGAAAAGCAAAGTTGAAAGCACGGCAGCACCGCTTGTTCCGGTGAAACCCACATTGCTGAAGCTGAAACGCGCCGCTGCCGGGTGTAAGGCCTGCGATCTCTGGCGAAAAGGTACTCAAACGGTTTTTGGTGAGGGATCTCCAAACGCACTCGTGATGTTGATCGGGGAACAGCCGGGGGACAGGGAAGATATTGAAGGGCACCCGTTTGTCGGTCCTGCCGGGCGCATTTTAAATGAAGCCCTCACCGCCGCGGGAATCGATAGATCCGGCGTGTATGTGACCAATGTCGTGAAACACTTCAATTGGGTGCCAGCGGAACGCGGGAAACGTCGCATCCACAAGAAACCGCGTTACGCAGAAATCAAGGCGTGCAGACCGTGGCTGGATGCCGAAATTGCCGTGGCGCGTCCGCAGGTAGTCGTTTGCCTCGGGGCTACTGCTGCGCAATCCCTTCTGGGTAGAACTTTCAGTGTGTTGAAGCAGAGGGCGCGATTTGTAGAATCATCGCTTGCGCCCTACGTAATGGCAACGGTTCATCCATCCTCAATACTGCGCGCCGCGGATGATGAATCCCGGCGGGAACAGAAGGAAGCCTTTATCTCTGATTTGCGAGTGGCGGCTGCACAAATCAGAAAGCTTCCTCGCAAGGCAGCATAGATCGCGCGTGATTCAGTGTGTGCGGCTGCTCTCGACGGGCTTACTTTAATTACATCTTTTCCTTTACCACCGTACAGTTGGCATCGGATGCCTTCGCACATAGCGATGGTAATAGATTGAAACTTCAATGCTTTCTCACGAAATGTTGCGCCATCGCCCTGCAGACGAAGACGAGGATCCCAGGGCTTCTCTTCCGCCCTGGGTCAAAGAGCCTGAGCCGGATATTCCTGAACCCGGGGACGAAGATGGCGATTTTCAGGCGCCGGTTCCAACACTCTGAGTTTTGACTATGAGTCTTGCACATACCCTTTCGCGAAGAATGTTATGGAGTGGCGTTGTCGCGGGTGGAACCACATTGTCGGTTGCCGCTGGTGCGGTCGCCGGCTTAGGCTTCGCATATTGGGGACTACAGCGACGCCGGCGTTACCAGTTAACAGGGAAAACGGTTGTGATCACCGGTGGTTCACGGGGGCTCGGGTTGGCTCTAGCCAGAGCGCTCCTGCATCGCGGAGCCAAGGTTGCATTGCTGGCGCGAAATGCAGACGCATTGCAACGCGCTTATGAATCCCTCAGAGGAATGGGACAAGTTTTCGTTCGGCCGTGCGACGTGCGAGATGAGGATCAGGTAACTGAAGCCATAGCCGATGTTCGACAGCAATTTGGCCAAATCGATGTACTGGTCAATAACGCGGGAATCATCACGGTTGGACCGATGAACGCCATGACCGCGGAGGAGTTCCGAGAGTCGCTCGACGTTTTCTTCTGGGGGCCGCTGCACACGACACTTGCAGTTCTGCCGGAAATGCGGCGAAGAGGAGGCGGCAGGATCGTCAATATTTCATCGATTGGCGGAAAGATCAGCGTCCCGCATTTGCTTCCGTATAGCGTGGGCAAATTCGCGTTGAGCGGATTTTCGGAAGGGATTCGCTCAGAGCTGATCAAAGACAACATTTACGTCACGACGGTGTTCCCCGGTCTAATGCGCACCGGCAGTCCGCGCAACGCGGAGTTCAAGGGAAAACATCGTGCCGAGTACACATGGTTCTTATTAAGCGATTCGACTCCCGGGTTTTCGATCAGCGCCGATCGTGCCGCCAGTCAAATCGTCCGCGCCTGTGAATACGGAAAAGCGGAACTGATTGTTTCGTTCCCAGCAAAGCTCGCCATTAAATTGCACCAGCTGTTCCCCCGAGTTTCCTCGGCCGCTTTGGCTTTGGTGAACCGTGGCCTGCCTGACTCGGGAGATCTAGGGCAGGGCAAAGTAAAAGGCGTGGAAAGTACCACTCGCTTAACTGAGTCCTGGCTTACGGCGCTCGATCGCCGCGCGGCAAAGAAAAACAACCAGATATCCCAACCTATTGTGGTGAATACATGACGATTACAACGAATCTTGCTCCAAAAAATGGCGAAACGGAGTTCTCGCGTCGCCCGGCGACTTCGAACCTCGAAACTGCCCTGACGCTAATGGCGGGTGCAGGGCTTTCTATCTTTGGCTTTGTCCGGCGCGGCTGGCTTGGCGCAGTGACTGGAAGTGGCGGCGCGTATTTGTTGTATTGCGGAATTGCCGACCTGCGCAGACCCTTTCAGGGGAGTGTTCGCGTGGGCTTCACGATTAATAAAAGTCCACAGGAAGTCTACGAATTTGTGCGTGAGATAGAAAACTGGAGCAAGAATTTGCGCGCCATGTCCTTTAAGCAAGAACACGGTGGCCTCGCCATTCGATTTGGTGATGGCGAGGGTGCAGCCCTCACGTCGAGAGTTGAAGTTACCGATGAAAAACCCGCGGACTACATCGCTTGGGCATCCGATGCACGCATCATTGAGCACCGCGGGGTTGTGCACTTCAAGAAAGCGCCGGGTGACCGTGGCACTGAGCTGAGTGTAGCCATGGAATACAAAGCGCCGACGGGGCCCATCTCGCGTTCGCTGGCAAGAATGGCAGGGCTCGATCCAGAGCAATTGGTCCGCGAGGGCCTGCGACACATCAAGCAGCTCATGGAAGCAGGAGAGGCGCCCACCACAGCGGGCCAGCCAGTTGGCGCGCGCGGAGTTAAAGGAACGGCAGAACGGGTTGCGTTCCGTGAACATCCTGTTGTTGAGCCGCAGCCGCAACGCCTGGCCGGTGACTAGGCGCAAGCAATTTTAGCCAGTACTTCAGGAGGAGTCGTGAAAGCTCTCTGTTGGCAAGGAAAAACGAAGTTGGAAGTTGAGCAGGTGAATGACCCTGTGATTTTGAATCCCCGCGATGGAATCGTTCGAATTACCCGCACAGCAATCTGTGGATCCGATCTGCATCTCTACGACGGCTACATCCCGAGCATGGAACCTGGCGACATTCTTGGCCACGAGTTTATGGGTGAAGTGGTGGAGACTGGCTCTGAAGTCAAACGAATCAAGAAAGGCGATCGCGTTGTGATTCCATTCACTATCGCCTGCGGCCAATGCTATTTCTGCAAGCACGAGTTGTGGTCGGCCTGTGACAACACTAACCCCAATGCATGGATGGCGGAAAAGCTGTACGGCTACTCGGGTTCGGGGCTATTCGGTTATTCCCACATGTTGGGTGGCTACGCAGGCGGCCAGGCGCAATTTGCGCGTGTTCCTTTTATCGATGTCGGAGCACTTAAGATCGAAAACGGCATGCCGGACGAGCAAGTTCTGTTTCTTTCCGACATTTTTCCTACTGGATATATGGCGGCAGAAAACTGCGATCTCAAGCCCGGAGACGTGGTTGCAATTTGGGGGTGCGGCCCGGTTGGACAATTCACCATCCGCAGCGCCTTTTTGCTCGGCGCGGAACGCGTGATTGCCATTGACCGCTTTCATGAGCGTCTGACGATGGCTCGCGACGCTGGAGCGGACATCATCAACTACGCTGAAACCGGAGATCTTGTCGAAGAGTTGAAATGGATGACTGGCGGGCGTGGTCCCGATGCATGTATCGATGCAGTCGGTTTGGAAGCGCACGGCAACTCGATCGCGGCGATGTATGACTATGCTAAGCAGAGAATCAAAATGTCATTTGATCGCCCGACAGTGCTGCGGCAAGCCATTCAGGCCTGTAGAAAGGGCGGAGTTGTTTCCATTCCGGGGGTGTACGGCGGCATGTTGGACAAGATTCCATTCGGTGCAGCTTTCGGCAAAGGTTTGATTTTCAAGATGGGGCAAACCCAGATGCACAAGTACACGGAACGCCTGCTCAAACACATTCAGCAGGGCGACATCGACCCATCATTCGTAATCACGCACAGGTTTCCGCTCGACAAAGCGCCGGAAGCGTACAGGATATTTCGCGACAAGCAAGACGAGTGCATCAAGGTGGTCCTTGATCCCTGGCAGGAGGCTAAAGCGGCATGAGAATCACGAGCTTCGTGGTGCTTGAGCTCGCACGATGAAGCTCGAATGTTCTATTTCTGCCTGATAAATTTCGATTCAGTCAGATCTAGTTCCCGCTCGAGTTCTCGCAGAAATTCATCGCTGATGCGGCGCTCGTTTCGCAGCTGAACCGCGGTTTGGCGTTCGACTTTCAGCAGCTTGCGAGATATCTCAACATAGTGGTTGTAGAATTCCGGTCCAATCTCACCGTCCGATGCATTTCCATCTTCGTTCAGACTGGCCAGGCGAGAGCGATAGTGTTGTGACAAATCGTCATATACTTCGACCAATTCAGGAGGGCTCTTTTCGCGACCTTTATCGAGATACTGTAACGCGGCTTCAAGAACGGTGCGCCGCGCCGCCTGCTCTTCCGGATGTCTCCCCGCCGCACCTGCCAGTCCCAGGACTCGAATAAGCGGCGGCAAAGTGAGCCCTTGAAGCACGAGCGTCACCAGGATGGCGCCAAAAGCGAGAAAGACAATCATGCTGCGCTGCCGGAATGGTGCGCCGTTGGCAAGCATTTGCGGGAGCGCAATAGCAGCCGCCAACGAAATCACTCCACGCATTCCAGTCCATCCAACGACGAAAATCTGGCGCGCAGCAGGCAGGCGTTCCTTCTGGTGGAGAAATCGCCTGCGGATGACGTTCGATACGTAAGCTCCCGGGAACATCCAGATCAGTCGCAAGATGATCAGAAATGCGCTAAAGATGGCCGCGTACCCGATCAAGGTCCCCAGGTTGTGATCGCGAATATTTCCGAGCACGTAAGGGAGTTGCAACCCGATCAGCACAAATACCAGCCCGTTGAGAATGAAAGTCAGCGAGTCCCAAACGGCCCAAACTTGAAGCCGCACACTCGGAGAAAAGAAATGCGAACTTTGGCGGCTAAGGAGAAGTCCACACGCGACGACGGCCAGCACACCCGAGGCATGTGCAGCGTCGGCGGTCAAATAAGCGACATAAGGCGTCAGTATGCTAAGAGCGATCTCGATCGGTGCGTCATCAATTCGATCCTCGACAAGGTGAACAATTGTGCCGATCACCAAGCCAATCGCAATGCCGACCGCCGTGAGATAACTAAGTCGCAGCAAGCCGAAGGTGAAGGTCGGAGTTTCACCGCCCACTAATAGCGCAATTCCGAATTCGAGCGCGAGCAGCGCACTGGCATCATTGAGCAGACTTTCACCTTCCAAAATGTCAACGATGCGCTTTGGTAGTCCGATCCGCTTTGCAATCGAAGTTGCGGCAATAGCGTCGGTTGGCGCCACAACAGCTCCGAGCACGACTCCGACGCGCCAGTCGAATCCGGGAAGGAACCAGTTTCCCAAGGCGGTCACTCCAAGTACGGTGAACGTAACCAGGCCAAAGGCGAGCAGGAGAATGCTTACCAAGTTGTAGGAAAATTCCCGCCAGGAAGTTTGCCATGCTGCGCTGTAGAGTAGGGGCGGCAGAATTACAAAGAACACCACGTCAGGATTCAGGTTAATGCGAGGAATCTCGGGGATAAAGCTCAGCAGAAGACCGCCGATCACCATCACGATCGGATACGGTGTTTTCAGCTTCTTGGACAAAAGGCCGAAAACCACGATGAAAAGCAGCAGGAGCAGGAATACGAATTCGACGGCATGGATATTGGTCTGCATTGCCAGACTCACTGCTCTTGAACATACATTACAGTAGTGTTCGAGCGTGAGAAGTCAGTCACTTACGAGGTTCTGAATCTTCGTCCGGCCAAGATACGTCTGTTATAATGAGCCCAAGAAAAGGAGACATATGGCCACGATTACGCCCGAAATCAAGCCGCAGGAAACTACAAAGAAAGCTCCCATCACACTGACGTCCAAAGCGGTGGCAAAAGTGAAGGAGATCATGGGCCAGCAGAACCCGGTTCCCGCTGGACTGCGCGTGGGCGTGGTCGGCGGCGGTTGCTCCGGCTTCTCCTATTCGATGTCCTTTGAAAATTCTCCCGGAATGATGGACAAAGTTTTCGACATGGAAGGTTTGAAGGTTTATGTCGACGCCACATCAGTCATGTACCTGAACGGCTGTATTGTGGATTATCTGGAAACTCTTGAAGGCGCCGGGTTCAAGTTCGAGAATCCGAATGTGAAGAGCACCTGCGGCTGCGGGTCCTCGTTCAGTGTGTGAGATTTAAGCGTTAGGCATCGTTTTCTCAATCGATTAACAAAGCCCTCATGAGTCATGAGGGCTTTTGCTTGCGCTGGAATCGTAAGCTACTGAGCCTTTCGAAGGTGAACTCACGCCTCACGCGTTTGCTACTACTGTTGATTGGTTTGCGGCTGTGGTTGGGGAGACGGCGAATTCATTCCGCCGGGTCCAAACCCCGGACTTGGGCCGAAGCCATTGTTTTGTTGCTGCTGAGTATTGGTCTGATTGATTTGCCCCGCTCCTTGAATCGCGGGCTGGTTGGGAGTGGTCAGCAGGCCACCGCGATCGGTGCTGGGGTCATAGATAAATTGCCACTGGTTATAGTGATCCTTCTTGTTGAACTCGCGGATTGATTTTTCCTTGCTCCTGCTCGCCACCCCAATGATTGGCATACCGCCAAACGTCGGTCCTTTTCCCAGGCCGCTGGGATTGTCCTTCGAGTCACCGGCATCCTGCTCCTTGTCACTATCTTGTGCGTCTTGATCGGTTGAGGAGCTTGCAGTCTCCGGGTTTTGATCGGGATTAGAATTGGCGGCATTTGGCTGGCCAGTTGCTGGGGGCTGTCCAGGTTGTTGTCCGGGCTGAGGAGCGCCCGCGATCGAGCTAGGGCCCGGTGTAACAGGAGCGGCGGGATTCACGTTGAGCGAGCCTGGCGCTCCGCCCTGAACCGGAGAACTATCATCCGCCGGCCGAGGAGGCAGTGCGCTGGCTGCTCCGGGATTGAACGATATTTGCACATCGTTCATGTGCAGAAGCCTGAAATCTTTTCCGGTGATCGGGTCTTTGTAGCGCTTGCGCAAAAAACGGATGTTGTTCGTGCTCTCCAAGTCTTCAACCCGGGCTGGGTAACGACCGAATTTCTTGACATACCTGCGGATCGCACGCGAGTACTGGACGCCCCGGTGAATCAACTCCTCTTCGCGATCGCGTTTGACCTGGAAGTCGACGCGTTGGATCCAGCCGAGGGACGCGATGGCCAGAAGCGTCACCAATAGCATTAACGTGAGCAGCATGTAGCCATGTTCAGAAGTGCGGCGGGTTGGGTTACAAAACTTCATTATCCCTGCGTGAGCGGAATGCTCTGGCGGTTGTTGCTTAGAACGTCGAGTATTTCGACTGAATTCGGAGAAATTCGGACGATTTTGTAGCGTCGGTCAACGATATCGCCTTCTTTGGCGATGAACACGTCCTCACCCTGGGCCAGGAATATCCTCTTGGTGCCGCCCGCAGGAGTCGCGTATCCGTAGTACTTCAAATCGATCGGCGGCGGTGGTGGCGGTTGTGGGGGCCCTGGATCCTGAGCCTCCGGGGTCACGGGCGGAGTGATGACTTTTGGGATATCCACGAAAACTTTGAAAATATTCCGGCCCGTGCCTTCATATTTTGTGTCTTCGGAGGCCTTCAGAATGCCGGTATGAAGAGTCGGATCGAGCGATTGCACAGTGCTCTGCTTTTTCGATGGACTGCGGTTCGTTCTGGACGATGGACGAGAGGGGGACGCTATGGGATCGACATTTGCTGCAACATTGACCGGCGCTGTCGAGGCACCATTCGAGGAACCAAGACCCAACATGCCGGAAAAGCGGGTCGCCATGAGCACCAGGGCCACCACGACCAGCGCAACCGCCGCGATGACTTTATTCCGGTTCTCTGTGCCCAGCTTCACTATGTTGACCTCAGATAAGCTTCAACCTTGAGATGCAGTCCCACAATACCGTTCTGTTCGCTTCCTAGATCAATGCCATCCACCAGAAAGAACAGTTTGTTCCGCTCGAGAGCATTGATGAAGCGCACAAGCTCGAGGTAGCCGCCGGAAAGGCTGGCGTCAATTTCGACACGCTCCAGACCATCGATGGAAGCGTCCTTCACGGCGTACTTAACTCCAGAAACCCGGACACCGGTCTGCGAAGCTACCCGGCCAAAGTCTGCCGCAATGGCAGATTCTTCGGTAGGGAAGCGCTGCTGATAAAAATCCTCGATATCCTGTTTGGCGCGCGGGAGTTTTCTGTCCAACCCGCGCCAGGGGGCAAACTCGCGGGATTTCAGTTCCTGCCACAGTTGGCGCATTTCCTGCTGGCGAGCTTGGCTCATGCCGGCAATGGGAGTTAGCAGCATGGCAATCGCGATGGCATCGACGAGAACGAGTGCTCCGATGGCGACTTTCAGACGGTCTCGTGATCGCTTGAGGTCAGCCATCAGTGCGTTCCTCCGCTGACCATCGGCGCTTCGGTGGAGGGAACATAAAGAGCGCTGATATCGAACTGCACCCGGTCGCTATTGCCATTGCCGTTTTGCTGTTCATTGGCAAACTTCTCCGCGTCGATGCGTGTCTGCTTAAAATGCTTCGAGCTTTCCATTTTTCTTACCAGGTCAAGGGCCTGCTCCCGGGTCTCTCCGCCAACCACCAGCTTGAGTTGCACATTCTGGTCTTCAGAAATTTCAGGGCGGATCGAAATGACGTGCAGATGTGCGGGCATGACCTGCTCGAGTTGCTCGAAAACAAGAGTCCAAGAAAAAGCCTTGCGGTCGAATAAAGTGTTTAGGAAACGCGAGCGATCGCGCACAACCCGGTTTTGTGACTCATTAAGCACCGCGATGGCATGACTTTTTTCCTGGTCGAATTCGGCGAGTTCCGTCTTGAGCTTTGCAATCTGGTGACGGTCGCTGCTGCCTTCGTTAAATCCTCTGGCAGCGAAAAACACCAGCACAATAGTCACTAACGCGAGAAGGCCAAGGCCAGTACCCCAGTAGGTCCAAAAGTGCCGGGCATCTTCATAAGGCTGCGACGCGAGATTGATGTTAATCCGCATATCAGGAGAGCAGCGCGCCGACTACTCCAGCCATCCTCCATTTTGGAATCGAGCCTCCGCCGAGGCCGAGTTGAGATGCTCGGACGAGCTCCTTGACTTCTGCGCCAGTCTGCGAGTTTAGCGCCGGTGTCGCTCCAGCAATGTCCGAAATTCCGGCAACATAAACTTCTTCGATGTTCGTCGAATACGTGTCCTGGAAAAACACCACTGAGGGATAAACATCTTCGGCAAGCTGCTCACCGCTGATCGTCACTCCACGCGCATTTTCCAGGGTCCGGAAGAGCAGAAGCTGCTGCTTGTCGAGAATCGCAATGCTGGTAGTGTGAGCATCGACTTTGATGACGAGAGTGCCTTTGTCCCCTGCTGCGCTGCCCAGCGCCGCAATCATCGACGGAAGCACCACGCCCGGGTTGAATCCAGCTTCGCGAAAGACGGACTCGTAGTCTTGAACCACGCTGTTCAGAGCAACGGCAGCAATAACTCGGAGGCCATCGGGAGTGGGATGCGCATGATAAGAAACTGCTGCCTTATCGACATCAAACGGCAGCGACTTACGCAAGCGGAAACGAACGACGCTTTCTGCTTCATGTGCTTTGTCCGGTAAGGTGTCAAAGTCGAGCAAGACCACGCGCACAGCAGCGTCGGGAAGAATCGCGGTCACGTCGCGCGAGCGTCCACCAACCTGCTCGAGCGCACGGCGCAGCGCATCGATCACGATCTCGCGCTGGCGAACGTTGGTCTCGGTCAAATCCGGCACAACGCACCCGGGCGCAAGTTCGCTAGTGGAGCACAGATCGAGAACCTGACGCGAATCAGCCGCGCGACCGGCGATCACCCGGTCAGGGGCGATCTCGCACGCTAGCTTCGGCCGGACGGAATTGGGGGTGTGTAGCATAAATGCCTAGTGACTAGCGGCTCGTAGGACTTGTTTCGGTGAGTCGGCTGCTGATCACGAAGCACGGATCACGAGCCACTAGCCGCTGCTTTACCTCATTGTCTCAATAAATGTGACCTTATTGATTTCTTTCAGCGTTGTCATACCGGCCCGCACCTTGTCGAGCGCTGATTCTCGCAGAAAGCGCATGCCTTCTTCGCGGGCCGCACGCCGAATCTCCGAGGTGGGCTTGCGCGCGAGAATCATTTCGCGAATGCGGTCGCTCAAGTCCAAAAGTTCGTGAATTGCGGTGCGGCCACGGAAACCAGTACCCGCACATTCGATACATCCCTGACCTTCGTAGAAGGGCACTTTCGACCATTGCTCAGGGTCGAGACCGCTAGCTTCGAGTACGTCTGCGGGATAGTGCACAACCTCACGGCAGGAATTGCAGATCAAACGGACGAGCCGCTGCGCCAGAATGCAGTTCAACGCCGAGACGAAGTTGTAAGGCTCAACGCCCATGTTCAGGAATCGCCCGAGGACATCGACCACGTTGTTCGCGTGGACCGTTGTGAACACTAGGTGTCCGGTAAGCGCCGACTGGATGGCGATTTGCGCCGTTTCAGTATCGCGAATTTCGCCGACCATGATCTTGTCAGGATCGTGGCGCAGAATCGATCGCAATCCACGGGCGAAGGTCAGGCCCTTTTTCTCGTTGACCGGAATCTGCGTGATGCCGCGAATCTGATACTCGACCGGATCTTCGATGGTGATGATCTTGTCTTCTTCCGTTTTGATTTCGTTCACTGCGGCGTAAAGCGTAGTCGTCTTTCCGCTCCCAGTCGGGCCGGTGACAAGCACCATGCCATACGGCTCTTTGATATAACGGCGAAATTTTCGTAAGTCGTCTTCGTCGAAGCCGACCACGTCCAGAGTGAGCGAGCGAAATTTTTCGCTCATGGATTCTTTGTCGAGGACGCGCAGCACCGCATCTTCGCCATGAATCGAGGGCATGATCGAGACACGGAAGTCGATGGGGCGCTCCGGCTGACCATACTTCACGCGGAAGCGGCCGTCTTGCGGCACGCGGCGCTCGGAAATATCGAGCTCGCTCATTACCTTGATCCGCGAAATGATGGTCGAATGATGTTCCTTGGCAATCGGCGGCATGGCTTGTGTCAGCACACCGTCGATACGGAACTTAATGCCGACAGAGTCATCGCGGGTTTCAATGTGGATGTCACTCGCCCTGCGCTGCAACGCGGTGAAGATGGTGGTATCGACAAGACGGATAATCGGGCTCATGTCGCCCTGTGCCGTCAGCTTGTCGATAGTGATACTTTCGTCTGTGCCCTCCTCTTCGTGAACGACGTCGAGGGTGAAACCTTCGCTGGCGTCTTCAAGAACGCGCTTCGATTGCTCAGTCTTCTTCAGGATTTCGCTGATCTGCGAGAGCGTAGCGACTTTGGTGACGATGCGCTTGCTGAGCAGCAGGCTGATCTCGTCGATCATCATCAACTGGCTCGGATCAGCGATGGCGATGGCCAGGCGTCCGTCTGCCGTCTCTTCTAGCGGAACAAAGTTGTAGCGGAACATCAGGTGCGGTGAAATTTTAGTAAACAGGTCGTGATGAAGCTGGAAATCGTGCAAATCGACGAACTCGCAGCGATAGCGACGCGCGATGTCTTTGGCGTGTTCCAATTCGTCAGTTCGGCTCAAGGTGCCAGGCTGACCGTTCCCGCCGTTTACAAAAACCGATTTTTTTTCCGCCATGCTTGCCATTTCCAAACCGTCCTGACGCTCTAGTGAATGCTGGACCCCAAGGTGAATATCGGCAGATAGAGCGAAATCAGGATTCCACCTACAAACACTGCCATGACGATCAGAATGACCGGCTCGATCAGGGCCATTGCGCCGGACAAGGCAGTCTGCACATCTTCTTCGTAAAATTCGGCCACTGAATTCAACATCGCCGGCAACGCGCCAGTCGATTCGCCGACTTCAATCATTTCCACCGAAAGATCGGGGAATATCTTCTGTTCTTCCAGGCTTTTTGCCAGTGATTGCCCTTCCCGTACCCGCTCGGCTGCCCGATTGAGTCCGTTCAGGATCGTTCTGCTGCTCATCGAAGCTCCCGCCGTCTCAAGCGACGGCACGAGTGGCATGCCACCGGTGAGTAAAGTCGAGAGCATACGTGCGAACGTCGAAACGTGATATTTCAACCAAATATCGCCGACCATGGGAACTTTGTGCGTCGCTCGATCTATGGACTCAGCACCGCGGTCGGTTGATTTCCAGCGCCAGAGCAGAAAAATCACAACGGCAAGTACGACCACACCGATCGGAGCATAACGCTGCGCGTGCGTTCCAATATCAAGCATCACCGTGGTAATTGTGGGTAGTTGAGCATTCAGATCCGAGTAGAGTTTTGCAAACTGGGGTACCACGTAGGTGACGAGAAAGATAAACATGCACGTTACAACTGACACCAGCAGCGTCGGGTACACCAGCGAAACAGCCAGTTTCTTCTTGAACGAAAGCGCCATCCGTTGAAAACTGACGTAACGGGTGAGCACTTCGTCCATGTTCCCACTCTTCTCGCCAGCCATCAGGGTGGTGGTATAAATTTTTGGGAACACGTGCTGCGCCGCGAAGGCTTCCGAAAGTAGTTCGCCACCTTTTACGCGTTCGCGGACATTTTGCAGTAGCGACCGAAATCGCGCATCTCTCTGCCGCTTTATCAGCAAATCCATCGAGCCGAGGACCGGTAATCCGGCCTTTAGCAATGTGAGTAGCTGCTGATTAAAGACCAGAAAAATCGAAGGCTTTACGCGCCTCGCCCGCCCACCTTTACCGCCGGCAAGGATGCCTTTGGGTTTGACCCAGTAGACCAGAAAACCCTGTTGAGCGAAGCGGTCGCGGACCTCGGCCTCCGAGATTCCGCTTTCCACCTGCTGCAGCAGGCGGCCGCGTTCGTCCGCGACTTTGATCAAGAATTCAGCCATTTTTGCGGGAATTTCCGAAAAATATAGGTTTGCCCACCCTAGTCTAGCATTGAAAAATCCTCGATTTTGCAGCTACTTAGCACGGAAGTGTACCCGGAGTAACTCCAATCGGCAGTCAATTTCCGCGTTCATCTTCAATGACTTCGGCGCCCACCGGAGGTGTAAACCGAAACTGTGCATTGGATACTTCGACATTCTCCTTTTGATTGCTGAATCGATACTCAGTGATCGAATCATCGATGCCATGAATCATGATCCGAACGATCTTGTGTTCCGACGAGACCTCAAGCACAACCTCACGAATTCGGTCTTCCAAACCCTTCGGAATGCCCCGAAGAATGACGTCCCCTTCATGCCAGACTTGCAGGTCAGGGGCAAAGGAAAGGCCGACTAACTCCTTTTCCAGCTTTGCCTTGCCAAGCAGGAACGCAAGTGGAGATCGAAGGTCTTCCAAATCCTTCATGGATGACTTTCGCACCTGATCCTGGGCGGGCAAATACAGCCATCCGTTGTGCCCGTCCCCGACAAATAGCTTCTCCTCAGGAGAACGGTATTCCCAGCGCATCTTGCCGGGTTTTTTAAGCCACAACTTGCCAGATTCATTTCGTTCCATGCCGGCCCCCTGGTAAATCTCGGCGAAGTCCGTTTCCAGGGTTTGCAGGTGGTTATAGTGATCATCGACTTGGCGAGCGAATGCAGTGACACTCGGCAATGCGTAGCTCAGGAGAGCCCCTACGTTGAAAAAGATCACAACACGAATGAGATAAATCCAGATTTTTGATTTCATTTCGCCCCAGTTTGTATCAAATGAACTCAAGCAGAAGGGCCAAAGACCTACTCCTGTTGGATGCGTTCAAAATTAAGTTCGGAATCTTAGGCCGTCTACGGTGAAATTCTCGCAATCTACCATCCGTGCTGTATCGAACAATCCGAAAAAATTCGGGAGCATAACGTAGGGGTGTATTGGTGGATTCTGGCTCCAAGGTCCCAATCGAACGCCGCCGCAGTAAGCCCACGAGCGAGGGGACCAGTTTTTCTGGACAGGAGACGGTCCAACCTCTGCGGCGTGAGAGTGACCAGGTGAAAGCCCGTATGAAGCGCTGGATCGATCTTGCCGATCGAGCCTTGGGCAACCAGCAGGATAACAACGGCCGCGGTAACGGCAACAATCATCGATCGCACTAACATTCAGATTGACTGCGGTACAGGCTATAGGTTGACGTGTGTGCGATCCGCGCCCATGTGCGACTAATGGCGACGGTCTCATCAAACACGGGATTTGCATAAGCAATATATATCTCGCGAGGAGAGATCCGCAGTGATTCTTCCAACCTCCGTAAAACCTTCTTTAGGGATTTGACGGGCAACGGATTGAAAAGAAACACTACTGCCGGTTCAGCAGGAAACTCAAAATCAGCGACATCCTGGCAAAGTAGTTCGCAATTGCGGGACTCTCCCCGCGAGTTGAACCTGCGCACATTTTGCATCGCGATTTCGTTGAGCTCGGGAAGAAGTTCGATCCCAATGATCCGCCTGAATGCAAATTCCATAGCCAGAAGCAAGGCGCGCCCTTTGCCGGAGCCGATGTCGATAAATGTGAAGCGCGGGAAATCAATTGAAAGCGCGGCCATCATCTCGCGAAATTCTTCCGAAGGAACAGGCTGATAAGGTGAATTGAAAACTCCCAGGAGGCGCGTGCGCCAATTCAGCGTCGCGCTGGTTGTGTCGACTCGATGTTCCCAGTCGTACTCGGCATCGCCGTATCTTTGGCGGCGGCGATCTGGAAAAGAGTCACGCAGGAAGTCCCACGCGAGCGCAAGCATTCGCTTGAGAACAGCGGGGATGCTAAGTTCATCGCGCTGTTCGCGCCACCAGCGCGCGAAAACGCGGCGCAACTCAAGTCCTTCAGGCACGGAGTAAGAACCACATCCTATTCTGCAGGAGAGAGCTTGGGAACAATGCTCGGAACGTAGCCTTCAGGAAGGCCTTTGTTCAGGAACGGCAGGTCGGCGGGTTCCGAGACCACAACGTTCCCGCCTGGCTCGACTTTGTAAGGGTGACCCAGTGGATCAACAGGAATTTCTTTCAGCAGACCAACTGAGACGATCTCTGCGAACCCAGCCGGGAACTTTCCGGTACGCTTGTGATAAATCTGCACAATCTGGTCGAGTTGGGTCACCTCTGCATCGGCCTGTATTGCACGTAGATGAGCCACCGCATTGGCGCGAATCATGTCATCGTGAGTGGTCTGATAAGTGGCGGTCCACATCATGCGGGCGGTCGCTAGGTCGCCGCCATGTTGGGCCATGTTTGCCGCCATGATTTTCAGGAATGGATGAGCACCCGGCAACTGCGAGCCGCGCAAAAATGCCTGCGCCGAGTTACGGTAATCCTTCATGTCGTAATAGATGAATGCCAGATCGTAATACAGATGCCAGTCAGAGGGATTGTTCTCGATTCCAAATTTGACTAGCTCAACGGCTTGTTGGGGAGCCCCCGCGCCGTTCGGAGGCTTAGCTACCAGAAAAGTTCCACCGAACTCGTAAGCGGGAATAAGATGTGGGTCGAGCTGCGTGGTTATGTTCAGCAGCGGCCAAAGCAATTTGTATTGCCCGCCGCCGTGCCTGTGTATTCCACCGAAATACTGCACAACACGTGTCCAATAGAGATCCGCGAGCAGGCCTTCATAGCCAAGACTCAGACGCTTCAACATTTTTGGAGAAGAGATATAGAGCGTTGCCTGCAGTGTTGCGGTGGGATGTTCGCGGTCGATGATGCGGACCAGAAAAATTGAAGCTCCCATACTTGCGAGCAAAGTTGTGGCTGCGACTGCGGTAATTGTGCGTGAACGGATCATTTGAGATTTCGCCGCTCGAAAATCAGTACAGCGCCGCTGAGCAGGACCAGAGCATATACGGCTACATAAACGCTGTTCAAAATTATGAGGCGAGCCGGGATGGTTGCGCCATGCGCGACCTCGGCAATGACGTTTAGCTCGGAAAAATTTGGCACCAGGTACGCGGCCGCGGTGGCAAACCAGCGAGTGACTCCGTGCGTCAGGGCGGCAAAATTCCGCAGATCGTTGGCGAAACTGCCGATAATGAATAACAGAAACGCGAAAAGAGCGGAAAAAATTGGTGTTGAGAAGGATGAGAAGAACAGAGCCAATGCCGTGATGATCACGAACTGGAGAACAATAAAGTACAGGGCTACCAAGATCCAAAGATCGGCGGCTACGAGGTGATGCGAAACATACGCAAGCGCGGCAAAAACGCCGATTGCCATGAAGAATGTGTTCACAACCAGTGTTCCTGAAAGACCGAAAAACTTTCCAGCTATGAACTCCCAACGCCGAACCGGGCGGGATAGGACTGTGTACAGCGTGCGCTTGTCAATTTCTTTTGAGACCAGGCCAATCCCGATGAAAATTGCGATCACGATTCCGAACAGAGAGACTGCAGTGAGTCCGAGATTGATGACGACCAGCCGCTCAATATGAATCGAAATCTGACCGACAAGGACGGCAGCTGCCGAGATCAGGAGAGCAAAAGCAACCAGATTGTAGAGCACACGATCGCGCACTGCTTCGCGGAAAGTGTTGGTTGCGATGTGAAAGATTCGTGAATTCATGGCTGCTTCTCGTGCGTCGAACTTTCTCGGCGTTCTAGGTTCCGAGCGAAACGCTCTCCATCTTCTCCGGTTTCCCAAGCTGCGCCACAAAGTAATCTTCAAGGGACGTTCGGACCGGGATAACCGAGATCAGCCGCAGGCCTTCTCGGCGCAAAGTTTCAAGAACAACTTCCTGATTGTTCTCTGGCACAACGACGCGCATGGTATCCGCTGTTGCATGGCATTCCAGAAACATGGTTCTAATCCCTGCGGGAGTCTTGGTCCCGCGCCAGGTAATCTCGACGTTGCCGTGAACGCTGGCTGTGAGTTCCGGGATTGCACCAACACCACGCAGTTGTCCCCGATGAAGTATCCCCACTCGATCACAAAGCGCTTCCGCGTCAGAGAGAATATGAGTGGAGAAAAATATGGTCTTACCAGCGGCTTTGAGATTCTCGATGAGATTGCGAACTTCACGGCGGCCCATTGGGTCGAGTCCTGACATTGGCTCGTCGAGGAACACAATTTTCGGGTCGTGCAGGATAGCCTGAGCGATGCCGACGCGCTGCAACATGCCTTTGGAGAATTTCCGTAGCTGAACATTGGCTGAGTCGGTGAGTTTAACCTGATCGAGAACGTCGCCGACTTTCTCGCGGAGTTGTCCGGAGTCAACACCTGAAAGCTGCCCGTAGTACGTCAGAAGCTCACGGGCGGTCAGATGATCGTAAAAATATGGCTGCTCCGGAAGAAAGCCGATCTGCGCTTTCATGCGCGGATCGTCCAGATGCATGCCAAGAATCCGGGCTGTCCCACTTGTCGGAAAGACCAGGCCCATCAGAATTTTGAGAGTAGTGGTTTTCCCGGCGCCGTTCGGGCCGAGAAAGCCAAAAATTTCTCCCTCTTCCACGGAAAGGTGTAAAGGGTGCAAAGCGCGTTTGGCGCGCTTACGCCAGAACCCCACGCTGTAGATTTTTTCCAGACCGAGAATCTCGATGGCAGGCATGGTAATGGGCGCACCGAGAAAATTATATGCAAATGCGGGGGCAGTAGATGCAGGCGAAGGTAGCACCCGATTACGAGAGTGCCTATTGGGCGATGGGATATGCTCCACAAGCGGCAACCGTCCCAGCCAAAGGTTTTGCGCCCGGATCAATACGCAGCACGCCATCGGTCACCATACAGAAGTTGCGCACGCCGGTTAAGTTATACGAGCTCGGCGCGGAAGCTGATACAAATTGTGTTTTCGGAGTGCCCCCCTCCGCCGCGGTGCCGAATGTATACCCGCTCTTGAAACCCGCGGCAAGAACATCGTCGAGCAGGCATGCGTTCGTGCTGGTCGGGCCTGCACAAGTGACGCCGCCCGGTCCAAGGGTCGCAGTGTTCGCCGCAAAGCCAACCAGCGGGTACGATGCCGCGTATGCGATCTGCGCCGTCGAGATCGACCGCACACTGGCCGCCGCGGACGACTCGTTTGCGGCAATTTTTGCCCGAATGAGATTGGGAATCGCGATGGCAGCAATGATAAGAATGATTGCCACCACGATCAGCAGCTCTATCAGAGAAAAGCCCTTTTGCCGTTGCATAGTTGTTTGTTTCCTCTGCTGTGTTTGTCGCAGTTGA
>DATBIE010000012.1:0-17781 GCA_036557105.1 Terriglobales bacterium
TTGAGTGCACAAACGATTCCGCCGAAGCAAGCACTTCCTCGACCAGTTCTGGCGACGCCGCTTCGGCATAGATGCGCAACAACGGTTCGGTACCTGAAGCTCGAAATAGCACCCAGGCATCGGCGCCGTTGCCGTCGTTCGGAGCATCGAGAAAGAACTTGATCCCGTCTAAATCTTCCTTTTTTGCGACAGCATATTTCCCCAGTCGCTTCATTCCATCCGATCGTGCGCGCTCAATGGCCCCAAACTTCACGTCGTCCGAAATGTGAAGGTCTCGGCGGCCGTAAAAATGTGGGCCGAATTCTTTCTGCAACGCGGCCACCAACTCACCCAGGGTTTTTTTCTCCTCAGCCATTACATTGGCCAGCAGCAGCGAATTTAAGATCCCATCGCGCTCCGGCAAATATCGCGAGTAACCGATCCCGCCTGACTCCTCGCCACCAATCACAATCTCACGGTCCATCATCAGATCGGCAATGTGCTTGAAGCCGATCGGGCACTCGTTGAGCTTGCGGCCGTGCTTCTTGGCAATCCGATCCAACATGCGTGTGGTATTGAAGGCGCGCACTACTTCGCCAGGCCATTGCTTGCGTCGCAAGAGCCAATCCAGAAGCACAGCGAAAATCTTGTGCGAGTCCACAAAGCTGCCGCCTTCTGCGACCGCGCCAATGCGGTCAGCATCGCCATCTGTGGCGAAGCCGGCGTGGCATCTCTCCCGCACAACCGTTTCCTGCAGCATGCGCACGTGAGGCTCGATCGGCTCCGGATTGATACCGGGGAAAAGCGGATTCAACTCCTGTCGAATGGCGACGAAATCAATTCCGTGATCAGTAAAAATTTGCGTTAGGATGCCACGTCCCGATCCGTACATTGAATCGACTGCGAACTTGAATCCTGCTTTAGAAATCAAATCGAGATCGGCGAACTTGCATATTGCGCGAATGTACGCGGGCTTAAGATCGACTTCCTCAATGCTGGCTTTCTTGCCATTCGGCATTGCGCCGGCGGCAGTCTCCTGCTCAATCAATTTCATGATGGCGGGAGTCGCCGAGCCACCGAATTTCCCCTTGAACTTCACTCCATTCCAATTCCACGGGTTGTGGCTTGAGGTAATAACCACGCCTCCTGCCGCGCCTGTACTCTTGACTGCAAATGAGATCGACGGTGTAGGAGAGTAGTCGCTCGCCAGCCGGACCGGAATGCCAGCGCCGGCCAGCACTTCGGTTGCTGCGCCCGCAAATCGTGGCGATCCAAAACGGGTGTCGTATCCAACGATCAGTCCTCGCGCGGGATCCTCATGCTTAAGTACATACGAAGCGATGGCCCCGGCAACGCGGCGAACGTTCTCGAATGTGAAGTCGTCGGCAATGACTGCGCGCCAGCCATCGGTGCCGAATTTGATGGAAGTGCTTCGTGTGTCGTGCGTCGTGGGTCGTACAGGGTTCCCTGTTGCTTCTGAATTGGATGCTTTCTGGAGCGAGTTCAAGGTCTGTAATTCAGTGTCTGCAATCATAGTCTCAGTCCCGGATCCAAGAACCGTGAACAGTTAGCCGCACCGATACGCGACGCCCGACGCACGACTCTCTCACACCAGCTTCTTCAATTTCTTCTCGTCCAAAAATTTCACCACTTTTCCGACATCTTGCGCATTCGCGCGTGTGGTCACAAGCAATGCGTCTTCCGTTTCCACGACCACAACATCATTAACGCCGACTACGGCCACAAATTTCTTCGGCGAGTGGACGTAGTTCCCACTTGCGTTCAGAGTGAAGATGCCCTGCGACGAGATCAGGTTGCCGTCTGCTGGAGTTGCCTTGCTGGCGCGATGTTCGTGGAGCGCGGTCCAGGAGCCCAGATCATTCCATCCGAAATCGGCGCGTAGGCAGTAGATATTTGATTCCTGCTCGCCTTTGGCCGAGCGCGGCTCCAGCAATGCGTAGTCCACACTGATGTCTTCACAAGTCCGATACAGGCGCCGTAGGGTTGCGGCGAATTTTTTGCTTCCGTAATCGGCGGCAATCTTCTCGAGCACCGCAGCTGTCTTGGGCAAGTGCTCATTGAGAGCATTAGTTAACGTTTGGGCGCTCCACAAAAACATACCGCTGTTCCAGTAGAAGTTTCCTGAGCGCACGAACTCGGCGGCACGCTCGGCATTCGGCTTTTCAGTGAAACGCCGCACGTGACGAGCGTTTCCCGCGGAAAGTGAACCCGCCTCAATATAACCGTAACCGGTCTCGGCGCGTGAGGGTTCGATGCCAAGGACCACAATGTTCTCGCCATCGGCTGCGATGTCGATTCCCTCGGCCAAAACTTCGCGAAACCGCGTTTCCTTGCCCACCACATGATCAGAAGGGAACAAACCAAGCACAGCGCTAGGATCGTTTCGCCGCAGAATGAAAGCAGCCAGCCCGATTGCCGGCGCCGTGTTGCGTCCGATAGGTTCGGCGACAATCTGCTGCGAGCGCAGCTTCGGTAACTGCTGCGTAATTTCGGGTCGAAGATCGTCGTTGGTGATTACCCAGACTTGTTTCGCAGGAGCGAGCGGCAGCAGGCGCGCCACAGTCTGCTGAATCATCGTTTGCTTGCCGTCGAGTGCAAGCAATTGCTTGGCACGCTTTCTTCGGCTGAGCGGCCAGAATCGCGTTCCCCGTCCGCCGGCAAGAATTATGGGATAGAAGTTGGCAGCCATTGAATTACAGAGCGCGAAATCCTCAACCTATATACGTCTGTGGTGCGGCGAGCTTCTCGCCAGGCACGTACGACTTCAGAAATTCGATCTCTGTTTTCGGAACCACACGGAAATCTGCAATTGATGCAGGTACGACAACTGCATCGCCTTTGCCGAATTGCACAGTATCATGTCCCGCCGCTTCCAGCGTGGCCGAGCCATTCACCGCAACCAATATTTGCGCTGAGCTCTTTTCGCGTGTGCGATTGAATTCATGCGAACTGCTCAGCTCAAACCGTTCCACTTTAAAAAATGAGGACGAAACCAGCGTCAAGGCGCGGTTGCCGTTCATCCCAAGTTTCGAGAATGGCTGCGGCCTTACCTTTCCCGAACCCGGCTGTTCTTTGATGACGCGCAGTCCATGCTCGAGGTGCAATTCCCGTGGGCGGCCGTAGTCATATAACCGAAAAGTAGTGTCCGATTGCTGCTGGGTCTCGACGATAACCGAGCCCGGCCCCAGCGTGTGCACGGTACCTCCCGCCACGTAAATCATGTCGCCTGCGGAAAGTTTGATCCAGTTGAGCAGTTCCTCCGCCCGATTTTCGTCGACCGCCCGCTGGAACTCAGTGCGCGTGACGCCTGGCTTTAACCCCAGCCCGATTTCTGCTTGCGGCGTCGCATGCGCCACGTACCAGCATTCGGTTTTTCCACAAGGTTGACCTATCGCCCGCGCATCGTCATCATCCGGATGCACCTGCACGGAAAGCTTTTCATGTGGAAAAAGAAATTTCGCAAGCAGAGGGAACCGGCTGTCCTCTGCAGGTGCGTCGCCCACGAGCTCTCTTTTATATTGCGTTGCGAGTTCAGAAAGAGACTTGCCCGCCAGAGCACCGTTCTGAACTTTGCAGTTGTCTCCGGTGAGCCACGATTCGCCAATTCTTTCCGTAAATTGCTGAGAATAGATGGGCGAAAGATCGGTCGTTCCCCATGGCCGCGGATCAAACAAGGGCCGCATCAATAATGGATAAAGGTCGCTCATCCTGAGTCATACCGCTCGGAATTAGAAGCCTAACTCAGCAGAGAGGCTGCCCGCAAAAGCGACCATTCGAAGGGAGTCGCCCAGTTCAGTTCGATTCGTTGTTCTTGTCGGCGGTTTCGGCTTCTGCCGGGGCGAGTTCGGACTGTTCCTTGGATGAAACCGGCGGCTGCGACGGCTGTCCGGGTCCGGCAGGCGCCTTATCCAGCAGAACGCGATTGTTCAGGCAATAGAGCGCCAATTCCAGGCGGTCGGCAACGCCTAGTTTGTCATAGACCTTACGCAGATAGTTCTTCACCACCTGCTCGGTCGTGCCCACGCGGGCGGCAATTTCTTTGTTCTTCATTCCCTGCGTTACGCAGGAGACAATCAGCGACTCTTTGGGAGTCAGTTGGACTTTCGAACGTCCACCATGGGGCCGGCTGCCCTGAGTGCGGAACGCCTCCAATACCCACTTAATGGCATGAGGCTCAAGCCACGGCTCGCCTTTGTAGACCGTCCGCAGGCAATCCACGAAGATTTCGGAATCAACTTCGCGCGAAACAATCGAATGCGCCCCGCGACGGAGTAATTCCAGAGTCAATTCCTGGTCTGGCGCTTCGGTCACCACGACGATGCGCAATGCCGGCGCGCTCTTGACAATTTCCTGTACTGCGTCAATGGGGTTTTCGGCCAGTGCGGCTTCGAAAATCAGAATTTCAGCAGAAAATTTCTTGGCCGCGGAAAGCGCCTGAGGCAGCGTCTCGGCCTGACCAACAACTCGGATGTCGTCCTCTACCGCAAAAATCTTGCGCAGGCCCGCGCGGAAGATCGCTTGCGAGTCCGCCACAATGACACGAATGAATTGTTCCCTGCTCTCCATTTCCGGAGGGGTCACTCTTGCTTCTCCCGTGCTCAATGCAGCGCTTGCCATGAGTTACCTTTTCCGCTAGCAATCAACGGCGTTCAAACTGATATTCGTCGATTACCACACCAACACCACGGCGTCCGCCTTCTTGGTCGGTGCGTGCAACTCGGCCACGGCATAGCACTTTTACGTCCGCGTCCGTGCCTACCACGTCAGCGGGAAAAGAGATCGTGAAATCGATGGTTGAGCCGAGCGGCATGTCCACATCATGGTGAAACAGCACACCATTGGCGGAGATGTTGTCGCTTTCCGTGTCAGACTCGCCGACCTGCGACTTGATGTGCATCGGCAGCTTGACCGGGAAACGCGGCGCGCCCTGCACTTCTGCATAACGCGACCGCGCGGCTTTCGCGGCTCCTGACGAGTTACCTGGTTCGTGAGACATCAGGGGCAGATTACATTGCAACGAGGGGCAACGAAAGTTACCGAAGTCATTGACCTTCGAGGTCTAAGTACTTGTGGTACATGGGCTTGCGGGCAAATTCGCATTTGAGCATCGGCCCTTCGCAGACCCTTTTCTGGGCACACTAGCAGAAGCAGCTCCTGAGATGTTGCTGCCTCTCAAAAAGCTATTTACTGACGTGATTCCTGCTATCAACGAGGGGTTTAAAGACACGTTCCAACTCGCGATCCAAAGGGTAAGCGCCGGGGCGATGTTCACTCGTCACAGAGATTTTCCCCTCGGATCTGGAAGACTTGGTCTATGACGCCGGAAATTCTCTCCAGGACGCTGGAGAACTTTCTCTCGCTAAGCACCGCTGCGGTCGTTATTGAAGATGGGGCTGTGGCGTTTGATCTGGTGCAGGCCAGGTACTCAATCTCTGGTGAACGCAATAAGTGTTTGCTGCACCTCTGGTCGGCAGAGCGCAATGTCGTCCGCCGCGTACTTGATGTCGAGACGCGAGGCGAAACTCTATGCGTGACTGTACAGAAGCTAGGTCATAGCCGGCCAACGAAATTGGAAATTTGCCGTAATCGCGACCGCCGGAGTCCATCAGCAAAACGGGCAATCCGCGCCTCATATCAACGTGTTCTCGAAAGAGTGCTCCGCAGCAGATTTCCTGATCTAACCATCGCGCAACTCAGCACATCCATGGATCTCGAAAAATCCTTTGGTCCGATTTACGCCCGCGGATTGCTGAAGCGCGGGCAGTCCGGCTTTGCGGTAATTGCAGTGAACCGCAAGGAACTGCAATCGTCAATTGACGGGGCGTTGACCTTTGGAATTCTGTGGCTCGACTATTGCCGTCAAGCTCACGCAGGCAAACTGGTCGTCGAAGGTCTGATGCTGTTTGTTGCCGACGGATGCTCATCGCTTGTCCGCGAGCGCGTGGCTCACCTGAATTCTGCGGCAGCAAAGTGGCAATTGTATGAACTGGAGGAACGAAGCGAAGAACTTCGGAGGATAGACATTGACGATCGCGGCAATGCGTCTACTCGGCTGATTCATTGTCCAGACGAATCGGCCGTCAACTCCCGCTTCTCGGCACCAATCGCGCTTATCAGGACCCTAATGCCTGAAGTGGAGGTCGGGATTCTGTCTTCGGCGGAGATTGCCTTTCGACGGCACGGATTGGAATTCGCGAGAGCGCGACTTTCCGCAAAACCGGGGGAATTTACCAGCGAGCCGGAAATTGTGTTTGGCGCCGGACCCGAGGAGCGCGTGCTCGATGGCAGCAACTTCGCGCAACTGGAGCGGCTGATTCGCAGCATCGCGGAAGTCCGCCACGCGGAAGGACCCAGCGAGGAACGCTGGTGGCGGCTGCATCCAGAGCGATGGCTCGAATCCCTTACCGTCAAGAACATTTGTGCCATTGATGATCAGCTCGATTCGCAATGGTGCTATTCGCAGGTGCCGGCCTTTTCGGCGTCTGATCGCGCCATGATCGATGTGCTCTCTGCGACACGCGAAGGCCGGCTTGCCGTGATCGAACTGAAAGCCGACGAAGACATTCACCTTCCGCTGCAAGGAATTGACTACTGGTCTCGGGTCGCCTGGCACCATTCCCGCGGCGAATTTCAGAAGTTCGGTTACTTTGCTGGACGCGAGCTTTCGCCGGAGAATCCGTTGCTGATGATGGTCGCGCCTGCTCTGCGCATCCATCCCGCGACGGACACGCTGTTGCGATACGTGTCGCCCGAAATCGATTGGGTGCTGATTGGAATCGCCGAAAGGTGGCGGAAGGAATTGAAGGTTGTATTCCGGAAGCGCTCGGCGCGAAGCTCACTGCGGTTCGCGTCATGATGCCGTCGAGTCTCTCTCCGCATCGTCGCGATTTCTTCTCTGCGATCTCTGCGGTTAAATGCTTTTTCTTCGTGAACCTTCGTGCCCTTCGTGGTTAGTGATTATTGAAGCTCGTATTCCGAAAGCGATCGGAACGAAGCTCGGTGCGGTTCGCGTCATGATGCCGTCGTCTCTCTCCGCGTCCTCGTGATCTCTTCTCTGCGATCCCTGCGGTCAAATGCTTTTTCTTCGTGGACCTTCGTGCCCTTCGTGGTTAGTGATTATTGAAGGTTGTATTCCGAAAGCGATCAGGACGAAACTCATGGCGGCTCTCGTCATGATGCCGTCGTCTCTCTCTCCGCGTCCTCGTGATCTCTTCTCTGCGATCCCTGCGGTTAAATGCTTTTTCTTCGTGAACCTTCGTGCCCTTCGTGGTTAGTGATTTGAGGGTGGTATTCCGGAAGCGATCAGGACGAAACTCATGGCGGCTCTCGTCATGATGCCGTCGTCTCTCTCTCGCGTCCTCGCGATTTCTTCTCTGCGATCCCTGGGGTTAAATGCTTTTTCTTGGTGAACCTTCGTGCCCTTCGTGGTTATAGGCCTTTGGCGCTACTACTTCCAAACTCCCAGCAATCGCCGCACATCGATGATCTGACCAAGATGATGCGCATTATGGTCGGCAACCAGCATGGCCTCGCGCAGGAGGGTCTGCCCGTCTCCCCAAGCAATCTTGGCGAACAGGTCAACCTTCGGATCGCTGACCAGCGCCTTCATTGCGGATAAATCGTCCTTAAACGTCTTCACGCTTTTGTCCCACGCTTCCGCATTTGACGGCGCCGGAGTCTTGGGCCAGTAGTCATCCGGCCACTTCAACTGCTCGTATTCCGCGTTTCGGCTGAAGTCGAGAATGTCCCACTGCGCGATGCGCATATGCTCGAGCAGCATCCACGCCGAATGCGGCAGGCCTTTCGGAATTTCGCCGCGCTGCTTTTCCGGAAACTCTGCAATGACCTGATCGAAGGTAGCGTGAGCATGACCACCATCCAGAAGTTCGATCAAATGTTTGCGAAGGGACTGGTCAGAGTTCATAAGCGATCCACTTTCTTAGCGCATTTTGCGAGTCCTTTGCGCTCTTTGCGGTTAAACGTCTCTAGTCGGCAAGATCGCTAAGTTCACAAAGCCCGCCCTCTAAGATGATGACGTTCCCGCCGGCGTCGCAGAAAATCCGGCTGCCTCGCCCGCCTTCTCGCCTCGGTAGACTCGCCCGATGCCACGCACAATTCTCCTCATTGGCCACGCACCCTTATCATCCGCGAAAAAGATTTCCCCAATACGGTGTGAGCGGTAATACCAGCGCTTCAGGATCGAAAGATGCTCGGTACGCTCTGTCGTTGATGGATCCTCAGGAGGGGTGAAGGCCGCGATCACCGTTTGCAGACGTGATTCGAGCGATTCTGGTTCGCCACTGTGTTCGATGCGGAAGGGGACTGGCCCAGAGAATAGCGCGTTTGCAAAATGAAACAGCATTACCGCTCCCGTTTCTGCGGCGGGCAGAATAATGATCGCCTGCAAGCGGTCAATCCTCTGCACAATCTCCGGCACTTGCGCGAGTACAGGCTTTAGTTTTTCGGTTTTCGCGTGAATTGTCGCCGCTTCTTCAAACGCGAGCGCTTCTGATGCACGATCACGTTGTAGGGCAAGCTCACGAGAAAAACTTTCCCCGGCTGAATCAAAGAATGCCTGCACTCGCTGGACCTCAGTATGGTATTCCTCATCGGTGCAGCCCTTGAAGCACGGCGCCAGGCACATCTTCATTTCGGAATAGACGCACCCGGGAAATGCTGGATCAGGATGAAGGTCATCCACGCAGCGGCGCATTTTGAAAAAATCGAGCGAGTCGTTGGCAAATTGCTCGGCTGCAGCGCGGGAGCGGAAAGGTCCGTAGTAGAGGTTTGCCTCTCTGTTATCGCGATTTGCCAATTTCCCCAATCGCGTCGTAACTGAGGCCCGAGGATACTCGTTCTCTAAATGCAGCTTAATTAGCGGCGCAGGCCTCAGCCGCAGACGCGACGAATACGTTTTGGGAAAAAGTTTCCTCGTGACCTGATACAGCAGAAACTGCGATTCGAAGTCCGAGCCGGTGAGAGTGAATTCAACCTCACGCACCACATTGCGTAGGTTCAATCGTTTGCTCAGTTGGGACGGAGGTCCCAATAAGCGCTGCAGTCTGCGCCGCAGGTTTGCCGTCCTGCTTACGTATGCTTCGGCGTGAACATTCCGGTCCGCCTGCTCGGGTTCCGCCGTGCGCAGCAGAAAGACAGCCGGAGCCGCCGGCAATTCCTGAAAGAAAAGCTCGTCGTGTTCTGGCGAGAAAGTGAGTGAGCGCGCGAGCACAAGCGTATTCTATGCGCCGTTCAAAGCCGCATGAGCAAGGATGCACCCGAAGTATGCTATTCGACAGCCACTTTCACCCGCGCAGGTGGCGCAGGCTGTCGAACACTTGCGCGAATCCATTCAATGATCCGATAGGCGAGCAGCACCGCCAGCACGGCGCCATACTCCAGCGGCTTGCGAATATCGGCTTTCACCAGCCAGATGTAGTGAATCACCCCGGCAATAGCGGCTGCATAGATCAGCCTGTGCAGGGCGCGCCAACGTTTTCCTCCCAGCCGTCGAATTGAGGCCGCTGTCGAAGTAAGCGCCAGCGGAACCAGCAGTACGAAAGCCGTAAAACCGACCGTAATGTACTTGCGCTTTCCGATGTCCGCCAGAATTTCCTGAAGGTTGAAAAACTTATCGAGAGTCAGGTACGTCGCAAAATGCAGGCAGCCGTAGAAAAACGCAAACAGCCCGAACATGCGCCGGAACTTGATTAGCGATGGAATTCCCAGGAGCTTGCGGAGCGGTGTGATGGACAGCGTGATCAGGATGAAACGCAGCGTCCAATCTCCGGTACCGTGTTCCAGAGCCTCAAGCGGGTTCGCTCCCAGACCGACACCCCACGTCGTCATGTCCGTCGGATGCGGGCCGAAAAACCTCCACAGCAGCAGCCCGAGCGGAAAAAGGCAGGCGAGGAATACAACGACTTTTATCCAGCGGATCATTGAAATTGAAAATGTCAGCTTTAAGCTGCTAGGCGTCCAGCGCCCAGTACGACGTGTCTTAGCTAAAAGCTGAAAGCCGGGAGCTGACAGCTCTAGTAATTCTTGGCCAAGTCCATCCCCGAATACAGGCCCGCAACCTGATCGTATCCGTTGAACATCAGCGTCGGGCGCGGCAGGAACTCGCCCAGACGATGCTCGTGCGCCTGGCTGTGGTATCGGTCCACATTCGGGTTCACATTCGAGTAGAAGCCAAAGTCGTGCGGGTTGGCCTCATTCCACGTAGTGAGTGGCTCTTTCGTGCTGAAACTGATTTTCACAATCCCCTTGGCGCTCTTAAACCCATACTTCCATGGAACGATCACGCGCAAAGGCGCGCCATTTTGGTTCGCCAACGTTTGTCCATACATGCCGAAGCAAAGCAGCGTGAGCGGATGCATAGCTTCATCCATGCGCAATCCTTCTACATAGGGCCAATCGAGTATCTGCCGGTCCTGTCCGGGCATTTCTGTCGGTCTAAGGACGGAGGTAAAAACAACATATTTCGCTTTCCCCAGAGGCTGCGCTCGCTTAATCAGTTCGCTGAGTGAAAAACCCACCCACGGCACCACAATCGACCAGCCCTCAACGCAGCGCAACCGATAGATTCGCTCCTCAGGCGGCGCAAATTTCAAGATTGTGTCAATATCCAACTTCTGTTTTTTCGGCACATCGCCGTCAATCGTCACCGTCCAGGGATGAGTTTTGAAATTCTTAGCGAGCTCTGCGGGCGGCTCCTTCTCGGTCGAGAATTCGTAGTAGTTGTTGTAATGAGTAACGTCGTTGATGGGGGTGATCTTTTCGTTTGTAGAAAAGGCGCTCTTCTGAATTCCGCTGATCGCCTCCATTGCTCTGGCTTCACGAGAAGGCGCAAGCAGTTCCTTTGCGCCGAGCCCCACGGCCGCAGCGGTTAACCCTACTCCGGCGAGAAATTTCCGCCGGTTCACGTAAAGGTCCTGCGGGGTGATCTCCGACGAACGAATATCAGCAGATTTCTTGATGAGCACAAAACTCTCCTACTGACTAGAGACGTTATCTATATATTTTTGGATACCTGCCCGGACGAAACGTTACAAAACTTCTTCATTATTGCGCGTTTTCAGCAGATTAGAGAAATGCCAAGCTGGTTTGCAGCGCTGAAAACCTTACTTCGAACCATAGGCAAGAAACTCGCACGTTCGCCGAATCAGGTCTTCCTGGATGGCATCGCGGGCGAGGAACTCGAATCCATGCCGCAAACCATCGCGGTAGCGGACGAGGGCGCGCAAACGCAAGAGAGTAGCGCCAGCCGGCAGAGTCAGTTCAAGCGTTGCTACCTCGCCCGGCTCAAGCTGTCCGGTCAATGTCACGCCAATCCCGTCCCGGCCCAGCTCAATCGACCGCCCCCACAATTCAATAGGAGCTCCGGCGCGAAAGACCTTCGCGGAAACCCGCACATCGATTGCGTAACGTGGATAGCGGCGGCGCTTGTGTGGATCGGGGAGCTCTGCGCTCATTTCGGTCGGCATCTTTATTTACAAGGACTGACTGCTAACCGCCAGGGGTAACCGACCCGTATCAGAATTTCGTGGCAACGGGCCATCATCCTCTGCACCTGCAGAGTAATCATGAACTTCGCGCACAGTTGTAGCGTATTCTATAAATAGGAGCTTTGTATGTTTTGCAATCGCTGCGGCACGCAATTGCAACCCGATTTTAATGTATGCCCCAAATGCGGAGCCCCGGTTTCGGGCGGCGCTCCAGCCCCGATTGTACAAGGAAGGCTACAAAAACATCTGCGCATTTTGGGCATTCTCTGGATCGTAGTCGGCGTCCTTTGGGTGATTCCGTCGCTCGTGCTCATGGGCCTGAGCCATGCGCCGCACATTATGATCGGCGATGACATGTTTACCCGCCCATTCATGCCGCCATTCCTGCTGTCGCTCGGATCGCTTTTTCTTTTGGTGGCCGCGGGAGGAATTGCCGTGGGATGGGGGCTGATGAACCGCGAGCGTTGGGCGCGGGTTACCGCCATAGTCGTCGGCATACTTGCATTGTTTCATCCGCCGTTTGGAACCGCGCTGGGCATTTATACCCTTTGGGTCCTGCTTCCCGCGCAATCTGCCGCAGACTATGAACGCTTGTCGCACGCCTGAGCGAAATTGCGAAGTTGGCTGCTCTCACATTTTGTAACTTTGACCGTCCTCTTTGTAGCCCTGCGCAGCACACAGCAGTCGCTCAGAATGCATTCAAACTGCCGTTTAGTTCTGAAAGTATCGTCGCAAGTTCTCCTGGCCGGATATGTCGCGTTCTGTTTCGCCGCAATCTGTTCCGCCCAGACGGTAGCTTCACAGAACAGCCCCGCATCCCGCACTCTCACGGTTGTTGTCCTCGATGAAAATGGCGTCGCCGTTCCCGCCGCGCGCGTTGATCTGAATTCGGCCAACGCTTCCTTGCACTGTCAAACCGACATAACCGGCCGCTGTCACTTCGCCGATATTCCGGTTGGCGAGTGGCAGCTTCGCGCAGAAAAAGAAGATTTCTATGCCGTCAACCTGCCGAAGGTACAGACGTACGGCACGCTGGAAATCGCCCTCCATCACCAACAAGAGATCCGCGAGAGCGTCAATGTAGTGGAATCAGTTCCGGCCATCGATCCCGAGCAGATTTCCTCTCAGGAGCAACTGAGCGGCATCGACATTTTGAACATTCCCTATCCCAACACCCGCGACTATCGCTACGCGCTGGAATACATACCGGGAGTCGTCCTCGACCAGACCGCCCAGCCACACGTCGAGGGGGCCGAGACCTACCAGACTCGCGTGCTTCTCGACGGCTTCGACGTCACCCAGCCGGCGAACGGCCAATTGCTGGTGCGCCCCAGCACCGACGCCCTCCGCCAGGTGAAGGTTGAAACCAGCCGGCTTCCCGCCCGGTACGGCAAAGGCCCGGCCGGAGTCCTCTCGCTCGAGACTGGCATCGGCGACGACCATTACCGCTTCGCAGCGACAAACTTCTTCCCTTCGTTTCAACACAAGAGAGGATGGGCGTTCGACAAGGTCGATCCGCGGTTCACGGTTTCAGGACCTGTCGTTAAAGGAAAGCTGTGGTTCTTCGATGGCCTCGACGGTGAATACGACAACGTCATCATGCCCGACCTGCCGGCGCACCAGGACTCCGATACCGTCTGGCGCGGTGGAAACATCGCTAAGATTCAGGCCAACCTGACCACACAGGACATTCTCACCGCGAGCTTTCTCGTCGATTGGCTCCACGATGAGCACTTCGGCATGTCAACGCTGAATCCGCCATCCACCCGTCCCTCGGACAATGAGAACGTATATGTCGCTAACCTCAAAGAGCAGCACACTCTGGGCGAAAACAAACTTCTTGAATTTGGCTTCGGTTACGATCGCTATGGACTACGACAAACTCCGGCCGGTACCGCCCCTTTTGTGCAGACGCCTGAAGTCACGCTGGGAAATTATTATCTCCGCGCGAACACGACTGCGGCCCGCTCTCAAGGGCTGGTCAATATCTACATGCCCGCCGAATGGCATGGAAGGCACGATCTCATCTTTGGCGGAGACGTCGACCACATAAATTATGACCAGTTGTTCCGCCGGACCCCTGTCTCCGTGCTCCGCCAGGGAGAAACACTGCCTCCGAACAGCACCTGCCTGGGGCCACCATCGGTTCCGCCGAGTCCTTCGCCATGCGCGTTCTATTCCGTTTTTTCCGGAGCGGCCCTGTCCAGCACACACAACGCGGAAATTGGCTCATTCGTACAAGACCGTTGGGCGGTGTTGCCGCGTCTTCTGCTTGAGCCGGGACTCCGCTTCGACTGGGATCAGATTGTTCGCGAGCCGCTTCTCTCGCCACGACTTGCCGCAACCTATATGCTCGACAACTCGGGCGAAACAAAAATCTCCGCCGGTATAGGCGTGGTCTACCAGGCCACGAACTTGTCTCTGATCGCGCAGCCGCTCCAGGGTACAGTACACGATTACTTCTTCACTCCCGCGGGCAATTTAATGAGTTCCGTTGTGTCCAGTTTTCGCGTCGATCGTAATAAGCTGGTTGTACCGCGATACGTGAACTGGAGCATCGCGCTCGAACGCAAACTTCCGGCACAGATTTTTCTCAAAGCCCAATTCTTAAGCCGCGAAGGTAGTAATGGTTTCGTCTACAACACTCCGGGCGGAGTGCCGGGCACCGATTTTCTCCTGCAGAACACGCGACACGATAATTATTATGCTTTCAAAATCGATGCGCGTCGCGCCTTCCACAAGAATTACATCGTGACCGCTTCATACACACGCTCCAGTTCCACCTCCAGCCAGGTAATCGATTACTCGCTCGACAATCTAATCGTCAGCCCGCAAGTCTTCGGTCCTTACGCCTGGGACACACCAAACCGTTTCCTCTCATGGGGACTGCTGCCACTTATCAAGGGTTTTGATCTCGCATACTCTCTTGAGGTGCGAAGTGGGTTTCCATTCGCGATCGTCAACGAGCAGCAACAATTGGTAATGCCGCCCGGGGCGCATCGTTTCCCGACCTACATTACGATCAATCCACACATTGAAAAAAGATTTCACGCCCTTGGTTTCTATTGGGCTCTGCGCGGTGGTTTCGACAACATCACCAACCGGCAAAATCCTTTTACCGTGAACAACAATTTGGGATCGCCGCAATATCTTCAGTTCAGCAATTTCGATCGCCGAGCGTTCACTGCGCGCATCCGTTTCTTGGGCCGCAAGTGACAAACATTTTGCACACGTGATTTACGCGAAAGTCCATGGAGAAATCCTGCTCTGGTTTTAGGAATTTCTTACCTGCCCTGTTCTGGAGGCATTTGTCCAAATCGCAGAAAACAAGCCGTTCTGAGTCATGGCACGGCAAGTGCATACCAACAAGTACAAATCCAGTCTGCGGAGGTGAGTATGGAAACCCAGGTACAGGATTGGCGAGTGCTGTCTGAAGCCGCCAGCCGTGAACAAGATCCCGAGAAACTGATGCAACTCATAGAGCAACTCAACCGCGCCCTGCTCCGTCGTGAACTGCAAATGCAACAACGTTATTGTGCCGCTTGACCCGATAGCCACTTCGTCCGTCGTAAATCTACTTCAACCCTTCAAAACTAACTCGCAGTTCGTAGCTGCGGGTGTGTAGCTTGAGTCAATGATTCGTCACGAGCGTGGGTCCTACCCTGCAGCGGGCTAACCTTGCTGGTCTACCGTGCCAGCGGTACTCTTGCGGGGTGCGACCCCTTCGGTATTCCATCAACGTCACCTTGGACGGCTGTTGCGATCATCGTGCAATGATCGCGGACGAAGACTTGCATCGCTACGCGGCCGAAAATGTCAGCCGGGCCGACGCCCTCCTTTTTGGACGCGTGACTTACGAAATGATGGAGGCAGCGTGGCGGGCGCCAGCCCGGACGGGAGCGAGGCCCGCGTGGATGGAACCTTTCGCCCGGACGATCAACGCCTCAAAGAAGTACGTCGTGTCGCGCACCCTGCCCCACGTCGATTGGAACGCGGAACTCGTGCGCGGAGATCTGGGGAAGGTTGTTCAGCAGCTCAAGCAAGAGCCGGGCAACGGATTGTTCGTCGGAGGCGTGACGCTCCCGCTTGCGTTGGCGGAGCTTGGATTGATCGATGAGTACGAGTTCGTGGTGCATCCCAGGCTAGCGGGCCATGGGCCGACGTTGTTCGCGGGGCTATCGAAGCATATCGACTTGAGACTCGTCAGCCAGCTGGAGTTCGGTTCCGGCGCGGTAGCGATGCGGTATGAGCCAAGACAATAGCCTTTGGCTTGCTGACCGAGTCGGCCGTCTTACCGCAATACGGGCAACATTTGCGTTATCTCTGGGACATCCGCTACACGCACTTTTCTCCATCTTGAGCGTGCCAATATCGACTACAACCAACCAGTCTTACTTAACTCACCTCCGGGTGCAGCTACGTGCAAACCATTCTCAATTGGTGGACAATAGAAAAGTGATCAGTGGCTAGTTGTCAGTGGTCGGTAAGACATTGGAATTACTTGCCACTAGCCATTCATCACTGACCATTGCCCGCTGCATCCTCGGGCCGGAACAAATCATCTTTCATTTTGGAGGAAGAAGAATATGGCGCACGAACTACCCCCCTTGCCGTACGACTACTCGGCCCTTGAGCCCGTGATCGATGCACAAACCATGAAGCTGCACCATGACATGCATCATGGCGCTTATGTGAAGAACCTGAACGCCGCGCTTGAGAAACACCCCAACCTGCAATCGAAGAGCGCGGAAGATTTAATTCGAGATTTGAGCTCAGTTCCTGAGGATATCCGCACCGCAGTTCGCAACAACGGTGGCGGCCACGTGAACCACACCATGTTCTGGAAGATCATGAAGCCGAAAGGTGGTGGCGACCCGTCGGGCGCAATTGCCGACGTGATCAAGAAAGCTTTCGGCAGCTTCAATGATTTCAAAACAAAATTTAATGATGCAGGCGCGAAACAATTCGGCAGCGGATGGGCATGGCTCGCGGGCAAGCCAGGTGGCGATGTGCAGGTCATCAGCACGCCGAACCAGGACAATCCCCTTTCGCAAGGCCTATTCCCGATTCTCGGCAACGACGTTTGGGAGCACGCCTACTACCTGAAATACAACAACCGTCGCCCAGAGTATCTGGCAGCCTGGTGGAACGTGGTGAACTGGGAAGAAGTTAACCACCGCTACGAAGCCTTCAAGTCCGGCAAGCTGGAACCGGCCTTGGCGAGCAGATGATTCTCAATGCACATGATTCCGAGCAGAGTGGGGTGATTCGCAGCGCGGATTACCCTACGAAGCCGAGTAACCTGTTTTCGTAGCGGCGAGGACATATGCGGGACCCTTCGAGTCAAGCTCGAGCCGTGAAAAGTCATAACCCGCATGCCGCGTCTGTTGGCTGCGAGTACGTGATTGGAGTTCGTTCTCTGTAGCTTGACCTCCTTCACTCGGCGAGCTCGGCAGTTGTATTCTCTGCGATCTCTGCGGTTAAAAGCTTTTATGCCTTTAAAAGCAGAGTTCACAGAAGGAGCTCCGAGTTCATGTCCCCTGACGTTCTCATCATCGGTGCGGGCGCAGCGGGCCTCTCCGCCGCAACAGACCTCGCACGCGCCGGCCTCCGCGTCGAAATTCTCGAAGCCCGTGATCGCATCGGCGGCCGCATCTTTACTCAGATCGACCCAACCCTGAATCACGCCGTCGATCTCGGTGCAGAATTTGTTCACGGCCTCTCCCCGGAAATCTGGCTTCCTCTGCAAAAGCACAATCTCAAAGTCGCCGAGGTCGATGGCGACCTCTGGTGCTCGCTCGATGGCAAACTCCAGCAATGCAACTTCTTCGCGCAAGCCGGCAAAATTCTCGACGAGATGAACGATGAAGGTCCCGACGAGTCTTTCCTCGACTTTCTCGCCCGCAATTTTCCGGGGAACGACTTCGCCACTGCCAAACAGTGGGCCACCGGCTACGTCAGCGGATTCAACGCCGCCGACCCCGGCCTGGTGAGCGTTCACTGGCTGGTCCACGGATTCGCCGCCGAAGAGCAGATCGAAGGTGACCGAGCCTTTCGCATCCAGGGCGGATATCAGAAGTTGCTCGACATCTTCTCTGCAGAGCTAACGGAACTGAATGTTCCAATTCACCTGAACACGGTTGTAAAGAGCATTCACTGGAAGTCTGGAAATGTGCAGCTGCGTACTCTCTCGGGCGGGAACGAGCGCACTTTCAGCGCACCGCGTGCTCTGGTCACGCTGCCACTCGGAGTCCTCCAGTCCCCGGATCTCGTGCTC
>DATBIE010000013.1:0-2879 GCA_036557105.1 Terriglobales bacterium
AGCCATGTCGCTGACGTCAACCCCGGTGCGTCCGAACTTTCGATAGTGCATGGATGCTCCTGAAAGACTTGATTGTAATGCGAAGTCGTGAGGTGCAGCGCCGGCGATACTTGTTGACGGGACGCGTGGTTTTACTCAGAAAAAGCTTTTAACCGCAGAGATCGCAGAGGGGTAAACAGGAGAACGCAGAGAAAACCTGAACAGGACCAAGAATGCCTTCCGGCTCGTTATAGGGCACCCATCTCACATCGATTTGGGAAGCAATCAATGCGCGGTGGCTTTCGTCTTCTCTGCGTAGAACTTCTGCAGGACGTAGAACGCCTGTTTGCGCTGGCCTTGATCGGAGATCAAGCCTTTGCGGTTGTAATAATCCTGAATACCAGGCAGCAGGCGGCGTGGCGAGCGGAAATCCATCAGCACCCAGGGAGACATTCCTGCCAGTTGCGGAATCCGCTGCAACATAGCGAGCTGATGTTCAAAGAGCTTTGCCTGGTACTCCTCGGTGAACCTAGTTTGGGCATCGCCGTGCAAGTTGTATTGCGCGCCTGCGCCGAATTCGCTCGCGATGACCGGTTTGTCGTAGGCGAACTTCCACTGCATGTGGTCCATGTCTTCGAGAGTCGATTCGTACCAGCCCATATACTCGTTCAGGCCCAGGACATCGAGGTACTGCCCGACCGGATCCGACAGGGTGCGTACGCCAGGGGTGGAATGGTCCCAGTGGTTCAGTGCGGAAGAGATCAGGCGAGTCGAATCGAGTTGACCGGCATACGCCGCGAGCGATTTCAGAAATTCCGTGCGCTCGGTGGAGATTGGGGTCTCGTTGGACATCGACCAGATTGCAATCGCGGCGCGGTTGTGGTCGCGAGAAATGATTTCGCGCAGTTGCGATTTTGCATTCTCCAAGGTTGCAGGATTCTGCCACTGAATGTCCCAATAGACTGGGACCTCCTCCCAAACGAGCAAGCCCATTTGGTCGGCGAGGCGCACCATTTCTTCGTTGTACGGATAATGAGCAAAGCGAACGAAGTTGCAGCCGAGGTCCTTCGCCCAGGTGAGCAGAGTGCGATCGTCTTCTTCGGAAAAGGCGCGTCCACTGCGGAATGGCGCTTCTTCGTGCATGGAGATCCCACGCAGGAAGATTGGTTTGCCATTCAAAAGAATTTGCGCGCCGCGGGTCTCGACGGTGCGGAACCCGATTTCGTCGGTAATGCTGTCCCCGCCCCCGGAAATGACAACGCGATAGAGCTTGGGATTTTCCGGCGACCATAGATCGACTCGTGCGGAGAAGCTGAAAGTCGCCCGGCCAGCGCCATCGACGGGCGAAGATTGCTTTAATCCAATCTCCGGAATTTCGATCGTGACTTGCTGAGGGTGCGCAGGCCCGTTGAATTGCACCCATCCGGCGACAGTGTCCGGCTTGCCTTTCGCGAGTTGAACGACATAGTTCGCGATAAAGGTTTGTGGAACTTCTACGAGGTTCACGCTGCGGGTGAGGCCGCCGTAGTTCCACCAATCGGTCTTTACGGAGGGGACGCCTTCCAGATGACGCGTGTTGTCTACCTCAACCACCACGCTGTTTTCGCCATCGGAGATCTGGTCCGTGACCTCGAAAGCGAATGGCGTGTATCCGCCAATGTGTTCGCCGAGCTTCTTGCCGTTCAGCCACACGCGTGATGAGTAATTCGCCGCGCCGAAATGCAGGAATGTGCGGGTGTTCGCGCGCTTGTGATAGTTAAAATTTCGCTGATACCAGACCGGCCCTTCGTAGAACAGCAACGAATCGCGCTGGGTATTCCAATCGCCGGGAACTTTTAATTTCGGAGAACGACCGAAGTCATACTCGATGAGGTCGCTCTTCGTCTTCGGCTGCGCGTTCTCGTACACGCGCATGTTGAGGCCGGTTTCGTACGGGTCAACGACGGCGTTCCACGCGCCATCGAGGTTGATCGTGCTGCGGCCAGGAATATTGGCGAGTTCCAGCGCGGACTGGTTCTGAGCAAAAAGAGGAAGGCAACTGAGCAGGATTGCAGTCAGGACTGCCCGTTTCATGTCGGCTCTACTGTACCAACGAGGCCATCTAAAGCCAAGCGTTCTTAAGCCCGCTAGTGTGCCGGCGCAGGTGCTGGAGAAGGCTGCGGTGACGGCGATGCGAAATTGACCTTTGGGACTTCGCGCGAGGACTCGGTCGCTGCAAAGTATGCAGTGTTCGGCTTGAATCCAAGGCTCGAGGCGAAAATGCTGTTGGGGAACTGCTGCACGTAAACGTTGTAGTCCTTCAATGTGTCGTTATAGCGCTGGCGTTCCACGGCGATGCGGTTTTCCGTGCCGGCAAGTTCGTCCTGCAAGCGCATGAAATTTTCGTTTGACTTCAACTGCGGATAGTTCTCAACAATCAGCAACAATCTCCCCAAAGCCCCATCCAGTTGGGCGTTTGCGGAAATCTTTTGCTCCGGAGTTCCGGCGTTGAGCAGTTGGCTGCGGGCCTTGGCGATGTCGCCAAAAACGGTTTGCTCCTGCTTGGCATAGCCCTTCACAGTTTCGACCAGGTTCGGGATGAGGTCGGCGCGGCGCTGTAAAACGATATCCACCTGCGACCACGAAGTCTTTACTGCTTCGTTCTTTGCTACCAGCGTGTTTTTTACGCTGATGTATTTCCCGATCCCGAGCAGGATCAGAACCGCGATCGTAATAAATACGATGGCAAATTTGCTCATAACCTCTCCTTTTCACGACACGCTACTGCCGTTCCAACCTTGCCGTGTACCGCCACTAGTTACTCCGCGCCGGTGGATTCTGCATTGTATCCACTGCGGACGCCACTTTTTCAATAGTGGATAAATATCGTGCCGCAACGTCGGCGGCTCGAAACTGCTTGC
>DATBIE010000014.1:0-5858 GCA_036557105.1 Terriglobales bacterium
GGGCGTTTTGAACCCGTGATATTCACCGGGATACACCACCAACTCGGTTTCGCGCCCCAGACTTTTCATTGCCTCATACATCTCCTCGCTGCCGACGATGGGGACATTCCAGTCGATGTCGCCCCCCATGAAGAGCGTTGGTGTGGTGATCTTGTCGACTTTGTAGAAGAACGAAATTTTGTCCCAAACTGCGCGATTCGCCCATGGCTGCCCCAACTCGGTGTCATAGTCCAGAACGTATTCATCGTGTCCATAGAGAGCAGCGAAAAAAGCCGAGCCCGCTCCTGAGATTGCCGCCTTGAAGCGCGTGGTCTGCGCGATGATGAAATCCGTAGAAATCGCTCCATAAGACCACCCACCGACGCCGAGTTTGTCGGGATCGGCTATGCCTTTTGCGACCGCGTAGTCCACCATCGCCATATCGTCCTGGAAATCTTTGTTCCCCCAATCGGCGTAGATGGCCTTGCAGAAAGGTTCGCCATAGCCGGATGACCCGCGCGGATTAGGCTCGAGCACCACATATCCATTCGCTGCAAAGAGCTGTGAAAAATGGTTGAACTCGCCGTGGTATGCGCCCACCGGACCTCCGTGTGGATGCAGAAGCGTTGGATATTTTTGACCAGGCTGGTAGTCGAGCGGCTTGTAAAGATAGCCCGCGACCATGGTTCCATCTTTGCTCTTGAATTTCACGTACTCCGGCGTGACCAGCTTTAGCTTCCCTAGGAACTCGTCGTTGACGTGAGTGATTCGCATAGGCGTGCCGGAACCGCTGAGGGCAAAGACTTCGTTCGGCCGCTCCGCCGATGCAACCTGTGCCGCTAATTCTCCGGACTTGGAGATGCTGTAGTCCCCAACCACAACGTGCCCCGAGATCGGCCGGGTGATCTCACCGCCTGCAACGGGAATGCGGCACAGGTTTTCGGTGCCATCGTCATCGGCCGTGAAGTAAATGTCCTGACCATCCGGAGAAAATTTCGGCCGGCGTGACATGCGATCAAAACTCTTGGTCAACACCTTCGCGGGGCCACCGCCTGCGGGAGAAATCGCTACGTGCAACGTCCCATACTGAAAAAGTTTGGGATCGAGTTTTGTGAGATAAGTGATCCATTTTCCATCTGGCGACCACGAAGGCTCGTTGTCTTCGCCAGGGTTGGTCGTAATTTGTGTGAGATGCGCTCCCTTGTCGGTATTATCGGCGCCGACAACCCAGATATCGGAATTGTAGGTGCGGTCGGGATCAGGCAAGGAACGATTGCTACTAAACGCCAGCAGCTTTCCATCTGGAGACCAGGCAGGATCCTCGTCGTCGAAATCGCCGGACGTGATCTGCGTTAACGCTTTCGTCGCAATATCGAAAATGTATAAATGGGTGCGACGACGGTCGAGGTAGCCAATTGTATCGGTCTTGAAGCGATAGCGATCGATCACGTGCGGGCGTGGAGTTTTCGGCTTGCCTGACTTGGCCTCCTCCTCTCCCGGTTTGCTGCCGGGCTTTTCTTTTTCTTTCTCTTTCGCCTCTTGCAATTCTTCTGGCGACGGGTCCTGCAAAACTAGGACCATACGCTTGCTGTCTGGCGACCAGGCGAAATCATCCACGTCCTGAATAGTTTCCGTGAGTTGCTCGGCCTCTCCGCCCAAACGGTTCAGCAGCCACACCTGCGTCTTGCCTTCACCACGCTTGGAAAGAAACGCCAGATACTTGCCATCGGGACTCCATCGCGGATGCGATGACGACACCTTCGGCGCGGTCATCACGATGGGATCGCCGCCTGTGCCCGGCACCATCCAGATGCGGGTTTCGCTCTTGTCTTCCTTCAGCGACATGGTTGAAACCGTATAGGCCACCCATTTTCCATCCGCTGTAATTTGCGGATCGCGCACATCGCGGAGGGCGAAAATATCGTCCACGGTGATGGCGCGAGGAGCGGCTGCGGACGTCTGAGCTTTCGTACGCGGCAGGGCGAAGCACGATATGAGGGCTATGACAATTACGGGCAAAAATCGCGGGCGGGTTCGCACGTCTATTGTTCCTCGAATGAAATGGAATGCCACTGCTGAAGCGGCACTAGGATACAACGAACGATGGATGTCGAGATAACCAGTGCTCATTGAGCTACTGTCACAGAATTTGTCGGAGCGCAGGAATCCGCAAGATCATGCGAGCGTTTATGTCTAGAAGTGCGAAAGAAATAGCGAAGCGCTTAGCCTAACGAAAGATTGGCTCCTCAGGTAGGACTCGAACCTACAACCCTCCGGTTAACAGCCGGATGCTCTGCCATTGAGCTACTGAGGAGTGTGGTGATGCGGGACTGTCCAGAACATAATAACATCGCTGCTCATTCGCGAAAACGGGGCGATGTCAGCTAAATTCGCGCCCACTACATCAGCCCCGCAGAGGGCATTCCCAAACCCGATAATCAGCAAGCGCTCGCGGCGGCATCAAGCTGACATGACGCGAGCAACTCATCCTCGTGAGACAATCACAAGTTCGTTCAATGATTTCTGGAGGTCTGAATGCGCACAGTGCAAAGGGAAAGTTCACGGAAAGACTTCCTCAAAATTCACCTGGCGTACTGGCTGGCAATCACTCTGTTGGGAAGCTGCACGTTTATGCCGAAAGCAAAAGCGCAAGTAAAAGCAGTCGATTCCGAAGGCCATCAGTGGTGGCAGCACGCAGTGTTTTATGAGATTTATCCGCGCAGCTTTGCCGACAGCTCCAACAACGGCATCGGAGACCTGAACGGTATCACTTCCAAGCTTGACTACTTGAAAGACCTCGGCGTCGACGCCATCTGGATCACTCCATGCTATCCGTCGCCCCAGGTCGATTTCGGCTACGACGTTTCCGACTACGAAAATATCGATCCCATGTATGGCACGCTCGCCGATTTCGATCGGCTGGCGAGCGAAGCCAAGAAGCGCAATATTCGAATCATCATGGATTTTGTACCGAACCACACCTCCGACCAGCATGCGTGGTTTAAGGAATCGCGTTCATCGCGTGATAGTCCTAAGCGCGATTGGTACATCTGGCGCGACGGCAAAGGGCCCGGTCAGCCGCCGAACAACTGGGAATCAACATTTGGCGGATCTGCGTGGAAATTCGATCCAACCACAAAGCAGTACTATTACCATTTCTTTTATCCCGAGCAGCCGGACTTGAACTGGCGCAATCCCGAAGTCGAGAAAGCTATGTTCGACGTGACCCGCTGGTGGTACGACCGGGGCGTCGCTGGATTCCGCCTGGATGCGGTCGACACGCTATTTGAGGATCCCAATCTGAAGGACAATCCCATCCTCCCCGGGAAAAATCAGTACGGCGATCCGAACATGAGCAACGTATACAACACCAAGCTCCCCGAACTCCACGGGGTATTGCAGCGCTTGCGGAAGGTCGCTGACCAATATGACGCGGTACTCATCGGAGAAACCTGGACCAAAGACATTGAGGAACTCAAGCAGTATTACGGCCAGCACAGCAACGAACTGCAGATGCCGATGGACTTCTTGTTCACCCGCGTTGACAAGCTCTCGCCGGCCGAATTCCGCAAACAGATCGCCGGCGTGAATGCCGCAGGCTGGCCGGTCTACGTGCTGAGCAATCATGACATCGTGCGCTCTTATGTTCGCTACGGCGATGGCGTACACAACGACGCAATCGCAAAAGTAATGGCAGGTCTCTATCTCACCCTCCGTGGAACTCCGATCATGTATTACGGGGAAGAGATCGGCATGACGAACAACGATCCCAAGCGGCGCGAGGATGTGAAGGACCCAATCGGAAAATTAGGCTGGCCGAAGGAAAAAGGCCGCGATGGCGAACGCACCCCGATGCAGTGGAGTACCAGCCCCAACTCGGGATTCAGTACAGCCAAGCCGTGGCTGCCGGTCCCTGCGAGCTACAAAACTCACAACGTCGCTACGGAACTTGAAAACCCAGACTCCATTTTGAACTTCTACAGGCGCGTGCTCGCCCTACGGCATGATGAATCCGCCTTACGCGACGGTGAATATATTCCGCTCAACGAAGACGACCCCAACGTGCTTTCCTATTTGCGACGATATAAAGATGACGCGGTGCTCGTCATCTTGAACATGTCTGCGAAGCCGCAGAAGGTCAGCTTCAATTTGAAAGCCAAGGGGATTTCGGGGTCCGCGGCAAACACTCTGCTCACAACCATGGAATCAAATCTCAAGTCGGCGAAGTTAAGTTCGATTTCGCTCGAGCCCTTCGCAGTTTATATCGGCAAGATACAAGAATAGCTTCTGTGGCTTTTCTCTGTGTTCTCTGTGCCCTCTGTGGTAAAGATTGGATTCGCCGACGGCGAAGAAGCGTTGTCAGTTAGAATAACGATTTTTGAGCAATTCTGGTAACACTCGCTGCTTCAGATGGAGGCCATTATGCTGAGGTCCCGTCACATCTCGACGGCATTCTTCTTGTTCATCGTTTTCTCTTTATCAGCTTTTGCGCAACAACTCTCCGACTCCGAAATCGAGCAGCGTGTCAATTCCCTGCTGCAGCAAATGACACTCGAAGAGAAAGTCGGGCAACTCAACGAGCCGCCGGGCATGAACCCGCAGATCATGCAGGAAATCAGAGACGGAAAAGTTGGCGCCCTGCTCGGTGTATTGGGAGCAAAGGAGGTCAATGAAGCCCAGCGCGCGGCAGTAGAACATTCCCGGTTGAAAATTCCTTTGCTCGCCGGCTTCGACGTGATCCACGGCTATCGCACAATCTTCCCTGTACCGTTGGCGAGCGCCGGAAGCTTTGATCCTCAACTCATTGAGCAAGCCGAGCGAGTCGCCGCCAAAGAAGCCACTGCTTCGGGAGTGAAATGGGTCTTCGCGCCCATGGTCGATATTGCGCGCGATCCACGTTGGGGGCGAATTGTCGAAGGCGCAGGAGAAGATCCGTATCTTGGTTCGGTAGTTGCAGCAGCGCGGGTGCGTGGTTTTCAGGGCAGTAATATCGCCGATCCCACCAGCGTGGTCGCCTGCGCAAAGCATTATGTCGGCTATGGCGCAGTCGAGGGTGGACGCGACTACAACACAGTCGAAATGTCGGAACAGCTTCTGCGCGAGGTTTACCTGCCGCCGTTTCATTCAGCGGTGAACGCGGGAGTGGGAACGCTGATGTCCGCCTTCAACGACCTGAACGGAATTCCGGCGAGCGCGAACCACCACACACTCACCGACATTCTTCGCGACGAATGGAAGTTCAACGGATTCGTTGTGAGCGACTATGACTCCGTCCACGAACTAATTCCGCACGGCATTGCCGCAGACGATTCCCAAGCCTCAAGCGAGGCACTGACTGCAGGCGTGGACATGGACATGGCAGACCAGGATTACGTGAAGTCCATTCCTGAGCTAGTCAAATCCGGCAAACTCTCTCAAAGCGTGGTCGACGAGGCTGTGCGGCGGGTCCTGCGCATAAAGTTCAAAGCTGGACTGTTTGAACACCCATACGCCGATCCGAATCGCGAAAAGACTGACATTCTTACTGCCGGTAGTCTTCAGACCGAACGCAAGCTGGCCCAGGAGTCGATGGTGCTTTTGCAAAATCGTCCTGTCTCAGAGTTTGTTGGCGGGAATGAACCTGAGCCTTTGCTTCCGCTTACAAAAGCGCACACAGTCGCAGTGATTGGCCCCCTCGCGGACGACAAAGCATCGCAGCTCGGCGCCTGGGCCGGTAATGGCCAGGCGAAAGACGCGGTCACGCCGCTTGATGGCATTGTCGCTAAGCTGGGCCGCGACCGCGTGATTTACGCAAAAGGCGTCGATATTCCTCCGTTTGAAACCGGCCTCGCTGCGGGAGTGGCCGCGCCTGCTCCATCTTCAGCAACCGGCGCTGCAGG
>DATBIE010000015.1:0-8676 GCA_036557105.1 Terriglobales bacterium
GCGGCCAAGATTCTCGGACTGCGAATTTTCGACGACTTCCATGGCAAGATGAACTTGTCGGTAGGCGAAACCCATGGCTCGATTCTCGCCGTCTCACAATTCACGCTCTACGGCGATGTTCGCAAAGGCAGGCGGCCGTCGTTCGATGAAGCCGCTCCGCCGGACCTTGCGCGTGAACTTTACGAATATTTCATTTCGCACATCCGCGAAGCTGGGACATCATGCGAGACAGGACGCTTTCAGGCCATGATGCAGGTCGAGCTGGTAAACGACGGGCCTGTGACGATTCTGCTGGATTCAAAGCGTGGTTTTTGAGCGCTCAAGAAGTGTTGTTCACCCGGCGTCAATCGGCCGTGGTAGGCACCGACCATCCCTCTCCTGGCTCCGTTCTGACAGTTAAAATCCATCTCGCACTAAAGCGCCACGATCAGCGCCCAGCATACGATTGCGCTGCACACGGAGCTCCAGCGGCCGAAGGCTTTGTAGATTTGCGCTGCGAGCTTGGCTTGCTCCTGCAGCGTGCCCTCGGCTTTGATCTGCGGATCGGAGACGTTACGCACGGCGACCCACGGCGGTGCATTTTGCATTTGGCTGGCGACGAGACCAAGCACGGCGTCTCCCATCTCTGAAACATCGCCAAGCCCTTGCAGCTTGTAGTGGTTGTCTGAAGTATCAAAGCCGAAGAGGTCTGTCGTCACTACGGAATGACTCAATCCGTTGTTCGCGACGTGCTCAATCTTCGGAGGCCGCGTGTTGTCTTTGGGCAACTGTCCCGAGTTGACGGCAAAGAGTTCCTTCGCCTTCTGAAAGTGAGAAGTGTCCGGAGCTTTGCTGTTGTAGTGCGAGCTGTGAAAAGGCTCGTTCTTAAATTTCGATGTGCAATCGAAGCGCACGATCGGGCTCACAACTACGTCGCCAACTTCGAACTCGGTGCCAATTCCTCCCGCGGTCCCCGTAGTGATCACCAGCTTCGGTTTCGTGTCCTCAATGATCTGCTGCCAGACCTGAATGTTCGGCAGCTTCGGCCCGTCTTGCGACATGTGCGAGTCGGACTTGAAAATCACAACTTTCTTGCTGCCGATTGTGGTCGTCCAATATGCGCCTAAGCGCTTGGCTTCCTTTGCGGGACATCCCGCGCGCATGTTCTTTGAGATTTTCGCGCAGTTCCGCGTGTAGGACTTGTAGTCGTTGCGGGAATCTTTGCCTGGCGTGAGGACGCGGCTGAGGGCATGGCCTTCATCGACGGTCCAGGTCACAACCAGCACATCAGACGCGGGTAGCCTGCCGCCGGTTCCGGTGCGCACTTTTGTATCGATGACAGGCGCGAGACCAGCAGGCCATGGTATGTCCGTGAATCGCGACAAGCCGGTCGCGGTGGAGAACGCAAAGAACTCCCGGCCTTCCGGGGCCTCCGAGTCAAAGTCGATGATCTCGCGTTGAAAATCTTCTGGTTGTGCCGTTGGCTTGGCGGCGCGCTTTACCGCAAAGGTCTCAACCGGAGGCTGCGTTGTATAAGGATCGAATCCGAGGTTTCGTTCCGCCCAAGCGCGATCGACAATCATGCGTCACCTGCAGACGAGAGATGAAATTAGAACACACTCGCAAGGGTCGGGGAAGGATTCAGCCGGGTGTTACGAATTCAGAACAGCTGAGAGTCTCTCACCTTATTAGTCTCGTTCGCCGTCTGAGTGAGATATACTTCCGCGCGTTGGTATGAAGGGAGGAGCTATGAACTTCAGCCGCATTGTTGTTGCAATCTCAACCGTGATCCTTATCCTTGCATTGCCGTTTGTTTCACAAACCGCTTTTGCGGCAGATAAGGATGACATCATTGCGACCATCCATCAATTTGCCGACAACCTGGGCCCAAAGACCATCGACAAAGCCCTGGCCGCATGCGATTCGCCTGCATCGGTCATCGATGAATTTCCTCCGCATGTGTGGAACTCGTGCGCGGATTGGGCGAAGGCTTTTGGCGATTACAACGATAAGAATGGCGTCACAGACGCCGTCGCGAAGATCGGCGTGCCATGGAGCGTGGACGTCGAAGGCGATCGTGCCTATGCAGTTGCGCCGGCTACCTACGCCTACAAGCAGCACGGCAAGACGATCAAGGAACTGCATGCGGTGTTTACGGCGGCTTTCCGAAAAACCGACAACGGATGGCGCATCACGGCGTGGTCATGGTCGAGACATTGATTGAGTGAGGTGGAAGAATCGCAAAGGTTCGTTTGCACGTCTCGCTTTATTCGTTCCACACATAGAGGTAATCGGCGTCGGTCGCGGTAATCACGGTGCGATTCGCTTTGTGCGCAGCCCGGTTGAGCGCTGAACGCACCTTCTCTTTGCTCTCCGCTAAGTCAGCCAGCGGAATTTTCAGTGCCGTGCCGTTTCCGATCTGGTCCAGATCGGAAATAATTTTGGTCACGATCCCTTTGTGTTTGCCATTTCGCCCCTGCGGAACGTCCACCTGCGCCATGGTCTTGAAGTTCATACGAGCTTTATTTAATTGTGGGCTCATCGTGATCTCCGTAGCACAATTTAATCGTTAACGTAACGTAAAACTAATTATAAACAAAATCACAAGTGGACGTTCAACTGAAATTATCGTGCGCCATGCAATTCGTTGGAACCGCATTAAATACCGTAAATAGAAGAAGTTGCAGCCCCTAAAGCCCGGCTCGAAATGCAAAAGATTTGACCCGTATCGCTTGCAGCTTGCTACTGTGGAACCTGTTAAGGAGTTACCCAGAGTGAAAACTGCAAAGACTCATTTCGAAACGATACCCGTGGCGTTAGTGAAGAAGACCGCGAACGAGGAAGAAAGTAGCGACGGAATCGGGATTGAACGCGTGACCCGAGAAATGCCGACGGAGAAAAAAGAGCCATACAGCGTCGGGGTAGCGGGCAAATTCACCATTGAGAGGTAGAACGTGCAAGATACAACGAGAAAACAGTGGCAGCTGCTTTGCGAGCAAGCAGCGATCGAGAAGGATCCCGAAAAGCTGATTCGTCTGGCAGAGGAAATAAACCGATTGTTGCAGGACCAAGACGGAGGCGTGATGGCGGACTATGGTGAAAACATAAGTCCCGCGGCGCAGCCTGAAACACCGATTGCTGGTTCCGTGCGATCCGATTAAGCGGAAAAAGTGGCGACCAGATATGCGGTTGCAGCTTATTTATCTGTTTTGCTCTTCAGCAACTGTTCCAACCGGTTGAGGAGATACTGAGGGTCTTCTTCCCCTTTGCGTATCCAGATGTCGGCAAGCCCGAGGCTCTCGTCGAGCAGTTCTCCATAGGCCGACAGAATAATGATAGGAACCGACGAGTTTACCTTGCGAATCTCGCGGGCGACCTGAAGGCCGTTCATATCGGCCATCCAGTAATCGAGAATGACTGCGTCGACCGGCTCAGACTTGAACGCCTTGACCCCAAGCGAACCGGATTTAGCTGCCAAGACCCTGTATCCGGCTGACTCCAGCAGATGCTGGCGCAGTTGGAGGGCGGTCTGCTCATCGTCGATGCACAGGATCGTCGCTGTCTTGGATGTCATTTCGAGGGCGCGCACAGATGTCATGCTAAGGTAGCTTGGCTAGATTCGTACAGACCCGTTAAGCCGCGCAATACAGAAAACCATGTAGGTCGCAAAACTTTAAGGGGCAATGGGACCTGTCGATTCCCGTACTACAATTTCAGGCTCGACAGATATTTCCTTCTGCCACTCCCGTTTGTGTTCCAGCTGCCCGACTAGCAGGTCGACTGCAATTTCTCCCATCTTGTGTAGCGGCTGTCGGATCGTCGTGAGACTCGGGTAATTAAAGGCGGCAGCCGGAATGTCGTCAAAACCTATCACTGAGACGTCTTGCGGCACCCGCAGCCCGCTCTCATGGAACGCGCGAATGGCGCCGATCGCCGAAATGTCGTTATAAGCAAATAATGCGGTGAACGGCTTTTTTCTTTCAACCAGCTTCTTGCCAAACGGATACCCGAGATTCGGAGTGGAATCGCGAGCGTCGATCTGGACGATTAGATCCGGATCGAGTTGCACACCCAGCTTCGTGGCTGCAGCCTCAACCGCTGCCCATCGCGGGATGGCGTCAGCACTTTCGGGGTTACCTTTTAAGAAAGCGATCCTGCGGTGCCCTAACTCGATCAAGTGCTTGAGCGCGAGCTCGGCGGCGTGATTGTGGTCAAGATAAATATTGGTGACGCCCTCATTCTCCAGGTGGCCCGGAATGGCCACGGCAGGCACTGGAAGCGAATGCCCCAGGTTGAAGTCCAATGTAATGAGAGCTTCCGCGCCTCGTTGCATCAGCAATCGCGCGTATTTGTCGAACAATTCCGGATCATGTCGATGGACACCCGTTACAAAGAAGTAATTTCGCTGGCTGGCGCTGTCCTCGATACCGGAGATTACCGCAGAACTGTAACCGTCGCCGATTTCATGAGCGATTACTCCGAGGGTAAATGTGCGCTGCTTCCGCAAAGAACGAGCGAAAAAGTTCGGCCGATAATCGAGCTTGCGTGCGGCTGCGATTACCCGCTCGCGTGTTGATTTCGGAATGTGCCTGGCGGAGGGAGCATCGTTGAGCACCGCCGATACCGTCCCAGCAGAAAGCCCCACGTGGGCGGCAACCGATTTCAGCGTAACGATCGGTTCCGCTGTCTTTTTCTTTTCCACCATGCGCTAGGAGAAAAACGTTTTACTAGGATACGTTTAGAGCGCACCATTATATGGCAAAGTACGATTCTCAGACAGGCCTCAGCCCCAAAGGCCAACTTTCCATAACAGATAACTGGCGCTTTCCTTCGTCAACGCAACGATTCTGAGCCAGACTGACTTTGGACGGGAGTCCGGCCGGGGGGCCAGAAATACTCGCAAACCTTGATGGGATAGCAACTTGCGAATCCGGAACATGTGGTAAGCGTCGCTAACGGCGATACAGCTTTTCATATCATCATCGCTCATCATCCCGGCTACCCACTCGGCGGATTCCGCTGTATCGGAGGCTTCGGTTTCGGCGAGCACGGCAGATTCCGGGATTCCTTTGTGGATTAGGTAGTCGCGTCCCACCCCGCCTTCGCTGTATTTCAAATCGGCTGCCGAACCGCCGGTTGTGATCACGGTAGGAGCAAGCCTATCTTCGAAGAGCCGGTAGGCGTGGTCGAGTCGCGCGCGAAATACCGGCGAGGGATGGCCATCATACTGGGCCGCGCCAAAAACTATGATCGCGTCAGCGTGAGTAAGCTCTTGCTTCTTGGAATCGCGCAGAATTGATAACGAAGTTGCAACGAAGGCGCCCAGCACCACTGCGATAGTGGCGCAAACGATCCAAAAGATCCAATGAATGGAAGTGCGGCTGCCCCCGGACGTCTGAATCATCCCTTCGCGAAAAATTCTGAAATATCCTGGGAAGGTATGGCGCCTTCCCGCAGCACTTTCCAGCGCGCGTCATCATCAGTGAGATCAACGATGGTCGAGGCAACCTCGCGCGGCGATTCTCCGCCATCCACAATGATCGGAATGCGCGTCCCGAGTTGATCTCGAACCGCAGCCGCTGTCGTGCACTCGGTTTCGCCACTCAGGTTGGCAGACGTGGCAGTGATTGGGATTTGCGCGGCCTTGACGACCGCAAGCGGAATGTGCGCGTTCGGCACTCGCAAAGCCACATTCCCAGTGTTGGCGGTGACTTTTAATGGCAGGCGCGAAGCGGCGCGGACAATGATAGTCAGCGGTCCCGGCCAGAACTTTTTCGCTAATGCGTAGAACTCGTCAGGCAATGGCTTCGCCAGATCCTGCGCCTGCTCTACGCTGTCAATGAGCAAAGAAAGCGGCTTGTGTCGCGAGCGCGACTTGATTTCATAGACGCGGTCAACCGCACGCAAATTAAAAGGATCAGCCGCCAGGCCGTAAAAGGTATCGGTGGGCATGCCCAAAACTTCTCCGGCGCGAATCTGATCAGCTGCGTAGCGGATGAGAGAAGGTTCCGGCTTCTCACTGCTAATTTTGACGATTTCCACGTGCACTGCGGGGTCTCCGGCCGTTGGGGGCGCGAAAGTTAAGATAACACGAGCACACGTTCCCCGCAGAGTAACGCGTATGATTTCCCCATCAGGAGCAGGCGTGGAAAGGACCAAACACTCGGAAGCGGAACGGTTGCGGCGGATCGAGGGCCGCCACAATTCCGCCTTGAAAGAACTGCGGCAGGCGTTTCACCGCGCTGAATTGACCGCCAGTGGCGAATGCGCAGTCGAGGGATTCCGGATTATTGAAGAGGCGATCCGCAGTGGTTTGAGGCTGCGATCAGTTTTCGTGAGCGAGTCCGGCCAGCAGCGGGCAGCGCGTCTGCTTCCGCAAATTAGCTCCCATGTCGAGAAGCTGCTCGTGCCGGACAAGCTCTTCGCCAGTGCAGTACCGAGCGAAAATCCGCAGGGCGTAGCGGCACTGGTCCGCGTCAGGTCATGCTCATTCGATGAAATTGTGGGAGATTCCTCGCCTAATCCTCTCCTGCTGATTGCCGGTGTGCAAGACCCTGGAAATCTCGGAACCATTTTGCGCTCTGCGGAGGCGTTCGGCGCAAAGGGTGTCCTGCTCGGTGAAGGAACCGTGAGTATTTACAACAGTAAGGTACTGCGCGCTTCCGCGGGATCGAGTTTCCGGGTCCCGGCGGCAAAAGTTGAGTTGAAAGCAGCCGTCCCCCGGTTGCGCGATGCCGGTGTTCGCCTTCTCGCCACCTCCTCACACAAGGGGACGCCGCTCTATGAGGCTGACTTTCGCACGCAGGTTGCGATCATAATCGGAAATGAAGGCGCCGGAGTGGAGAAAAGGCTGTGGTCCGAAATGGATGAGCTCATCGTGATTCCACATTCACCCAAGGTTGAATCGCTGAATGCGGGCGTAGCTGCCAGCATCATTTTGTATGAGGCATCACGGCAGGTGAGAGCGCCAGCAGAAGAAAAGTGATCTGAACTGTGCTACTTGAGTTCCTGAAGTTTGGAAGCTGCCAATTGTGCGGCAACCGTCTGTGGAGATTCTTTTTGGATTTGCTCGTACTGCTTTTTGGCATCCGCAGTCATTCCCGCAGCCTGATAGGTTTTGGCCAGTTCGATTTCCGCAGCGCCCTTGGTGACGGTTTCGGAAGGCTTGGCGATGATCTGGTTATAAGTATCAACTGCGTCTTTGGTCCTGTTGGTATCCCGATATAGCCCGGCGAGGGCCAGTTTCGCAAGATTTGATAAATTGCGATTGCGATATCCCGCCACTATCTTGAGTTCACGTTCAGCGGCGGCATTGTCGCCCATGTCTGCGGAAGTGACACCCAGGAAATAGTGCGAGAAATCTGCGACGTGAGTGTGCGGATACTTATCGAGAATTGCCTGGAATTGCTTGTGAGCTTCCGTAGCTCGCTCTTTTGCCGAGGCGAAGCTGGGCATGCTGGGGTCTGCGGGCGCGCCCGCAGCTCGGAGGGGTTCATCCATCACCTGCAGCGCCTTGCCAAACTCGACGCTGGCCTTCGCATCCTGCTTCTCGTAGTAGTACCAGCCGCCGAAAACCGCGGCGATCACGACTACGAGCGCCGCTCCGGCCACGATGACAGTCCGCTTGTGCTCGGTGGACCAGTCGACCGTCTTCTCGGCGACTGCCATTGTGGTCTTGCTGAAGCGATCTTCTTTAAGTTGATGGCGGGCTTTTGCGCGCAAAAGAACCTCTTCTAGTTGAAGGTATTCGGAAACATCAGTTTACCAACCCGCAAAACAGGCCGTCAAAGAAGCGTGAGGCTTCTGGTCTGGATTTACGGAAAGATCCAGCATAGAATGCGACGGCCCGCAGGAGTAATTTTCCATGTCATTTCGCAATCGGCTTGAGAAAAGCGCTAAGTTCACATTCGCCTTGTTGATCGTTGGTTCTTTTCTATTTTTTTCCCCGACGACAGTCGCTGCGCAAACCCTGGCGGACCGCCTGGGATACCCTCCCGGCACAAAGTTGATCATTGTTCATGCCGATGACCTCGGTGAAACTCATGCGGTGAACGCCGCGGCCATCAAATCTCTGGAGGCTGGCTCGGTCAGCTCCGCCAGCATGATGGTGCCCTGCCCGTGGTTTCCTGAGATCGCTGACTATGCTAAATCCCATCCCAACGTAGACTTCGGACTGCATCTCACGGTGACGAGTGAGCGGGTGTATTACCGTTGGGGTCCGGTTGCTCCCACTGACAAAGTCCCGAGTCTCATTGACAAAAATGGATACTTCCATCATGACTGGGAACATAACCAGCACGTCAAAGCGGAGGAGGTTGAAATCGAACTGCGCGCACAGATTGAACGTGCGCTGGCGATGGGCGTTCGCCCTACGCACCTCGATTCGCATCAGTACCGCCTGATCATGAATGGGAAGGAGCTATTTGAGGTGATGCTACGAGTAGCTCATGACTACAAGTTGCCGATTTTCGTAAACAAAGACTGGTTCCCCGATCATCCTTATCTGCAGGAGAGCCTCGGCCCTAGCGACATAGTTCTTGACCATACGATCACGATCGAACCGGAAGTGTTGCCGGAAAAATGGGACGAATTCTATCTTTCGGCGCTCAAAAACTTGAAACCTGGCGTGACCGAATTCGTCATTCATCCCGGCTTTGACGATGAGGAACTGCGCGCAGCCACCAGGGAGCGCTCAAC
>DATBIE010000016.1:0-6762 GCA_036557105.1 Terriglobales bacterium
AGCCAAACCGATTTTGACCACGCCTGGTGCATCTTCTCGACTTCTGCAGGATTGTGACCTCTTGCCGACAAGAATGGTTTGAGGATATTTGGGTCGGTGATTACCGGTCCAAACGCAATAATGTGCCGCAACTGAATCGTCGGAGCGGATTGGACGTTGTCAGTTTTGTTCTTCTTTACGCTCGTATGGCGCAAGGCGATTTCGTGTTGGTAGTTCAACCAGTCCTGGTCGTATGGGCGGAAGCAAGTGTCGAGTACCCATTGCTGAAAACGCAATCCGCTGCGTTCGGAGTAGTGCGGGTCCTTTTCTCCATCGGGTCGCAATGAATATCTCGCCAGGTGCGGATTTGCGGCAATCACATCGCGCCACTTATCCACGAGTTCCTTTGTCCTGTTGAGTAAGATTTCGCCCGCCACTCGGAGCCAGCGTTCATCTTCGTTCGTGAATCCGGCACCCTGTTTCATGAGTTCGAATTCTTTCGCCGTTATTGGCGATTTCGCCACGTTTGCCGAGCCGTAGTTGTAACCCGGTATCTCGTTGGCGACCACTCTCGGGTGTTCTAAAGTTTGAGATAGAGACATAAGTTCCTCGTCGCGGTCTTCCGATTTTCTTCTGCAGCGATCATTTAACTGTGATACTCCGTAGTCGACAATGTATCGAATGTTTGGATTCCGGTCGCCGTCTGAGGTTTGTTGCAGGTCGTGCATATTTACGACCCGCGCCACTTCTCGCTTCGGGCATAATCAACCTCATGGTCCATTCTGAAAGTGATATCACTCATGTCAGCGACACGGCCCTGATGGTAGCCGCCTGTCGCGCGCACGAAACCGAACTTGAAGATGCATTCGTGCGCGATCCGTTCGCATCTCGGCTGGCAGGAGAACGCGGCAAAGCCATCCTTGATGCCTTGCCTCATTCCGCCGTCTTTCGCTTCGGACTCGCCATTCGCACCCGGCTTCTCGATGAGTTGCTGCTCGAGGCGCTGGCTGCTCACCCGATCACGACCGTGTTGAGTGTCGGATGCGGTCTGGATACTCGGCCGTGGCGCCTCGGTCTCGCGCCTGATTTCCGCTGGATCGAAGTCGATTTCGCCGACATGCTCGACTACAAAGAGCAACACATGGCGGGCGAGACTGCTCGTTGCCATCGTGAGCGGCTAGTCGCTGACGTGAACGATTCCGAACAACGCCGCGCGATCTACAAAGCGGTCGGATCGGATCCAGCGCTGATGATCACGGAAGGCTTGCTCATGTATCTTCCAGCGTCAACCGTAGGAGCACTGGCGCTTGAAAGCGGCACTCAGAACGGCATCGCTCATTGGATCAGCGACATCACAACCAGCGCGTTCACCAGGGCAATCGGAGGAGGAACTGACACGACGACTCAGCCGCTTCGCCACGTACAGGCACCCGACTGCTTGAAAGGCGAGCAAATTCTTGACGTGCTCGAGCGACACGGCTGGGAAACGGCAGCACGGCGAAGTTACATCACTGATATCGGCTTTGCTACTGAACGCATCCGGCGGATGATGGGCGGAGCCACACCTCCTCCGCTGTCGGTTCCCGCGGGAGACCAAACGGGTGTGCATCGCTTTGTGCGTGGGTAGCTGCTAGGGTTGCGGCGTGCCTTCGGGAACGATGTTGGCGTGCCGCGCGATCTCTTGCCATCGCCCGTTCTGTTTCATCCACACCGCGGTAAAGCGAAGGTGTTCGGTCTGTCCCGCCTTCGGCATCTTGCCTCCCCAGGTAACGGTTTCTGGGCCAGCCACGATGACCATGTCGCCGTACTGGCGAAGGTACTCAATTTGCCGGGCGTACGCAGTAATAATGAGAAACCCTGAGCGCATCAGTCCCAGCACCTGCTGCTTGTTGACGAATTTGTTCAAGGGGTTGGTGACCACAAAATCGTCGGACCACAAGCGTTCCATTACAGATGGATCTTTGTGAATAAATGCGTCGGTTTCTTCGGTGTTGAGCTTGCGGATTTCCTGCTCGGTTTTCGATCCGCTTTCTAACGTTTGAGCGGCGACATTGCTCGTCGCGACCAGTCCCATCGCAAGAAAAGTCAAGACAAACAGCACTTGCTGCATGACGCCCTCCCGAATGCGCCCGCTATATTACGCGAAATACAAAGCAAAAGACATGGTATTCAGCCAACCCAAACCGGACCGGCTTGACTCGATCAACCTGCCGGTAAATGAACCTGTGCGAGTTCGGACTCCCTACTTTTGAGATCGTGAGTGGCGAGCTGACCGTAATGAACGCCAGAGATCGACTGAGCATCAGAACAAGAGAATTTCCCGCTTGCCACATAGATGCACTACTGAACTGCCATTTTCCTTGCATCAATAAAAATCACGAACGAATTCGCAATCCAGGAGCGGCGACAAATGAAAGCGACCGCAGATACGCAGTGTCCTTAAACGTTGAAGTGAGACAGCGTACCAAACGGGCGTCTGCGATGTGGATTGCCGGGTTCGAGATGGCAGTCGTGTTTGCAGGTTCGACTCTGCCCACGCCTCTGTACCTCCTCTATCGCCGAGCGTTCGGTTTTTCTGAAATCACGCTGACTCTGATCTATGCGGCGTATGTGTTGGGAAATCTGTCTGCTCTATTTTTCTTTGGACGCCTGTCCGACCAGATTGGCCGAAAGAAGACGACGTGGCCGGCGCTCGGAGTAGCGGTCTTAAGCACACTGGCGTTTCTTTTTGCCACTGGCACGCCTTGGCTTTTTGTAGCCCGGGTTTTAAGCGGATTCGCCACCGGATTAGCAGGAGGCGCAGCTACAGCATGGATCGCTGAACTGCACCCACGCAAGGACAAGACGCAATCTGCCGTAATCGCAATCACAGCGAACCTGATTGGATTGGCTGCGGGCCCACTCATGGCGGGATTTTTGGCAAGATATGCGCCCGGACCGTTGCACCTCAGTTTCATAATTTATCTGGCCGCAATAGTCCTGGTCGGGGCCGCAATAGCTTTTGCGCCTGAAACGCTGGATTCACCCGTCGGTAGTCTGCGTGAAGTGTCCCTTCGTCCACGGCTGGGTGTGCCGAGCGAGATTCGTGGACCATTCGTGTCGCCTGCCCTGACTGCGTTTGCGATATTGTCGCTCGTCGGCTTCTATTCCGCGTTGGTTCCGGGCCTGCTGTCGCAGGACCTACATCAGAAATCACCAACGGTTAGTGGACTGGTAGTTTTCGGACTATTCATCGTGGCAGCTGCGACGGCCGCGATGAGCGGAAAACTGAAAAGCCACACTTCAATGATGTCCGGCTTGGCGCTGCTTCCACCGAGCCTGGCATTGCTTCTCGCCGCCCAAGCTGAGCATTCCATGTTGCTGCTGATTTTCGGGACAGTAGTCGGCGGGATTTCGACAGGGCTGGCCTACTGTGGGAGCCTGCAAGTAGTCAATCAGATTGCACCCGATGATCAACGGAGTGAGGTCGTCTCGAGTTATCTGATTGCTTGCTATCTCGGTAATTCGGTGCCGGTGGTGGGCATCGGCTTCTTGTCACGGCTTACGACTTCGATGACATCTCACCTTGTCTTCGGTGCCGTCGTGGCGGTATTCGCGGCAGTCGGACTATTCGCGGGAATCAAATACCGGCATGACGCGAGCAATGATGCGTAGAGGCTGAATTCCCCAATTTCTGTCCGTCATCCCTTGTGGAGGTTGATTGATCCGTCGCCAGTCTGAACAGAGATCATGTTGCCGCCCCCGTTCAGCTTGCCGCGAACATCATTTCCACTGATTCTGCCTTCTGTAGCGATCGGGAGGTCCACGTCTATGTGCCCGTCCCCGGTATGCAGATTTACATCCGCAGCAAGGTCCTGCGGAAGTTCCAGGCTGACGCTCCCGTCGCCTGTGTGCAGCGTCCATTCTTCAGCAACTTTAGATCCAGCAGCGGCGCGAATATCCAGGCGGCCGTCGCCAGTTTTCAGGTTGAGGGTGTCAAATCTGCCATCCGCATTGATGTGTCCATCGCCGGTGTTGGCATGAAGGCTGCCTTCAACCCCGTGAATTTCCTCTGATCCATCGCCGCTGCTCAGGTCGATTTGACCACTGAAGTCAGCGAGTTCGATGTTGCCGTCTCCGGTGTGCAGGTTGACGCGTCCTTTGCGCGGCATGTGGATTTCAATATCCACGCGGCTAGTGAAGCCGTCCATATGAAACTCATGAGGAAAGCGTAGATTGATTTCGACTGTGTCGCCGGTCTGGTGCTCTTCCACTGTCAGCCCGCCATGACCGAACTTGTAATGGGTGCTGGTAATCGTCGCTTGGATAGTCTTCTGCTCCCAGGTATCGACGCGGATATTTGCGTCAGTGGTGTCGACGCGCAGATCGGGTGAGTTCGAAATTGTGTAGGTTTTGGACCACTGCTCAGCGCTTGCTGGGAACGTCAAAACCGCTAGCGTCAGCAACGCCAATCCGATTCTTTTCATTGCTCCTCCTCTTGCGCCGGGCAAGGCAAATGCCAGTTGATAGACGTTGATACGAAGGAATGGTGAGTCTGGTTCCTGAAGCAAATTCACGGTTATCCAGGCGAGGGTTCCCCTTCATTTTCATGGAGCACTGGCTGACCGAGTGCTATCCTGCCTTCATCTAATAAATAGCCGGGTCTAGCGACTCTGGCGCCTCCCCGACGAGGAGGGTGTATGAATACACGAACTTCAAACGTACAACCGATGGAGAACCTTGAGCAATGGGACGAGTTCCTTGAAGGCCGCTATCGGCCGGGCAAAACGGAAAGTGAGTTTCGTCAGTACGACGCCCAGGCCAACCCTGGCGTAGCCGAGTTCTACCGGCTTAACCATCGGAATCAAACGCTCAACTATGTTCTCGAAAAAGAGAAGGAATATTTTGGGCTGAAGCGCGGCCGCAAGTCGGTCTGGGAGGCGGCGGAATTCCTGAACACGCTAGTGGACGACAGCGATCCCGACACCGATCTCACGCAGATCGAGCACCTTTTGCAGACTTCTGAGGCCATCCGCCGCGATGGGCATCCGCGATGGATGGTGCTGGTCGGCTTCATTCACGATCTGGGCAAAGTCCTCTGCTTATATGGCGAGCCGCAGTGGGGTGTGGTGGGCGATACATTTCCGGTTGGCTGCGCCTGGTCGGACGAAGTTGTGTTCCCCGAATACTTCCGCAACAACCCCGATGCCAACGTACAGGAATATCAGACAAAGTTCGGCATCTATGAACCGAGCTGCGGCCTGGAGAACGTGCACATGTCTTTTGGCCACGACGGCTACATCGCCGAAGTCATGAAACCTTATATTCCCGATGAGGCGCTTTATATTTTGCGATTCCACTCCTTTTACGCCTGGCATCGGCATGGCGCTTACATGCACCTGGCCAACGAAAAGGATGGCGTTATGCTGGAGTGGGTGAAGAAGTTCAATCCTTACGATCTCTATTCAAAGGGACACACAAAGCCCAACTTGCGCGAACTGAAGCCCTACTACGACGATCTGTTCGCCGAGTTCCTGCCGGAGAAGGTGGAGTGGTGAGGACCCAGCCGTAATCATTCCACCCAATTGTCATTCGCCGAGCGTGAATGGAAGTCGTAGTGGAGAGGCCGCTGCGGAAACAACGTTTGCAGGTCCGATCCGAAGACGCGGCCGCTCAAAGACCTTCCAAACTTCTTTGTCCACCAGATATCAATCCACCCCAGAACGTGTTCGATCAATTCTCCAATGGCCTTGAGGATGGGGATTAAGATCAGGCCGTGCATCTTTGACCTCGCAAGCGTGGAACAGCGATTCTAGGCAAGACTCACACGCAGCCATTCTAACTCCGCCCAGGCTCGCTTTGAGCGATCAAGCCTTTCCTTACTTGTCCCCTCGACGTGCAACTTCAATCCTTCGGGCAATCAGATAGACAGGCGAACGAAGTGGAGACCTTACGCAAGCACGATACATTCCTTAAAATATTGGGCGCCGATTCCGTTGCGGTTGATTGTGGTTTACGGATTTATTCAGCACGGGTATGCCAATAGCACCGTATAAAAATAAAGAAGCGCAGAGATCGCACGCCTGGGGTCCCCCATTTGGAATCAAACGTTCCGTCGTACACATGGATTTGATCGATGCCTGAGATAAAGAAAAAAAGCTTTTTATCATGGCTTTTCCGCGCGCCGTTGCCACTCTTTCATGTGGGACTGGGCCGCTTGTTCGGGAAACGGATTCTGCTGTTGACCCACATTGGCCGACGCACAGGTCTGCGGAGAGAGACTCTGCTCGAAGTTGTTGAATACCGTAAGGACGGCCCGGAAGTAGTGGTGGCGAACGGCTTCGGCCCTGGGTCGGATTGGGTCCGCAACATCGAGGCGAGGCCGGACGACGTAGAGATGACGGTTGGGTCACACCGCTTTGCGGCGAAGCATCGATTTCTGGGCGAGCAGGAAGCAGTGAGAGTGATCAAGGATTATGAGCGTCGCAATCGGTTCATCAGGCCCGTCGTTCGCAAAGGATTCAGCTGGTTGGTGGGTTGGCAGTATCGCGGCAGCGAGGAAGACCGGCAAAAACTGGTGCAGCAAATTCCGCTGATCGCATTTCGGCCGAGAACATAATGCTGTCGTCCTAAGCGAAGCGGGAAGTTCGCGAAGCGAACTTTCTGCGTAGTCGGAGGACCAAGCATTCGATTGGAATCAGCAGAGGCGTGTCAGGAAGTTGTCTCTACTTAACGGTATCGTGAGAATGCCTTTCTGCGTCAGTTTATATCGCTGGCAGTGCAGGGGTCCTTCGACTGCGTATC
>DATBIE010000017.1:0-32973 GCA_036557105.1 Terriglobales bacterium
GTCGTTCTTAAACATTCCGGTTGCCGGGTATATCGGCGCTACAAATGCCGGCCGCCCATCTGGCTGATATCGAATGCCAGCACCTGCTGCGACCGAACCGCCCGCCGAAAATCCGATCACGCCGATACGCTCCGGTGAAAGTCCCCACTCAGCCGCATGTTTCTTGACATACACCATCGCTGCCTCCCCATCCGCGATGGACATGGGAATCACTGGCCCAATAGTCTGCATCAATTTTGTGTGGTCGGAGAACAACTCGGTGAATTCCTGCGTGGCATCCTCGCCGGTATGGGCCAGCCTGTATTTCAAAACGAATGTAGTCATGCCTCTCGCAGCCAGCCACTTGGCCACATCGATGCCTTCGCTATTAATGGAAAGCGCCATGAATCCACCTCCCGGGCAGATAACCGCGCCACTGTCATTCTTCGTGCCGCTGCCAGTCGGTTTGAATACCAAAAGACTGGGCCGGGTCACGTTTGTGACCACTTCTGTATTCCACGGCTTTGAGAAATATTCCTTCTCCGGATAATCCGCAGGCACCGAGCCGGGAGCCAGACCGGGATATAGCTGGATGACATCCTGCGCGCTGGCACTGGCGGCAAAGATGGCAAACACTGCAACGAGGTGGACCAGAGTACGCTTCATGGGCGCCTAGTTTAACAGCTCGAAACCAGCACGTCGCGACACAGTATTCTCAATCAGTTACGGTTCCAAACTCTGCAATTGTAGAGTTCGTTACTCTCTGCGATAATCGTTTGGCTCTGGTGTGATCTGGCTTTGGGTGTGGGAATGTGGGATATTCTCGCGGGCAAGTATGCCTGCTTCACATGAACCATGCCAACTATGAAGTTCGTTGCCCGTATTTTTAATCCGACCAACAACCGCCGGCTGAACGAACTGCTCGGGTTCTTGCTCTGCGTCTCCGCGCTTCTCCTTTTCCTTGCGCTCGCGTCATATTCTCCGCTTGATCCTTCTTTCAATAGCGCTTCCGTGCTGATCGGATCACGTGTGACACGAAACTGGATTGGCCTGGTCGGGGCATACGGCTCGGACCTACTGCTTCAATTCTTCGGGATCGGTGCTTTCCTTCTGCCCGCGTTTGCAGTTGGAATGGGCATTCGTTGGTTTAATTCACGCAAAGTTGTTTCTCCAACCGCAAAGTTACTCGGCGGAATCTGGCTGCTCATGTTTGTTCCCGCGTTCCTCGGCCTGATCGCAGGACATTCGCGCTGGATGGGATCAGTTCAGCTCGAAGGAGTCATGGGGCAACTGCTTGCTGAATCCTTGATCCACTACTTTAATCTCGCCGGCGCGTACATCGTTTCGACCAGCATGTTGGCGGTCGCTCTTTATTTCTGTACGGCGTTTTCGTTTTCCCAAGCACGCGTGTGGGCTACGACTCGCTTTTCGTTTGTGCTTGTTTTGCGAGATCGCTGGAACGAATGGCGTGAGGCGCGGCTGCGAAGAAAATTACAAAAAGAACTGGAGAAGCGGCGCGCTACCAAACCTGCGATTCAGGCTCAAATGATTCCCGCAAGAGTGGTTGCGCCGCCGGTTGAGCAGTTGCGTCCGGAACCGTCGCGCCGTACCGGCATCGAGCGGTTTGCCGAAGAACAAGACGAGGTTAAATCATCATCCGAAGCCCTCGCGGACAAGAGTGTCCCTGCCACCCAGCCGAATGTTGAAGTCACCGAACGCGCCGACATCGCAACCAAAGCCAAAACCACAATGGCGCGAATGGCGGGCGGATACAAGCTGCCGCCCAGCAGTCTGCTCCATCGTCCAGATGAGCAGCAAGCCATCGATGCCGATGAATTGAAATTGCTGGCTCAGGTGCTCACCGATAAATACGCGGAGTTCGACGTACATGGGCAAGTCACGCAAATCAATCCCGGGCCTGTGGTGACTACGTTTGAGTTCAAGCCGGAGGCCGGCATCAAGTACAGCCGAATAACGGGATTGACCGATGACCTGTGCCTGGCTCTCAAGGCCGAGAGCATTCTGATCGAACGCATGGCTGGCAAAAGCACAGTCGGAATTCAGGTGCCGAACCGTGAGCGCGAAATCATCTGGCTGCGCGAGAACATCGAGTCATCGGAGTTCATCGGATCGCGATCGAAGCTGACACTCGCCCTCGGCAAAGACATCAATGGGCGCATCACTACGGCAGAGTTGTCCGGCATGCCGCACCTGCTCATCGCGGGATCAACCGGAGCGGGCAAAAGCGTCGCCATCAATGCGATGATCATGTCGATCCTCTACAAGGCGACACCCGATCAGGTTCGGTTAATTCTTGTCGATCCCAAGCGGCTCGAACTCGGCAACTACGAAGGTGTGCCCCACCTGTACACCCCGATTATCACTGAGCCGAAGTTGGCGGCGAACGCCTTACGCAACGCAGTGCGCGAAATGGAACGCCGATTGAAACTGCTGGCTGAAAAAGGTGTTCGCAATCTCGAGCAATACAACCGCTTGTTCGATGATGCGGAAACACCCAGTCTGTTCGGCGATTCCGGCGAAGAACGACCTATTCCATACATCGTCATCATCATCGACGAACTCGCTGATCTGATGATGCTCGATGGCGGAAACGTTGAAGAATCAATCACCCGTCTCGCGCAAATGGCCCGCGCAGTTGGAATTCATCTAGTGTTGGCCACTCAGCGCCCGTCCGTTGACGTGATCACGGGTCTGATCAAAGCAAATTTCCCAGCGCGCATTTCCTTCCGCGTGGCTACTAAAGTCGATTCGCGGACGATTCTCGATGCGAACGGTGCCGAAGCCCTGCTCGGCCGCGGAGACATGTTGTATCTGCCATCGGGATCAGCGCGTTTGCATCGTCTGCATGCGCCGTTCGTCACGGAAAAAGAAATTGCAGCTGTCGTCGAATTCTGGCGAGCGCAAGGCACAGCCGAATACGATCAGAAATTCCTCGAAGCTCCAAAAGAGGAACGCGAGAAAGTGGCGGCCGGAGCAGAAGGTGCTGGTGAAAGCGGTGGCGATGACAACGATCCGCTATTCGAGGACGCCGTTCGCCTGGTCCTCGAATTTGGAAAGGCCTCCACTTCCCTGCTGCAGCGGCGGTTGCGTATTGGATATGGCCGCGCGGCGCACTTGATCGATCTGATGGAACGCGATGGAATCGTCGGTGCGGCAGACGGTCCAAAACCACGCGAAGTGCTGAAACGTCCTGAGTGGATCACCGAAGTTGAAGAATCGATGCGGTAGATAACTCCTCTCAAGCGGCTTTTCGCGACGGAAGCTTCAGCCAATTCCGTTGATAGGCGAAAGAAATCGCCAGCAGTAGGATCCCCAACACAATAAAGCTCAGAATGCGATAGATGCGGTCGAGTTGCGAGGTATCGTAGGCAAAGACTTTGAAGGTAGTCAGAGCAATCAGGACCAGCGCCTGCCAGCGCACAAATGCGGAAGCGCGCCAGAAACCAATGAGCATCAGCATCGCACCGTAGGCCATCCACAAAGCGGAATAAGTGAAATCGCGCGCGATCAGGACTCCTCGCCGCTGCAACAAGGCTTCCGGGCGCCATACATTTTGGGGAGTAAGCGGCATCCGTTGCGAGTAGTAGTCTGCAACTTCCAGACTGAGCGCCCGCAAAGCAATGACATTCAGTGCAACGATCACGATCGCACTGACGGTTCTCCAATTTTCGTTGCCCCGCCGCGAACACTGGTATGCGGTGAAGCCCAGCACCACGACCGCGACGGCGTAAACGAACATGCGCGTGTTGAAAACAAGTTGCGCCGGCTCGAAATTATCCAGAAATAGCAATCGCGCCACTCCCAAAGAAAGAGCGGAGACAGCAAACACGTTCAGCAAATCAGACTTAAGGCGTCCTCCTACCCACAACAGCGCTGCCGATTCCACGAACCAGCCAACGGTGATTGCATGTGCCTCCAGGCGAATTGGAATTGCGACCGTAATCAGGCCGATTGCCAGCGCCAGATGCAACAACCGTAAGTTATTCTCCGCAGCGGCCTCTGCTCCAGTCCGAACCCGCACAAGGAGCAGGTATAACGTGGCCAGTAGAAGCGAAAACCAAGCCATCTGATTGGCGCTGACCCCATAAATCATCACGTACGCCTGAAGAAAAAATGTGACGCCGTTTGCGAAGGCGAGCGCCATAGCAAGACTGCTCGATGCACCGCGCTTGAGGAGGAAGAATGGCGATGCCGCGAAGATCGCGAAGAACACGCCAGCAAGTACCAGGGTGGTCGCCAACTGCGTCCGGTTGTAGAACTCCGCATACCAGGAGACGTAAAGAATAATCGTGCCAATGAAGCTTAAAAGCGAAATTCGACGCCATGGCTTGGCGGCAGTAAGAGCAAGCATCGCGAGGTTCAGTACGGCCAGGTAGCTGAAGAGCGCCACCTCCCGATTTTCGCCTGTGGAAAGCAGGACCGGCGTCGCGAATCCTCCCGTTAGCGCGAAGATCGCGAGAATCTCGGCGTCCTGCACAACCGCCAGTGCGCTCGTGATTGCCGTGATCACCACCATCCCCGCAAACACAATGCCGGAAGGCAACAAGTGGTAAACCTGAAACGCCGCCCACAGCGATAGATAGAGGACACCGATGCCGACGGCTTTCAGCGAACAAGAGAAAATCTCGTACCCGCGCTGTCTGAAACGCTCGCTCCACAGGACCACAGCAATACCGGCGATCAAGCCGATCACGATCCGTCCAGCAGGGCCGATCCAATTATTTTCAAACGCGTATTTCAGAAAAAATGAAACGCCGACCAGTACCGCGGCAATACCGATGCGGTTTAGCCAGTGAGAACCGATGCGCGCTTCCAGGTCGATCGTCTTCGGGTTGCCGGTTGCGGCTGAAGATGGGCTTCCCGCCGGCGCTGATAGCGAAGTTGCTGGCTGTCTATTCGCTTGCCCGGGAACTATCTGCGCACTCTGATGAATCGGACTAGGAAGGGGCTCCCCGGCCGCCTTCACCACATCCGGAGTCCCGATAAACTGCTCAAGTTGGTGCACGCGAGCAGTCAACTCGCGGACCTGCTGGATCAGCCTGTCAAGTTCCTGCTGGGAGATTTCCATTACTCAATATTGCGCTGAACAGTGCGCAATTTGCAGAATTTTCGCTCGCGTCTGCTGACCAGTTCAATTACCAAGCTTTCCGGCATTCTTGACCAACAATTCCACGCTTCGGGTAAAGGCCAGGCGTATCTCTTTGGAGGTTTCGGTCGGTAAATTCCCTGTTATAGCATGCAGCACAGCGCCATGGGCGAGAGATGCAAGAGCAATGGCAAACTGGCGATGATCCTGCGACGCTCCTCCGAGCCATTGCGCGCTTCTTTCCAGCAGAAGGTCGAAATTCGGGCGCGATTTCACCCTCGCCAGCAAGCCCGACATGATGAGTTCATATTCACGCGGCCTTTGCAGTGCGAAATCGAAATAGCATTCTGCGAATTGCCGAAATGAACGACACGGTTCGAGTGCCCTGAAGAGATCCATTTGGTATTGCCCAACCAGAGCACGCAAGAGTTCATTCCGGTTCCGAAAACGACGATAAACCGCCGGCGTGTTGGTTTGCGCGGCCTTCGCGACCGCTCTCATGTTCAGCGACTCTTCTCCTCCACGGTGCCATAACCTGCGGGCAGCTTCCAAAATGCGGCTCCCGAGCTGCGGGTCGGCCTGACGCGGCATATCTCCCTCCAAGGCAATTTTATGTTGACAGCGTTACCGTAACATTGTTAACATAACAGCGTTAACATATCGGCTAGATTTTCCGTCCGCTCAGGGTGCTTCCGCAAGTTCCCTTTTCGATTCTCTCACTAGAAAGGCTTTTTGAAATGGATGGTTCCTTCATCGACGGGCCGAAGTGTACGCACTCCCCTCAGGGCACGAGGCACGAACTTGTTCGCATTGAACACGCCGTGTGCACGCGAGCCGCGTGCGCACTGGCTTGGCAGATATTCACAGATTGGAGAAATTGGCATCGTATTTCCAACCGGTACGAATCCATCAAATGGAACGGCACGCCGTGGGTGGCTGGCAGCCGGATACAGGTCCAAATTCTTCGTCCAGTAAAAGCGAAAGTGGATCGCGTAATTACAATGTGCACTCCCGGGCATTCGATTGCCTGGATCAACCATGTACTGGGCTACAGCATGGAACAGTGGTTGCTGTTTGATCCTCTTTTGGAAGGAGGAAGCAGAATTTCCACCTGGCTCGAGTTCACCGGCCCCTCGGTGAAAATAGAGGGGCGCACGGTACGCGAAGTAATCAAAGAATACCTGCACGAGTGGTATGCGAATTTCCGGGACACATGCGATTTGGCTGCGCTACATGCAGGGCCGCAATAAATCGCGCAAGAAGAAACAGCGCGGCTTTGTACGCACTGTCTGCGATTGCGGCTCAAACGTCAGGCCGAAATCCTTTCTAAAAACGCGCGACCAGGCCAGTGCAGATTCGCACATTCTTGTTGTCCGTTATGCCATTAAAGTGCGTGGACATCCAGTCAAACTGCACGACCCGCCACGCGATGATCCCATGCCCAATATCAGCTCCGCCTCCGAACATCATATCGAAGCCATTCTGTTTGACTCCGCCGGCGGAGACTCGCGCGCCACCGAAAAGCGCATGAACAAACGGATGCACGATCGGCAGAGGCGCAGAAAGCTCCGGTCCGACTGTGTAGGTAAAGAAATTAAATCCGTTTGGATAGGCCGCGCCGAAATCCAGTCTCACGCCCAACCAGCTGTTGAATCCGCCTGTCAACGCTGCATTCCAGCCGTTGGCGTTCGGTCCACCGTCGAAACGGGTGTATTGATATCCGCCGAAAATGCTGGCGTTTGGTGCGGCGTCAGCGGCAACTGCTGAGATTAAAACCAAGGCACAAACCAGAAATTTGAGCTTCATTCGACTCACCTCAATTCGTCTAATCCGAAGTTACCCTCGGAGTTCTGAATAGTTCAATTGATGCGCACCAAGTTCGCTGATGACGTGCGCGCTCGGCGTTTGGTGCTGGCGAACGAAGGTTGCAAGCACCCAGGCGCCACACTCAATTGTGCGCACGCTGCGCCCATTTCCATGCGGTGCTGATGATGTCGTCCAGTGAGTATCTCGCCTTCCATTTCAGCAGTTTTTCGGCGAGTGAAGGGTCGGCAACCAGCTCCGGCGGATCACCCGGACGGCGCGGCCCAATGTGAACAGGGACTTTACGTCCGGTAAGATGCTCTACTGCCGCGGCAACTTCCTTCACCGAATGACCTCTGCCTGTGCCCAGATTTACTGCGGCCGAACTGGACTTAGCCAGATATTCAAGCCCGAGCACGTGCGCCTCGGCGAGATCGGTGACGTGAATGTAATCGCGGACACAAGTGCCATCGCTGGTCGGATAGTCGTCGCCAAAAATTTCCAGTGCCGCGCGTTTGCCTTCGACTGCTTCGAAGATCAATGGAATCAGGTGCGTCTCCGGATCGTGCATCTCGCCAATTTCGCCACTCTCGTCCGCCCCTGAGGCGTTGAAGTATCGCAGGCTGACGTATCGCAAGCCGTACGCACGGCTGTACGCTTCGAGCGCATTTTCGAAAGCCAATTTCGTCGCGCCGTAAGGATTCACGGGCTGTCGCGGATTGTCTTCTGTGATCGGGACCTTTACCCGATCTCCATACACCGCGCAGGTCGATGAAAAAATGAATTTGCGCACCCGCGATTCCATGATCGTGTCCAGCAGACTAATGCCCGAGATTACGTTGTTGTGAAAATACTTTTTCGGATCGCGCACAGACTCGCCCACATAGGCCGAGGCAGCGAAATGCATGACCGCATCACAGCGGCTCAAAAGCTTGGCGATCCTTGCAGAATCAGCGATATCGCCAACAACCAGTTCAAATCCCTCCGCCAGCCTTTTGTGACCAGTGGAGAGATTGTCATAAACAATGACGTCGTATCCCTTACAGCGAAGAACTCGCGCGGCGTGGCTGCCGATGTACCCGGCGCCACCTATAACGAGAACGGCCAAGCTATCCTCCCAGGAACTCACTTGATAATAATTGAGAGAGCGGGCGTGTGTAGTTTGTGGGGAGATTCCCTGGTTCCAGACAAATATTCCAAAGCCTGCAGAGTAATATTGTCCGGCCCACCGTTTGCTTCCGGCTGTTTATCAAAAGATATGGCCTCGCTGTCCATCAAACGACATTGCGGACACGTTGAACTTGTCCGAGAAACTGTCCGCAACTATCTTTCTGAGGCAATCAGCATGCAAGGCGCGCCGAACCGGGAAGAAGCTTCGCGAATCGCGCGCACCAAGGGCTAGCTGTAGTTTGGCGTGACCACATTTCATTTCTGCTGACGATTTTCTCTTTCTCTTTCCTCCAGAATTCTGTTTAATTTTTCCACAAGTTCCATTAACCGCTTGGAATCCGGCTCCTGCACGATTTCATGGCACAACTCTCTCCATCGCTCGTCGTGTTTGCTGCCGGTCATCGATTGTCTCCGTTTCTGGCACGGATGGGAGAGAGTGCACTGCAGATGCCAAAACGAAAAATGAAGCAGATACGGGCGCTACATTGCGCAACAAATGCAACACACAGGCAGAAATTTCTTCGAGGATTATTGGTAGAAGAAGCGAAAAACTAATGTAGTCCTTCCGGCGTGCCATTCACGAACCTGGAAGCCCTGCAACGTAGGACCGAAACTCACGCGCAAGTTTCTGCTGCTTCGACAGCTTCAGAAGCAGGACGCAAGCAGAGTGCCGACTCGCATTGGGGAGACGTTAAAACAGAATATCCGGCAGACATAAGAGTTTCTGCAGTTTCCTGCAGTCTACAAGCGGAAAAGCATTTGACCGCCGAGCACGGGAGCACCGCGAGCACTGAAGCCTAATTCGAAGGCAAACTCATGAGGCCAGACTGCCGCATGCTCTGCCGCGCAGCAAGATGTTTCTGTCGAAAGTGCTCACGGGCGCGCTCGCCCCAGCCGCGCACAAAGTAATAGTTCAGCGCACCACCAATCAAGGAACTCGCCACCGGAATCAATCTTCCCGCCCATTTCTCCACAAACTCCGCACTTGCCTTGGCTGCAATTTGCTGAATGATCCGCGGAATCAGCCGGTTCACCACATTCTTCTCCAGCAAGTCACGGCCTAGGTCTACGCCCGCAGCACTCGCCGCAGCGATCCATAACTCAGACATCTCATCGTCCGTGTTGTATTCATATCCGTAAAGCAGGCTAAGCTTTTGAATCGTACGCAGCGTAATCCCCGCTAGAATGCTGAAATCTGGGACAACAGTGAGAAAGCCGCCAATACCCAGTCCGGCTCCTTCCGCTGCCGCAATCTTCATTGAGCCACGAATAATGTTCGCGGCTACGCCATCCACCACAGCAATATCCAGCGAATACACGCCTTGAAAGCTGCTGATCGGCAATCCGTATGCGGCGCGAAGCTCGATTAGAAACCGTTCCGGCTCAACTCGCACGGTTTTGTATGCTCGCATCAATGCGGTCGATGCAGACCGTTCTAGCCGGTGGCGCAGCCATGACTTGTGCATGGACATCTCAGTTCATCAGTACTCCATCAATTGTAGTTCCGAATCCTGTCCGGGTCGTCGGACACGGCAGAGTTGAACCTTCCGGTCCAGACAAATTGTCTATGCTAGGATCATTAGTTCTCTGCCCCCTCTATGCCTTCCGGAAAGCTTCATTTAGTGCCTCTCGGCGGCCTTGGCGAGTTCGGCATGAACTGCATGGCAGTACGCTGGGGCGATGACATCATCGTCATCGATGCCGGAATGATGTTCCCCGAGGCTGAGCTGCTGGGGGTGGACATCGTTGTTCCGGATATCTCTTATCTCCTCGAAAATCGCGAACGCGTTCATGCGATCGTGCTTACGCACGGGCACGAAGATCACATTGGCGCGCTGCCTTGGATTCTTTCCGAGCTGAATGTGCCGGTTTGGGGCACAGAATTCACGCTCGCCTATGTAGAAGACAAGCTGGACGAGCATGGGCTTCTCGATGATGCCGACCTGAGGGAGATCCGGCCTGGTGACCGCTTCAAAATCGGTCCTTTTACGATTCATCCAATTCAGGTCACGCATAGCCTGGTCGATTGCGTCTCGCTCGCGATTCATACTCCTCTTGGAGTGGTGATTCATACCGGTGATTTCAAAGTCGATCCTACGCCGACCGACAATCGCCTTTTCGATCTGCACGCGTTCGCGGAATATGGCAAAGAAGGCGTGCTGGCGCTGCTTCAGGATTCAACCAACGTTGAGCGTCGCGGCTACACGCCGAGCGAGCGCGCAGTACGGCGCAAATTTGACGAGGTATTTGCCCGGACTGAGCGGCGTCTGTTTATCTCGTGCTTTTCTTCTTCTATTCATCGCATTAAGCTCGCAGTCGAACTCGCATGGCAGCATGGCCGGAAAGTAGCGTTCATCGGCCGATCGATGAATAGTTCATCCGAAATTGCCGAGGACCTTGGATATCTCGAAATTCCAGATGGATTGCTGATCCATCCCGGTGAGGTCAAGAACTTCGCACCGGAAAAAGTCTGCGTGATGATTAGCGGAACGCAGGGCGAACCGATGTCCGCCCTTTCGCGCGCAGCCGTGGACAACCACAAGCACGCCAAAATCGAAAAGGGCGACACGGTGGTGCTCTCGTCGCGAATCATACCCGGGAACGAGAAGGCGATCTACCGCATGGTCGACCATCTCTTCCGCCGCGAGGCACATGTGATCTACGACGATGGATCGAGCCCACCGATCCACGTCAGCGGCCACGCTAGCCAGGAAGAATTGAAGTTGATCATGAATTTGGTGAAGCCGAAGTATTTCATTCCTATCCATGGCGAGTACCGACAGTTGAAGCTCCATGCAGAACTCGCGACTTCAATGCATGGCTCTGTTGGAAGCGTGATGCTCATCGAAAGCGGAGACGTTCTGGAGTTTGATGAACTCGGGGCGCGCAAGGTGGGTCGCGTGAATGTCGGGCGCATTTGCATTGATTCAGGCTCGCGTGCCGACGTGGTCGAAGATCTCATAATCAAAGATCGTCGCCACCTGAGCGAAGATGGATTCGTTCTCCCGATCATCGCGATTAATAAGCTCACCGGCCGCGTGGAGATTTCTCCTGAGATCGTCACCCGCGGATTTTCCGCCGCAGAAAATGGCTTTATGGACGAAGTTCGCCAGCTTGTGGTTGAGACCCTGAGCCAGTCGAGCGAAGAAGAGCGGGCGGATTACGGCGTCATTAAAGAAAAAATCCGCGCAGACCTAAAGCGGTTCATTTCAAAGCAGACGCAGAAGCGTCCGTTGATTATGCCGGTGATTCTGGAAATCTAGGTCCTTCACCACAGAGAGCACGAAGAACACAGAGGAACGCCACAGAGGAGACGAACCATCGTATCTCTTTCCGATATTCGTGAAGCGCGTTCGCGGCTGGATGGCATTACCGCCCGCACGCCCCTCATCCCGCTGAATTATGGAGAGCGGACACTCTTTTTGAAGCCCGAAAACCTGCAGCCCATCGGTGCATTCAAACTACGCGGAGCGTACAACAAGATCGCTTCGCTCTCGCCCGAAGAACGTGAGCGAGGTGTTATTACTTATTCGAGCGGAAATCACGCTCAAGGTGTGGCGTATGCAGCACGCGCACTCGGAGCTCGCGCCATCATCGTGATGCCGCGCGACGCGCCAGCCATCAAGCGCGATGCAACTGCTGCCTTAGGCGCTGAACTTGTGCTCGTCGGTCCAAGCGGAGTCGAACGACAGATCAAAGCCGAAGAGCTTGCCGCGGAGCACCAATACGTCATCATTCCTCCCTATGACGATGAGAAGATCATCGCCGGCCAGGGAACTGCGGGCCTCGAAATCGTGGAAGATCTCCCCGAGGTGGAGTTGGTGTTGGTGCCCATCGGGGGCGGAGGCCTTATCAGCGGAATTTCAACTGCACTCAAGTCCGTCAAACCAGACACAAAAGTGATTGGCGTCGAGCCGGAACTTGCCTCGGACGCACAGGCGAGTTTCCGTGCAGGAGAAATCGTAAAGTTTCCGCCGGAACAGGTCCTTTCCACGTGCGCCGACGGTCTGCGCTCCCAATATGTCGGGACGATCACCTTCGAACATATCCGACGCTACGTGGATGACGTAGTCACCGTGACCGAAGACGAGATTTTACAGATGGTCCGCATCCTCGCAGAGAATCCGAAGACGGTAGCCGAGCCTAGTGGCGCTGTGGCGGCGGCGGCATGGGTATTTCATCCGGAGTTGCTGCCTGCATCCAATCATACGGTGGCTGTGATCAGCGGAGGCAATGCTGATCCCAACTTGCTCCACCGACTTCGGGGATGAGGTAACTGAGCATGATCAGATCACTGCTGGCGACTGCGCTCTTAGTTTTATTTCATCCTGCCTTCACGTTCGCCGACGTGGTTCGGGCGGCCCCCATCCATGTGACCCCAATCTACGTGGCTCCCGATGCCACATCGGCGAAGCTTTCCGACGTAGACCGCGGCCGTGAACTCGTCATCCTTGAAAAAAGCGGCGAATGGGTGAAAGTGGAAGCCCAGTTGACCGAAAAGCGCTTGATAACAGGGTGGATGCAACTGCAAGGGCTGGTACAGTCGACAACTCCCGATGGCGACAAGATTCTTTTCGGCGAAGGCGTGAATTCGGAGGTCCAGGCAAGCGAGCGCAATGGCCGTCGTTATGCCGCGCAAGACGCCCTGCGCCTCTATGCAGAAATTTACGAAATTTTTCCGCAATCGCCATTGGCTGCAGAAGGCCTTTATCGTTCAGCCGATATCCGCTGGCAAATCGAAAAAGCTGACGTTATGTCGCTGCCGTCCGCAAAAGAGCAGGATCCATACCTGCGCCGCGGAATGAATGAGGACTACTTCAAGAAAGTCATAAAGAAATTTCCAAACACCAAGTGGGCGTACCTATCGACGTTCCATTTGATCGATAACAAGCTTTGCGGCGACTGGCAGGGGCAATCGAAGTGCCCGCAAAAGGAAGCAGAAATTTACGAGAACTACGCCAAGGACTATCCGCAATCGCCTGCTGCGGCTGAGGCGCTTTATGATGCCGCCTACCGCTGGGGAGCGCTGATCGAAATTTACAAAACGGAAGATCAGTCCAAGAAATCTGACGATGCTAAAGGCCGCGCCATTGGCCTTGCTCAGCGGGCGATCACGCAAGCCGGTCAAAGCGATTGGGGAAACCGCGCACAAACACTCTTGTTTATGATGCAGCAGGGGATTCCGGTTTACGGCAACGGCCAGTAACGACGCGCTTCATTGCTGATTGGATCCAGCCGGCGGTTTCGCCTGGGCAAGCGTGACTTCATATGTGGCCTGGCATTCGGTCTCAGGATCGTAGGTAATCGTGCCTTGCATATCCCCCTTGGTAGCCTGAAAATCCAGCGGTGGACGGCTCACGCGTGAAGGCAGTCCCTTGAATTTCACTTTACCGTTCGAATTCGTACCAGCCTGTAAATCGAGCTTGCGAATTCCGGCAAATCCGTAGGCGATGTGGACCTTCACTGTCGCATCGTAAACCGGCTTTCCGTCCGGGCCATTAACTGTCATTTCCAGCGCGCATGGTCCCGCTCCGCCGTCCATCACGGGGACTTTTTCGCTGGATTCAGCAGGGGCGTTCGCGGAGAAGCAAGTTAATGTGAACACTACAGCGGCACCCCAAATACCAGAAGCGATTCTCGTCATATCAGCGATTATACGTGCGCTAAATGACTCTTCCCTGCCCTACTTCGTTAGCTCCGCGATCTGCACCTGATACGCCTGCAGCAGGTCACCTGTCGCGTAATCCAGGGCGGCGATTGCGTTTTGGTACTGCACTTGCGCCTGCAACAATCCGGCCTGTGCTTGCGCGACTCTGGTCTGGGCATCGAGCTGAAAAAATATGTTTTCCGCTCCGAGCTGATATTTGCGCTGCTCGGCAGAAAGCGTTTTCTGCGCGAGATCCAGCGCGGTCTTCCCCGCGGCCAGAGTGAGCTTCGCCTCTTCCAGTTGGTGGACGGCGTTATTAACATCCAGGGTAATCTGCTCCCGTACCTGCTGATCAGAGTACAAGTCATGATGCCGCGATACCAATGCAGTTCCCATCTCCGCCTGGGCGGCGCGGTTTTTGATGGGAAGGTTTAGCGTCAGAGACGCGCCATAGCCAGGGTAGGCAAAACTGAAAAGCTGATTCAGAGATGTTCCGACGCCTCCTTTCGTCAGCACCGATCCCACATTGATGTTCCCGCCGACTCCACTGCCTTGGTAAAACGCGGAGAGTTGCAGGTCAGGTAACAGATGGTTGTGCGCCAGCCTTATAGATGTGTCATCGTTTTCGAGTGCGCTCCGTGCGATCTGGATTTCCGGTCGCTTGGCAAGCGCGTCCTGTAGCGCGGTGCCTGCATCAATTGTTCTGAGCTCGCCTTCAGGCTCGGGATTTCCCGCCAAATCCAGATCGAGGGCCTGCACATAGTTGTCCTGATCGGCGCCAATCGTGAGCCGAAGAGCATCTTCGGTTTGCTTCAACGTGTACTCCGCTTGCAGTACCTGAACGCGACGCGAAGCAACCTCGGACTCGGAGCGATAGATATCGAGCGGGGGCAGAGCGCCAAGCTCAAGCGCTCGCTTGTCGTGATCGTAACTCGCCTGCGCCGCCTGCAACGATTGCTGGACCACGTCCAGATTGCCTTTCGCGAGGACGACATCCCAGTACTGGCTGACCACGTGTAGCACCGCGCTGCTAACCTGCGCCTGAAAATTTGCTCGCGATTGTTGCAGGTTACGACGCGCGATGATCAGGGGCGCCCGGCTGGCAAAACCCCAGCGATCTCGTAACAACGGCTGCGTGACCTGTAGATTCAGGAACGACTGGTAGTAAGGATTAAGGAAATAAAAGCCGCTGTTGCTGGAGTCTTTGACGCTGTTCACTCCCAATTGCAAGTTTGTGCCCGTCTGCAGCGTCTGTGTGTAGTTGAGTTGAAGAGACTGATTCAAATCATTGAATGTTCCAGCCCCCTGAATCTGGCTGAAGCCAGGATAGGAGTTGTGGGCCACTCTCGCGACCGTTTGCAGTTGAGGATCAAACGGCTGGTACGCGCCCAGCAATGAAAATTTCGCGTTTTCCACCGGCGCTTCCTGCACGTGGACACTGCTGTTATTTTCTAGCGTAAGCAGAATGGCGTCGTTCAGGCTGAGGCGGAGTTTGCCGTCGCGAACATAGTCCCGGAGATGTTGTGGTCCCGACAGCTTAGGAGAGCGGACCTGCGGGGTCAAAAGCTCACGATAGCTTTCGTGGCTTTGCGCAAATGTTATGACCGACGCGAGCAAAACAAAGCAGCACACCTCAACGCGATATTTCATCCTGCCCTCCGAATTTTGTGACAGCCGGAAATGTGTCTGAGTGTGCGGTACGACTCCGCTCATTCGTAGCGAATGGCTTCGACGGGATCGAGCCGCGCGGCTTTCATTGCGGGATAGATTCCGAACACCAAGCCCACGGTGATCGAAACCACAAACGCCAGCATGATCGACGGCGCCGTGACGATCGTCGACCAATCCGCCAGCCAAGCGATCAAACGCGACATAATGAAACCGAACACAACCCCGAAGCTGCCGCCCACAAATGAAATGATCACGGCTTCAATCACAAACTGCCGCACAATGTCGATCTGCCGCGCTCCGACCGCTCGGCGCACTCCGATTTCACGGGTCCGTTCAAGTATGCCCGCCAGCATGATGTTCATGATTCCGATACCGCCGACAAGCAGCGAAATAGAAGCAATCGCAACCATTACGGCATTGAACAGGCGTTCGGTGCGTTTCTGCTCGGCGAGCAATTCGGCCGGGACGACTACGCTGAAGTCTCCCGCGCCATGGTGCGTGGAGTTCAAAATTGCGCGCACGACCTGAGCGGCACGGGAGGCGTCGGAGTCAGTTCGGAGGTTCAAATAAATGCCGTCAATCTCGTCGCGCGCATCGCTATAGCTGTCCTCCAGGCGAAGCATGGCCGCGTTCAGTGGCATGTAAATGATATTGTTCATGTCCTGCGCAGGTATTCCGGCGATCTGGCTCTGCGGCGTAAGTTGCGAGCTCGCGACTCCAATGACCCGAAACCACTGCTCGTTCAGTTTCACGTATTCGCCAATGGGATTCGCGGCACCGAACAGGTTTGATTTTGCTCCGGCGCCAAGCACGCAAACCGCAGTCGCCTGAGTCTCTTCATCCTGATTGAAGAAACGCCCCTGGACCATATGAAAATTAGCGATATCCGTGTAGATAGGATTTACGCCATAGACTATCGGAGGATCCTGCTGAGATTTCGGAATCGTCTTTGAAGGTGTGAAGCGCTTGCGGGGAGTGGCGGCTGCGAGGTCACCGATATCGTCGCGAATGATGCGATAGTCCTGCAGCGTCAACCCGGGGGAAATTTTTCTTATCTTCTGGTGCGCTTGCCACTCCGTAGTTTCTTTGGCTTCGACGATGAGATTGCGCACGCCCATTTGCTCGATGAACGCCATCACTTTCTGCCTGGCGCCGGCGCCGATCGAGAGCATAGTAACAACTGCTGCCACGCCGAAAATCATGCCGAGCATGGTCAGCAGCGAGCGCAGACGATGCGCCAATAAGTTCTGCACGCCGAGGCTCAGGTCGGGGAGCCATTGCTGATAGCCGGCGAGAACACGTGTGCGGAGAGGCGGAGCGAGCACCGGCATCAGAGAACTCCTCCGTTCGCTTGCGCCGACTTGGATGAGGAGCTTCTCGCCGCGGTCGGATCGATCAAAGCAACCGCGTCTCCTTCTTCTAGTCCCTCGATTGCGGCACGGCTCTCGTTCTCGGAATCTACTTTGACCGCGAGTTGCTCGTAGCCGGACGCTCGCTTCAAGTACACAATTTGTTTGCCGTCTTTTTGGAAGAGCGCCTGGCGAGGGATATAAAGTGCATTCCGCTTCTTATCGCCAATAATCCTGATTTGCGCCGAGAGACCGGGACGAAGCCGCGGGTCTGAATCCGTCAACTGCACGGAAATGTCGTACTTGCTTCCCGATTCCGCTTGCCAGAACTGCCGTTGGGACGAGCTGGCGGCCGAAGTGATTTTCCCGTGGAAGCTCTTGCCCCGCAGAGCATCGAATTCAATTTCTGCCGGCTGGCCCACGTGGATGTTCGCGCGTTCGACTTCGCTGACCTGGGCAGCCACTTCCAGTTCGCTCGAGTCAATCACCTGCGCGACGGGCGCTCCGGGCCGCGCCTGATCACCCTCGTGAAAATCAGGCACGGACATTCCGTCGAAGAACATGTCGCCCGTCGAGTCGAGATTCTTCTGAATGGCGACAAGGCCGTCGATCGGCGAAACCACGCGCATCTTTTTAATGTTCTCCTGCGCCTGATCCATCGACAATTTGGCTTTGTTCCACTTCTCACGCGCGAGATCGATCGCCGCCCTACCGGTAACAGAATGCGACTTAATGTCCTGCTCCAGTTCCGCCAAAGCTCGTTTTGCCTGGTCGAGCGCCAACTGATTTTTCTTCGCGTCAATGGTGCTGACTAATTCGTTCTTCTGCACCTCCAGTTCCGCCTTCCGAACGTCGAAACGCGCCTTCAGCAGGGCGACATCGTCCTCAGCTTTCTGGACTGCGGCATCCGCTTTCGCCTTGATTATTTCCTGCTCTGCCTGCAGCAGTTCGGAGCGGCTCTGTTCGACTTTGTACCGCTGCTCACTCGGGTCAAATTCGACCACTACATCGCCTTTTTTCACTTGCGTTCCGGTATGAACAAGGCGCGTGATTTGCAACGAAGCGCCTCCGACGGGCGGAGCAGTAAGCATTTTTGAGCGATTCGCCCGCAGATCTCCATCTGTGTAGACCTGCAGGTCGACTTCGCCGCGCTGCACTTTCGACAATGGAACTTCGTCGGATGCGGCCCCTGGGTTCGAGCGTCGAGCTGCCATCGTCACAGCCACGCCGGACAAAAGCACGACTACTGTCACTCCGGCAATCGCGATGTGCTTGGCTTTCATCAACGCCTACTCTTTCGCTGTTGGATCCTCTAAGGCGATGCGGTCGCCGACTTCCAGTCCTTTTGCCACAAGAATGCGATCGCCACTCCTGCGACCAATTTCGATGACCCTCTTGTTGAATTTCGAGCCGGTCCAAACGTAGGCCAAAGACTCACCGTCTTTTTGAAAGGACGCCTGAACGGGGATAGTGATCGCATCAGGCACCCGGTCCACGGTCACGTTGATGTGAGCTGTCATGCCCGGGCGCAGCCGGCTATCGACCGAGTCCAGAACGACGCGAACAGTAAAGTTGCGCGGAATCGGCCAGCCCGCAGAGTAATCCTCGGTTGCGATAGTGCTGATTTCCTCGATTTTGCCAGCGAACTGACGGTCGGGAATGGCATCGAAGTGCGCATTGGTTAACTGTCCGGCGACGAGACGTCCTCGCTCGGTTTCGTCCACCCGCGCGTCAATTCGCAACGAGGAAGAATCGGGCAATTCTGCGATAGGGGCTCCGGGCCACGCGCGATCGCCAGCTTTGAACGGCGACTCGCCTTCCATACGCGGAACAGAAACTAGACTGACCACGCCGGCAACGGGCGCCCTCAATGTCATCTTGGATAGCGCTGTTTGAGCCCGCTTCAGGTCGAACGCTGCCTTCTGACTGGCATCAATTTTGTCGTCGATGGTTGCGCGGCTGGCAGCGCGGTCGGATTCCAACTTTTGCTCGGCTTCGCGCAGACTCTTTTCCGCATCATTGACTTTGAGCTCCGCTTCCGCTCCCTCGATTTTGGAGACGATCTCCTGCTTGCTGGCGTCCAGCTTCGCCGATTCCAGATCGTAATGAGCTTTCATCACCGCCGTAAGGTCCTTCTCTTCCGTCAAACGTGCGGTGGCGCGCGACTGCTCAATGTCGGCAGCGGTGTATTTCAACGATGACTGATGTTGTGCCAGGTCTTGTTGGGTGCTGGTCCTGTCGAACTCAACAATTGAGTCGCCCTGCTCCACTTTCGTGCCATCGGCTGCGATTTTCAGAATTTGCAAGTCGCCAGCTTCGGCCGGTGCGGTAATGCTGATTGACTTTAAAGCAGTCACCTCGCCCTGGAATTGGACAGAGTCCAGAAATTCGCCGCTCTTTATTTCGATTGTGGAAACGCCTGGAGTGTGGTGAGCGTAGCGAAATGCTCCCAAAAGCAGCGCACAACCGGCAAGCAGGACAGTGGCCTTGGTCGCTGCGCCCCGCCGCTTAAGAAGCTGTCGCGCTCTAAGAAACATGTCTACGCTCGTTATTGGAACGCGCCTGCGCCACCAGTTTGCGTTGTGAGATCTACGTCGACACTAGCGGAAAGGTCAGGCATTAATTTGGGATTGCTGCCGGTAATGGAAAACACCACAGAAAACCTATGAAGCTTGGCTGAAAAATCACCAGATCTTGCGATAGGAGCCATTTCTTCCAATTTTCCGGAAAAAGACAGCTGCGGGTAGGCGTCCAGGCGCACGGTAGCAGGCTCTCCAAAGTGCAAAGTGAGAAAATCCTCCTGATTTACTTGCGCCCGAACTTCCATCTTTGATGGGTCGATCACCTCCATGAAAGCGATGCCGGGCCGGACCTGATCGCCCTCCTGCACTTGCCCCATTTTTCCCTGCTTCCAAATTGTTTTGAGGACAACCACACCGTCAATGGGCGAACGGATTTGCATGAGTTCCGCGTTGGCTTGTGCATGTTCCATCACTTCGCGCGCCCGGTCCCGCTGAATCTCAAGTAAGCGAATTCCAGCGTTCGCCGCCTGCCTCTTTAGCTCAAAAGTGGCCCGAAGTTGTTGCAATGTTGCCTTTGCTTCTTCGAGGGTCTCTTGCGCTTTTTCCGCGTCAATGCGCGAGAGCAGTTCTACCTTCTGCATCTCCAGTTGAGCTTTGGTCAGGCTGCTCTCTGCTTGACCGATTTCCGTCTCATCTTTCGCGCGAGCGGCGCTTTCCTTCGCCTGCTCCTCAAGGACCTTATTGGCAAGATCATCGTATTCCGCCTTTTTATTGATAAACTCACGCATTTGCGATTGGCGGTCGAATTCCACCAGATCCTGGCCAGCCTGAACGTGAGTGCCGCCTTCAATCAATTTCGTTACTGTGAGCGGGGCAAAATGTTCCCCTGACAGAATGGGAACGACAATAGCGCGCGTTTGCACAGCTTCCGTGGTTCCAGTGAGTCGTACGGTTTTGTTATCGGTCGAGGATGAAATCTGAGAGTGTGTAGCAATTCCGGGAGGTTTGCGGAACGTAGATGTCCAAAAAAGAAAAGCAGCGAAGAGGATTGCGATAATGATCGCGCAAAGCGCCGCATTACGCCATTTCTTACGGCCAGGGTGTTCTGGTGCGGGCAGCGCCGCAGCGGCCTCATCCGGCCGAGCGGAAGGTTCTGCCTCCAAAATACTGGGTGATTTCATGCCGAGCCCCCGTTCCTACCTGACTGTAAGTAGAACGGTGCGTCAGCAACATTATGCACCTCTGGTTTATTTTTTGAGCGGATAAAATCATCTCTAGCTTCCGGTCTCAACCGCGTAAAACGGCGAGTAACTCCGCACCATCAGGACTCCCTAATCCCGTACAGGCGTCCCATCCCGCTCCCGCCGAATAGTCGCCATTGCTTCCTGCGGTGATGTCGCGAAACGAGCTCTCAACAGCGGACTCATAAAGCAAAGGATTCAAATAGCCAACATTCTTTCCGAGTGACTGATTGATTCTTGCAAGCAGGCCAGCCCACAGTGGCGAAACTGCGCTTGTCCCACCAATTACTGACTGCTGGCCATCTACAATGACCGCATAACCCGTTTCTGGGTCTGCGTCGCCCGCAACATCGGGTACACCGCGTCCTTGAAATCCGTTCGGCGCATTCGGAACATTTGCGTTCTGCTGGTAGTCAGGAAGCGCGAACACCTCGCTCACGCCTCCACCAGTTGCCCCCTCACCAGCCGAGAGTTCATTCCATGCCTGCTCCTCGCTGATTGAACTTCCAGAAGCAGTAATCTTTGTCCCGCCGCATCCGATCACATAAGGACTCGCTGCCGGGAAATCGACGGTGGGTGTATCGGTGCCGTCAGTTGCGCCGTCGTCGCCGGAGGCCGCCAAGACCGTAATACCCATCATTGCCGCAGCCTGGCAAGCCGAATTGAGCGCATCACGCGCTTGAGCCGTCCATGCGCTCTCTGGGGCTCCCCAGCTGATCGAAATAAGCGATGGCTTGAGTTGTGCGTCATGGACAGCGGTCGTTATCGCGTCAACAAAGCCCTGGTCCGTGTTCGGTGCGAAGTAAACTGCGATCTGCGCTCCGGGCGCTATCGATCCCGCGATTTCGATGTCGAGTTCCACCTCGCCGTCTGCGCCGCTCGGGTCGCCGCTTGGTGAATTGGTTGCACCATCGACGGAAACAGCAGTTACCTTAGGCGCGGTAACTCCGGCGCTCTTAAAAAAAGAAGTGAGGTCGGCCTGGTTGTATCCGCCTCCCAGTTCGATAATTCCGATGCACTGTCCTAAACCGTTTGTGTTGGGCGGGAAATTGTATAGCTGAGCTACCTGCACCGGCGAGAAGGAAGTGGAAACCGCCTGTGCTTCTACTCTTTGTTTCCGCAATCTAAAGTGTGGCTTCGCCTGCGGACGATTGTCCAGCCCAAACACGGCTTCGACAACGTCCGCCACTTCTGCGGGAATGGTAACCGCACCGCTTCGGCAACGATAAGTGCCGGACTTATGTCGGTATCGGCGAAGGTTTGTTCCGAATGCTTCATTGAACGCCTGAACAGTGCCTCGGAGTTTCACCAAGTGGCTGGCAGGATCTTCGCCGACAACTTGCAACCCATATTCAGCAGCAAACGCCCGTATTTTCTCCAGGGCTGACTCGCTCGCGCCATGCGCGCGTGCGAAATCCTCGCGTGACAAGTATGTTCGACTGGCAATTGGGGTCGTCCCTAGTTGCTTCATCGTCGAGGATTCAGTTTGCGGTCTTCGCAAGTACACGCTGACTTCAATTTGTTCCTTCGGATCAACCGGGCCGATGTCCTGTGCTTGCTGCCAAGCGCGCCGTGCACTTCCTTTTAGTTCCACGCGATTTCGCGATTTCGACATACGTCCGCCTCAAATCTGTTCGGCATGCAGCCGTTTTTGTTTGCAAAGGGGCGCGCTTAAAAGCTGTGGGACTATGATGCAGGACTCCGGCTATGCTCTGTCCGGTCTGCTCGGGAATCAACAGTTGCTGGCGGTTTTCAGGAAGGCACTATTCCTCGATTTCGTGTCTAGGTTCGGCCGGCACCGAGTTCTTTCCCGCATCCATGAGATAACTCACCAGGTCATTGAGCTGCGATTCACTGAATTTGGTGGAATAGTCCGCAGGCATAATCGAACCTTCCGCCCGGTCAATTTTCTTCAGGTCGGCCTTCGAAAGAAAATAGAATGTTCCATCGCCTGATTGCAATTGCAGGGAAAAATTGTCCTCGTTCAAAATAAGGCCTTCGTAGCGCTTACCGTCGGTCGCCAAAGCCGTAATTTTCTTCTTAATTGATTCCCTTTCGCTAGGATTCGTGATCGCAGCCTTGATCTTCTCAGCTGCGTGCCCCTGCGAATATGCCGTGAGATCTGGTCCAATGAAACCGCCCCTGCCTGCCACCATATGACAACTCCCACATCCACCGCTTGCGAAAAAGATCTTCTTCCCGCGTTCAGGGTCTCCCGGAAGCGGAGCAGGCCCACTGCGTCCTTGCAGCTCTCGCACATATGCCACCACAGACGCGATTACCGTCTTTCCTAACTGCTGGAACGCCGGCATTCCTTTGCCCGGCACGCCGCTAGAAACAATGTGAGAAATTTCTTCAGCTGAGAGTCGTTGAATCTGGGGATTGCTGACGATGTTCGGCGCGCGTTCGGTGCCGGTCCCGTCCAACCCATGGCAACCCGAGCAACTCGATGCGAATATCTGCTCGCCATTCGGCGTATTGTCGGATTGATTTTCCCTTGCCTGAGCGGGTTTCTGCTGCTGTGAATAGCAGATGAACGGCAGCAAGAAAAATAACAATCCGGCAAGCCGTCGCCTTCGCTTGCCGGTGATGATCTTCGTTTTCATTCGGGCTGAACAGCACAAACTTTGATCAATCTGCACTGTATCTTCAGAATGCAAATCACGCTCCACTTCCATGATACGTGGCTCCGGCCGCTGCTGATCGTCCCCAACGAACTGGATTTGCATCGCCATTCGCATTCGGAACTATCTTCCGCGCTCATGTTGACAAAATCCTGGGGCGTACTAGGATGAGAACTCGTATTAAAACGTGTTAATACTGGACGAAGTGGAATCGGCTGTCAACCTTGAAGCGCGCATTCAGGTCCCGATGGGCGGAAAATTGGCGATCCTGATGTTGATGCTGGTGCTATCGCAAGGTGCTGCGATTTCGCAAGAGAACGTCTCACTCCAAAGCAGTGTTGATGTCGGCATTCAAGAGCTGACTGCTGCAACTGGTGAAAACTGGCTTTCTTACAATGGCGATTACTCCGGCCGGCGATACAGCCGGCTTGCGCAGATCAAGGTCAACAATGTGTCGCAGCTCCGCGCCGAGTGGGTTTTTCACGCGCGTAATTCCGATCACCTGGAGGTGACAGCGATCGTGGCGAGCGGAACGATGTTCGTGACATCCGCGAATGATACATTTGCCCTCGATGCACGGACCGGCCGCGTTATCTGGCACAACAGCCGCCCGATTTCACAAGGTCTCATCGATGATGCCTCACGGCACATCAGCCGTGGAGTGGGCATTTGGCACAATCGGGTATATCGCATGACCGATAATGCGCATTTGCTCTGCCTTGACGCGCGCTCTGGAAATCTGATTTGGGATGTCCCTTATGCCGACTGGAATAGAAATTATGGTGCAACCAGCGCTCCGCTTGTAGTAGATGACAAAATCATCGTTGGTACTTCCGGCGGCGACGACGGTGTTCGCGGTTTTGTTGCAGCGTACGAAGCAGAGAGCGGCAAGCTGGCCTGGCGTTTCTGGACCATTCCCGGTCCCGCCGAATTTGGTGCAAACAGTTGGCCAGGCAACTTGTATCTGCATGGCGGGGGCACAACGTGGATGCCGGGCACATATGATCCGGAGTCCGGAACGCTTTTTTGGACCACCAGCAATCCCTCGCCGGATTTTGAAGGCAGTGTTCGTCCCGGCGACGACTTGTACACCGATTGCGTGCTGGCTCTCGACGCCGAAACCGGCAAGTTGAAGTGGTATTTCCAATTCACGCCGCACGACCTTTTCGACTACGACGCGACTGAAACTCCGGTACTGATTGACGCAACCTACAAGGGCCAACCGCGAAAACTACTGGTCCAGGCTGATCGCAATGGCTATATCTACTTTCTCGATCGGTCCACTGGTGAATTTTTATCGGCTGCTCCATTTGTTGACGAACTGAACTGGGCAAGCGGAATCGATGACAAAGGTCGTCCGAATCGTACGGGCGTGGAACCTACTCCACAAGGAACAAAGATCTGTCCCGGATACAGTGGCGCCACAAATTGGTTCTCTCCTTCTTATAGTGAATCGACCAAGCTCTTTTATTTCCTTTCGCTCGAGCAATGCCAGAACTACTTTTCAGCGACTGAGCCGCAGCAATTCACCGAAGGCAAGGAATTCTATTCGACGGGCGTGAAGCACATTCCGGGGGAGAAGTCACAGAAAGTTCTGGTTGCGTTCAATGTCACGACCGGAACTCTTGCCTGGAAACAGCCCCAGGTAGGCGCAGGACACTCGAGCGGCGGTACTATGACGACCGCCGGTGGCCTGCTCTTTTTCGGCGATGATGCGCAATCGTTTGAAGCACTCGATGCACGTGACGGCAAGCCGCTGTGGCACTTCATGGTCGGACAGAATATGAGCGCGTCGCCGATGACCTATCAGGTATCCGGCAGGCAATATGTAACAATTGCCGCCGGTAGTGACCTTTTTAGTTTCGCCTTGCCATCACAATGAAGAAGTCAAATCATTTTCAAAAGGAATCACAGTCATGCTGAACACCACATCGACCCGCAGGAATTTCGCAGCCTTGCTGGCTCCCGTGCTCTCCGGACTCGGTCTCGCCACTGTATTCTCAAAGTCCGCCGCTGCCAAATCGCACGCCGATATGAGCGTCCGCAAGTTAAACGACGAAGGAAAACCGCTGGAGAGCAATTCCATGATCTCGCCGATTGCTGTTCATAACGGTGTAGCGTATATCGCCGGCGTCGGAGCGCACGACAGCGGCCCCGCGGAATCATGGGAGATCGGCGCTCACACGAAGAAGGTGATGGACCGGATTCAAAAGCTGGTCGAAGCTGCAGGATCGACTTTAGAAGATGTAGTGCAACTGTCCGTGTTCTTGGCGAAAATCGAGCACTATGATGGGATGAACCAGGTATTTAAGACGTACTTCCAGCATGGCGGCCCCGCGCGCACCACGGTTGCAGTTGCCGCTCTTCCAGGGAATTCGCTCGTCGAGATCAACTGCATTGCAGCAATTACCAAAAAGTAAGAGGGAGAACAACATGAGTTTCACTTCGAATCGTCGCGGATTTCTTGCCACTCTGAGCGCGGTCGCTGCCGCATTTGCCGCGCCACATAAGCTCTTTGGTGCAAGTTCGGCCCCGGCAGCAGCGGCAACCCTTACGGGCTTTGGCCAGTCGGGGAACCCGTACATTGAACTGGGCGTCACGCCGGTCATCAACGCCGAAGGCACCATGACCATGCTCGGTGGCTCTCTGATTCGACCCGAAGTTGAAGCGGTTATGGCGCAAGCCACGCAGCACTTCGTCAGCATTCCGGACCTTGAAGCCGCAGCTGGCAAACGTATTGCACAAATGCTGAAGCTGCCGCAGGGCTACACAGTGCTGGTTACTTCCGGCGCGGCAGGTGCGATACAGTCTGGCCTTGCCGGAATTCTCACCGGAGATAATGAGAGTCTCATCCAACAGCTTCCCGATCTCACCGGTATGAAGTCCGAAGTGATTATTCAGAAGACCCACCGTAATCCTTTCGATCACCAACTCAGGGGTACGGGAGTCAAGCTCATTGAAATTGAGAGTCGCGAGCAATTGCATCGCGCGGTCAACGACCGTACTGCAATGATGCACTTCACCAATTTCGCCAATGCGGCTGGACAAATCAAAGTTGACGAGTGGGTGAAGCTGGGCAAGCAGTACAACCTCCCCTGCATGATCGATGCCGCCGCCGACACACCTCCGGTTTCGCACCTATGGGACTACGCCAACATGGGTTACGACCTCATTACGTTCAGCGGCGGCAAAGCCATTCGTGGCCCTCAATGCGCCGGACTTCTGATCGGTCGCGAAGATCTGGTGCACTATGCGCTACTCAATAACAGTCCCTATGAAGACACCGTTGGTCGTGGGCAAAAAGTCGGAAAGGAAGAAATCGTCGGAATGATCAAGGCACTTGAACTTTACCTCGCTGAAGACCACGATGCGCTGGCAAAAGAGTGGCAACAGCGGCTGGATACCATTTCGCGGCAAATCACCAAAGTACCCGGTGTCGGCACTTCATTTTTTACTCCCGACATCGCCAATCATGTGCCCCACATGCAAATCACCTGGAACGAAAAGATCAGCGCGACGCCAAAGCAAATTTCGCAAGCTCTGCGAAGCGGAGAGCCGTCGATCGTCATGGGCGGAGGCGAAGGACGTCCCGGCCTCGCAATGAACTCCTTCATGCTGAAACCGGGTGAAGAGCAAATCATTGCCGAACAACTCACGAAGGTGTTCCGCGAACATTCCGCATGATTCAAAACGCGACAGCGTAAAAAAAGGCTAGGTGACAGTGGTGAAAAAGCAACTTGCTTTTTGCATGGCACAGTCTATTGTCTTTCTGTTGGCGGCCATAGCAGCTTCGGCGCAAACTCGGCCTCAACCGGCCAGCACAGCGTTAACCGGCAATGTTCGCGTGGATGCGACTCCGGGACAAGCCATCAATTCTTTTGATCCTGATGCGGCACTCGGCAGTTCGATCGACGTGCTCTCTCGCATCGACATCAACAAGGTTTTCACTCCTCACATTATTCAGGAGTCGCTCTCCGCGGGCTGGGGACCAATTACATACCGTAACAATACTGAACTCCGAATGGCGGCATGGCACTGGAACCCAGTCGGTACATGGAGTGACCCTGTCCACCAGAGCGGCTACTTCATCGGCAGCACTGAACTGAAAGAACCGATTCGCTACATCCTGGCCTATGCGCTTCCCCACCGGGGATTCGCCACAAGCGGCGACCGCCCTTTAGCCGGCCCGAACCTCACATATTGGAAAAGCAATCCCTATCTCACGAGCAAGTTCACCGGCGAGAGCGACACACTGCATCCGCAGTGGGTCGTCGTTGATCTTGAGTCCGAAAAGCAGATCAATGCGGTTCGAATCGTATGGGCAAGCCCATACGCAACGAAATATCAGGTGGAATACTGGGCCGGAACAGAAGCGCTCAACTTTGATCTCGGCCCAAAAGGCGAGTGGGAAGTCTTTCAGCGCGGCGCTCTCAACAATGCACGCGGAGGCACCGTTACATTGAAGCTGAGTGACGCACCGGTGTCGGCACGATATCTTCGTGTCCTGATGACCGAATCCTCCAACACTTGCGACGAGCACGGATCGAGTGACGCTCGCAACTGCGTCGGATATGCGATTCAGCAAATCGCGGCGGGAACAATAATGGGGAACACATTCACCGAGGTTCCAAAGCCGTCCACGGAGAAGCTGACGACTTACTGCGTGTCATCAATTGACCCGTGGCACTCTGCCGCAGACGTAAACAATAGCGGTGGATACCAGCACACCGGCTTCGACCTTTTCTTCACCAGTGGCATCACCAACAATCTTCCCGCGATGATTCCGGTCACCATGCTTTACGGCACGCCGGAAGACGCCGCTGCGCAAATTGCCTACATCGAGAAGCGAGGCTATAACATCGGCTATATCGAAATGGGAGAAGAGCCCGATGGCAAGCACGCCATGCCAGAAGACTACGCGGCGCTCTATCTTCAATGGGCAAAAGCACTCCACAAAGTGGATCCCAACCTCAAGCTCGGAGGGCCGATATTTGAAGGCGTCACGGAGGACATCAAAGTCTGGCCTGACGCGCAGGGACGCACTTCGTGGATGGGCCGCTTTGTTGATTATTTAAAATCGCATGGGCGTCTCTCCGATCTCGCTTTCGTTTCTTTCGAGCACTACCCGTTCGAACCGTGTGACATTACCTGGAAGACTCTCTACTCCGAGCCGCGGCTCATGAAGCACATTCTCCAGGTGTGGAGAGATGATGGCGTGCCCAAGAACGTGCCCCTGATGGTGACTGAGAACCACCTGGCCGCGCAGCTAACCGGACCGATGACAACAATTTTTGCTGCCGTCTGGCTCGCTGATAACGTTGGTTCATTCTTCGAGGGTGGCGGTGCGGCCTTCTATCATTCTCCAATCCAGCCTCAAGGCGTCCACAACACCTGTCTTGGATGGGCATCATGGTCGAACTTTGTCTCTGATGAGGACTACAACATCAAAGGTTACACTTCGCCTTATTTCGCCGCGCACATGATCAACAAAGAGTGGATCCAGCACCGATCGGGAATCCACGAGATGTTCCCGTCAACCGTCGATATTAAGGACAGTGAGGGCAATGCCCTCGTAACTTCCTACGCGGTGCACCGGCCTGACGGCAACTGGTCGCTCATGCTGGTGAATCGTGATGAAGATAATCCCCATACGGTCCGCGTTACCTTCAGCGATTCAAAGACAGGACACGACTCCTCATTCGAAGGCCCGGTAACGTTTGTGACCTTCGGCAGCGAACAGTACGTGTGGATCAACGACGGTCCGAATAGCCACGCTGACCCGGATGGTCCGCCCGTGGCGCGCACCATTACAGCTGGGTTGGGGACGAGTTTCGTTTTGCCGAAGGCCTCGGTCAATGTGTTGCGTGGGAAAGTACACGGAATTTCTCAATAGGAACATGATGGGGAGAAAGAATCGTGAATAGAAGGTTCGAAAACTTCAGTTTACCTGCACTCTTGCTGGTCATTTCCCTGCCGCTTTTCGGACAAAAAGCGCCCCAGAGAGCAATTTCCATTACCATCGATGATCTTCCTGCCGGGTCCGCAAATTCAATGACCGGCAAGGAAATTCTTGAGATGACGACCAAGCTTCTGGGAACACTGCGCGAACAAAAGATACCTGTCGTCGGCTTCGTAAACGAGAAGAAGCTTTACAAATTGGGCGAAGTAGACGACCGCATCAAGGCACTTAGCATGTGGACAGACTACGGCTTCGAACTGGGCAATCACACCTTCGCCCATACTTCCCTCAACCGAGTCAGTCTCAACGACTGGGAAGAAGAAGTCATTCGTGGCGAAACCGTCACCCGCATGCTCATGGCGGAACACAAGAAGACGTTGCGATACTTGCGCCACCCTTACCTCGATGTTGGCCGCGACCTTCAAACGCGGCGAGAGGCCGAGAAGTTTCTCATCCAGCGCGGTTATCGCATTGCACCCATTACCATGGATGCCTGGGACTGGATGTATGCGGGAGTTTACGAAGACGCTCGGCGTCGTTCCGATTCCGCCCTGGAACAGCAATTGGTCAGTTCATATTTCTCATACACTGGTCAGGTCTTCGACTATTACGAGAAATTTTCAAAGGAGTTGATTGGATACGAACCAAAGCAGATCATCCTCCTGCATGCGAATTGGCTGGAAGCCGATCACATCGGCGAGTTGCTGGACCTACTCCGCAAGCGAGGCTACCAGTTCGTTAGTCTTCAATACGCGCTCAGCGATCCGGCCTACAGCATGACGGACACCTATGTGGGAGAGGAGGGCACAAACTGGATTGATCACTGGGCCATTACTCGCGGTCACCCGCCGCAAAATACACCGGTGTTTCCGCAGTGGGTGATTGACCGATCCAACGCTCTGCATCATCCGCAGGGTCAACCGTAGAATCCTCGATGAATCATTTCTGCTGAATAGGAGACCTCATGAGAATACATTTCCCTACCAGTTCGAGAGCGCGCCTGCTGGCGGCCTCGATCACGATTCTTGTAGCTGTTATTGCGTTCCTCGCGATTACGCCTGCGTTCTCTCATCCAGCCGATGAGAACTCCGACCAGGCGCTACTCGAAGGGTACCGGCACGTCGAGGTCGCCTCGGTTTCTGATGCCATGGAAAAGGTTATCGGTCAGCGAAATTATTTGTCCCATAAGATGAGGCCGATTTTCACCTCCCGATTTGCCGGCCTCGCGCTTACCGTCAAACTGAAGAAAGAGGAAAACCATGATCCTCACGCATTGGACGGAATGCTGGCCGCCATTGACCAGGGCGGCCCGAATTCTGTTTACGTGATGGTCATTGAGGACGGCGCCGATATCGCCGGCATGGGCGGTCTGATGGGGACTGCCATGCAGGCGCGAAATTTTTCCGGCGCGGTGATTGACGGTGGTGTCCGCGACACGGCCTATCTCACAAAGATCGGCTTCCCCGTCTTTGCCACCGGAACTGTTCCGTCAACTTCCGTCGGACACTATCGTTTTGCCGGATCAAACATTCCCGTCACTTGCGATGGAGTATCAGTCAACCCCGGCGATATTGTTGCGGCAGATCCCGATGGCGTAGTGATCGTCCCGCGGGCAAAAGCGGCAGAGGTCCTCGGTACAGCTCAGGACATGGACTTTAAAGAGCACTCGATGTACGCCTACATCGAAAAGTTGAAATCGATAGAGGAAGCTGTCAAGAAGTTTGGGCGGCTGTAACCTTCGGGGTGGCGGAAATTTTTCGTTGCGGATCGACCGCGGTCCAAGCCACTGCTCCTACCGCACACAGCGCGGCGGCGGTGATGAACGAAGCCGTCCAGCCGAAGCGGCTCGCGATTGCAGGCGTCAGCGACGCAGTAAGCGCGCCGCCAATTTGCGCTCCCATGTTCATGAAACCCGAGACTGAACCGGAGGAGGATTCCGCCAGGTCCGCAGTCACGGACCAGAACGAGCTTTGCGCCAAATACAACGCACCTGCCCCGCCAGCAAGCACGACGCTCGCAAGCCGGGCCCCGCTCGTCTCGGCGCCCAGGATGAGAAACACACCGGCGATTGCAACGACTACGGCCGCAAAATAGCAGCGTCCAACTCGGGCATTATATTTCCGAGTCAGCCAATCGCTGATCACACCGCCGATGGCGCAGCCCGCTGCCATTGCCAGAAACGGCAGCATGGCGTAAAACGCGCTTGCCTTGAGATTCAGATTTCTAACTTGCGCGAGGTAGAGGTAAAACCAGCTGAAAAATATCCATGCCACGTAGCCGAATGTAAAGTAGCTGACCGTGACCGCTAGCACATCCCGGCTCTTCAGAATGTCGATCCACGGAATCAGTGGCCGATCTTTGCTGCTTTCTACTGCATGCGAGAGAATTCCGCTCTTTATGTGTGCGAGTTCCGAAGCAGAAACGCCCGCGTGTTCTTCTGGATTATCACGCGCCACGAAGAACCACACAAGTCCGGCAATCACGCCGATCACTGCACACAACCAGAAGGAAGACCTCCACCCGTAATGCAGCATCACGTACGTGACGAGTGGCGGTGAGAGCCCCGCTCCCGCGCCCACCCCTGCAAAAATCCAGCCGTTGGCGATTCCTCGTTCTTTTGCAGGTATCCATCGCGCCACAAATTGGTTCGACGCCGGATACATGACTGCTTCCCCCGCCCCCAGCAGGAATCGGACCGAAACCAGCAGCAGAAGTCCATAGGCGATTCCAGTTGGTACTAACGCAGTGAGCGCAGTAAATACTCCCCACCACACAACTCCGCCTGCGAGTACGCGCCGAGGTCCGAGCCGATCCGCCAGTCTTCCGCCCGGGGTTTGGAAAACTGCGTAGCCTATGAGAAACGCGCTGAATACCCAACCAAGGTGTACGTTGCTCAAATGGTACGTCTGCGCGAGCGAGCCGCCCGCAATGGAAATATTGACGCGATCAAGAAACGCCACCGCACTCAGAACAAAAAGCCAGAAAATCAGGAACCAGCGGACATGACTATCTCTTGGGCTCGTCATTGATATTGGCTATGCTTGATTCGGTTTTCCGAATGCGTCAGTTTACATGTAACCCACCACAAACGTGCGTTGATTTGCAGCTATTTTTCGCCGCGCTGCTGATGAAGCTCTTGCAGCCGCTTTTTCAAATATTCCTGGTATTCCTGCTTTAGCTTCGGATCTTTCGGAGAACCATAAATTTCGCTCGACTTGTACTTCCCTTCCGCAAACTTCTTCTTTGTCCACTCGTCATGAATATGTGTGATGTCGGCCTCGTCGAGAATTTCCTTCACGAACTGCGGCGGAACAAAATACACGCCCTCGCGATCGCCGAAAACAAGATCACCAGGCATCACCGTAGTCTGGCCAATTCGGATTGGCACGTTGATGCCCGTCAGCATGACGTTCCCGATGGGCGTCGGGTCCGTGGACCGGAAATAGGCCGGCATGTCGATTTCAGCGATTCCATCCAGATCGCGTACGGAGCCATCCACAACCAGACCGCCATTGTGCGTGGCCTGCATGACGTAATAAAAAAGGTTGTCGCCAACAATCGTCCCATCTACCTTCTTGCCGAAAAGATCTACCACCAGCACATCGCCGGGCTGCAGCATGTCAATCGCCGTTTGATTCATCAGCCGTGGCAAGCCCTTTTGTTTCGCCTTTTCCTGTGCCACGCCATTGACGTCCTCACGCTTCGGCATGAACTGCACCGTGAAGGCGCGGCCCACCATTGTTTTTCCGGGATGTAGGACCTGGAAGCCGTCCACAAATTGATTGTTGAACCCTTTTTCCTGCAACACCGACCAGACTTCTTCCGCGGAAAGGCCCTTGGCACGCTGTATCAACTCATCCGGAACTTTGGGTCTGCCATCAGGAAGCCGGTCGAACGGATT
>DATBIE010000018.1:0-8094 GCA_036557105.1 Terriglobales bacterium
CCTCGAAATGAATACGCGCTTGCAGGTTGAGCATCCGGTCACCGAGCTCGTAACCGGGCTCGACCTTGTTCATCTGCAAATCCAGATCGCAGCCGGTCAGAAGCTTCCGTTCGCACAAAAAAATGTCAGAATGCAGGGTCATGCCATCGAATGCCGGGTTTATGCGGAAGATCCGGACAACAATTTCTTCCCCAGCCCAGGACTAATAACTTCACTCACCGAGCCTCTCGGGCCTGGGGTTCGTCTGGACAGCGGGATCTACCAGGGATGGAATGTTCCCGTCGAGTACGACCCCCTTCTCTCAAAGCTTGTGGCGTATGCGGCAACGCGCACTGAAGCTGCAGACCGTTTGAAGCGGGCTGTGGATGAGTACGCGATTGGTGGTGTGCGGACGAATTTATCGCTGTTCCGCCGCATTCTCCAGGAACCGGAATTTCTCGCCGGCAAAACTGATACTGGCTATCTAGGTCGGCTGCCTCGGCAGCCGCACGCAATAGCCGACGACCATGCGGAGATTGCCGCAATTGCCGCCGCGATTTCATGGGCAATTGATCCAGCAACTGAAAAACGCGAGCGCCGTCAGCTTCCGCCATCGGTGTGGAAACAAACCGCCCGTCGCGAGGGCCTCGGGGAACAATGATCGTTTACGAGGTCACTGTCGGCGGAAAAATTTTTCGGATTCAAATGGAAGCCACTCGGCATTTTGCTACCTCCGGTTCCCAAGCGCTGGAGAATTCCGTAAAAAATCGCAGCAACATAACCGACTGGAAAGCCCTACTCAACGGCCGAGAACTCCCGGTCAATTGTCTCCGACTAGATAATGGTTCACTCTCTTTGATCGTCGATGGTGAATCTATCCAAGCGCGAATTGAACGTAGTAGCGAAAATCTGCACGTCTCAATCAATGGCAGAACATACGAATGTTCCATTCGTGACCCACGTTCCTTGCGAAGCCGAAAACGCGCAGGCATGGCCGACGCCGGCGAGCAAAGCGTGACTGCTTCCATGCCCGGCAAAGTCGTCCGCTTGCTTGCGAAAGTGGGCGATTCACTTGCTGAAAATCAGGGAATTCTCGTGATAGAAGCGATGAAGATGCAGAACGAAATTCGCTCGCCTAAAGCAGGGACCCTGAAAAGCTTGTTTACGAAAGAAGGCGCCAACGTTAATGCCGGAGAAGTGCTGGCGAAGATCGAGTAACGATCACGAGAGGCCATAGAAGAGACGCACGTCTCCTCCTCTCTGCCTGACTCACAATGTCATTTCGCATCAATGCGCCACACCGTTGTCCGCAAGCACTTGCTGCGCATAATAATTGTGGATCTTCGCCCCATTACGCATCACTTCAAAGTACGCGGTCTTAAGCAGTTGCTCGCGCCGATCTTGTAGCTGCTGCCGGATATCCTGCTGTACACGTTGGTCTGAAAGATCGCGAAGTCCGGCAGGCTCAACCGAAATTAGCTTCACAATTTGATAACCCGCCACTTGACGGCCTCCCGTGTGGCTCACCGGCAGCACCGGCGTATATTGCCCCGGCTTCAGTCTCAGGACATCTTCCCGAGTCTCTGCGTCGGTCTGTTTGAGGGCCGATTCCGGCACAATGCCCAGGTCACCGCCATTGGACGCAGTGGCCGCATCTTCGGAGTACGTCATCGCCAGCGTTGAAAACTCGCTGCCCGCCTGCAACTTGACAAAAACGTCACCAATTTTCTTTCGGGCCTCGATGTCATTTTGTGCCTTGTTTGGATCTCGTCCTTGCGGCCCGGGCGTGGTGGTCACCAGAATATGGGCCAGGTGATAGCGAGGCTCGATCAGGTTGAACTCCGCTTTGTGTTGATTGTAATAGGCAGTGATGTCCTGTTCGCCGATGTTGATCCTGGATGTGACCTCGCGGTTCACAACTTTCTCGGCGGTCAGCGAGCGACGGATCTCCCGCTTCACGTCGTCAAGAGTGAGATTGCGTTCCTGCAGTCGCTTCTGGAATTCTTCGTCGCTGTATGGAGACTTGATTTCTTTCAGGCGGCGATCTACTTCATCATCGGTGGCGATAAGGCCGAGCTTGCCCGCGCGATGCATCAGGACCTGGTTGTCGATCAGATTGTCCAGAATGCTTAGCCGCAGGCCTGTCGCCTGTTCGGGGCTTAGTGGCTGGTTCGATCCTGCGGTCTGATTTTGGAAGTATCGTTCGACATCAGCGCGGTAAATTTTTTCACCATCAACAGTGGCCGCGACATCGCCTCCGGGCGACCTGCTGCACGAAACCGTGACGAGGAGGCCGGCGATTGCAGCTACAGACAGCAATATTAGGCAGAGCTTATGTTTCAGCGGCGACATCTCTCCGTTTCCAATTCCGTATTGGCTACTGTGCGCTGCCATTTCCGCCGACTCCCGCAGTTGGCGCCGGTGAATGAGGATGGGCGGGCGGAGCAAGGCCAGCATCTCGCAGAGCAGCATCGAGGATCACACGAAATTCGTCCGCTGACCGCGCGCCATTCACGAGCCGTCCATTCACGAACATGGTAGGCGTACCATCCACTCCGAGCGACTCGGCTTCTTTCACCGACGCATTCACTGCGTCGGTCTTTTGCGCCTTAATGCAAGTGTCGAGCTTTGCCTCATCAACTTTGAATTTCTGCCCTTCGGTCGCGGTAATGTGGTCGAGCGCGGCAAACTGCCCGTCGCGGCCCTTGCTCGAATTCACTTCTACCTGGTTGGCATGAATGTAGTCGGCAAAGTCCCAGTAAGCGTCGTTGTTTTGGGCTGCCAGGCAATTCGCGTCAACGGCCGCATGAATGGCCCAGGGATGCACATCAGAGAGCGGGAAATCCTTGTAGATGAAAGCTACTTTATCGCCATATTCCTTTAATAGTTCAGGAAACAACGTTTTGTGCGCGCGTGAACAGAACGGGCATTCGAAATCATCAAAGTTCACCACTACGACTTTGGCATTGGGATTTCCCCGAACCGGACGTCCTTTTACATCGATCTTCTTCATCGTTTCCGCGTAAGGGTCCTGCGTGAGGTCCATCCGGCTCACTCGAATCAACGTCTTCTGGTCTTTGGAAACCAAAAAATCGAGTGTCTTCTTGCTCTCTTCACCCTGCAGCGTGACGGTCAATGCGTCATAGTTAGCGAACTCGCTGGCATGGGGAGCAGAAATAGTGATCTGGACCGACTCGGGCAGATCGTATGTGGCGCGAATTCTTCGTTCGATCCGGTGCGAAAGATCAGCCGGAGAAAGCTGCGCCGCACAGCACAGACAACTCAACAATGTGAACAGAAAAAGACGCTTGCACAGCTTCACAGAAAACCGCCTGAATATTGGGGAATTTATAGGATTATCTCACAGCACTGGTGCGGCGTTACTGATCTACCAGTTAGCTGGCGCGAACAATCTGCTCCGCAGCCAGAAGCACGTTCATCGATCCCGACCGGAAGCCTTCAAGGTCGAGGGTCACAAATTTGAAGCCGAGGCCTTTGAATGTTCGCGTGAACTCAGCTGCCATTTCGGGCGTGAGCGCCCGGTCCATTTCCTCGCGCGCAATTTCAATTCGCGCAATGTCGCCGTGGTGTCGTACTCGGAATTGCCTGAAGCCCAGTGCACGCAACGCGTCCTCGCCACGCTCGACCGCTCTTAAAGCCTCGGGAGTAACGGCTCGTCCGTACTCAATCCGCGATGACAGACAAGCGGAAGCAGGCTTATCCCAAATTCGTAACCCGGCATTTCGCGCCAGCATTCGTATCTCTTCTTTCCCTAAACGCGCATCTAGCAATGGAGCGGCGACCTTGTGTTGGCGCGCAGCCACTTGCCCGGGGCGAAAGTCGCTTTTGTCGTCGAGATTCACCCCATACGCGATTGTCTGAAAATCCTGCGCAGCAGCGAACTTCTCCATCACGGAGAAAAGTTCATCTTTGCAATGGAAGCAACGGCCCGCGTCATTCCGCGCGTACTCGGGCCGGCTGAGTTCCTGTGTCTGGATGATTTCGAGCGGGATACGCTGCTCGGAAGCAAAGCTCTTAGCATCTTCCAACTGGAATCGCGCAAGACTCGGAGAATCTGCAATCACCGCCAGCATGTCCGTGCCAAGCGCCTGGTGTGCCGCCCACGCGAGAAACGCCGAGTCCGCCCCGCCGGAATATGCGACCAGCGTTCTGCCTGAGGATCGCAATTCCGCCGCGAGCGCCTCATTCTTTTGTGCGAGTTCCGGCGAAATTGCCATTTCAATATCTTATTCCAGTTGCGTGGGTGGAGTTCAGAACAGGCGCTCGGCCCGCCTCAGGTTACCAAACGACCCAACGTTGGCGAGCGAGAAGGTGAACCGGTACTGATTCTCGTTGCGGACTGAGGCGAGAGCGAACCGACGGTATTCCACGCTAACGCCGCAGCAATCCCAGTTGTAGGCCAATTGTGCCGACCCATACTGCACCTGTCCGAGTTCGGCGTCGAACCCCAGGTTTGTGGCCGCGCTAAGCCCGCGTTTGCCAAGACTGCCGTATCCCAGCACGGTGCGGAACTGGTTGAACTTTACTGCCGCGGGTGCAACCGTTGTGTTGGTGATCTCTCCAGGGACGTGCAAAAACGCATCGCCAGCACCGACCGTGAACAACCCAAAGTGATAGTTGAGCAGCAACGTGCTTGAGTTGACACGCCCGGCCAGGAAGTCGTAGTCGGCGTCCCACTCCAGGTCGCTATGGAGCGTGCTCCCGATCCTTAGACGCGAAATCAGTGGCGAAAGATGACGCGCTTCGGTGAGGAACTCGATTCCGGTTAGATCGACCGTGCTCGTGAAGATGTTCGTCCTGCCGGGAATTAATGCTCCGCCAAATGTGGGGTCGACGAAGTATTTCTGCGCCAGTTCCCAGCTCAATATTTCACGCGTGTCAGGCTGCTTCTCGCATGTTGGCTGCGGAGTAGAATTGTGTTCCCACGGTAGCCGAGCGTGTTGCGGAGCCGCGCCCACCATCAACCCTGGCATCCCGGGCGGAGTGCATTTCTCCTGCTCTTGCGAATTTCGCTTGGCGTAAATGCGATTTACGATCGCGTATTCAACCTCATTTGTATCGCTGAGGATGTCGCGATCGTCGAAGCGCAGAATGTGAGCAAAATTGTCAACTCCCGCGACGTAGTCGTACACAATACGCGGTTCGATCACGTGCTTCCACTTGCGTCCTAAAAATTCACGATCAAAGACACGTTCCACCGCTGGAGGCCGAAGCTCGAACGAGCCTTCGATAGATCTGCGATTGAGGTTATCGGACAGGGCGGTACCAACTTGTGCCAGATTTTTGCTTGCGGCTGGCAGGAGCTGCTGGGTGTAGATCGTATCGCGGAGGGAAACTTCCGGCTCGAAGCTCCAGCCGTGGAAATGTAACGGCATGCCGAGGACTGGATTCAGATCGAAACGCCCCAACAACGGAGCGGTGCTGAATCCCGGCTCACTGCGAGACAGACCCTCAACGTCGGCATCGAAGCTGCCGTGGAATGGCGTTGGTCCTAGTTGGCGATCAACCGTTGAGACCTCAAATCCGGGGGCGTGCAGGATGGTGACAACATCGTCTGGATTGGTGCTCTGGAAGTTTTGATAGCGGCTAGTGCTGCCATTAATGAAAAAATTGTTGGTAGTGTTGGAAAGGAACGCCTGCGACCGCACTTCGGAGTTTACGGCCTGCGTAAAAACATCGCTGAACGCCAGGCGGAATACATAAGAACTGAGATAGTCGACATTGGCCACGCTACGGAAGTTGTGGGCGAATGCTCCTTCACTGTTCAGCCGGACTTCCGTTCCGCCCTGGTCTTCGCGTATGGGTTTTCCGTTCTGATCGACGCTTTTGACCCCGCGGTCTAAAACGCTGAAATAAGTAAGATCGACAAACGAGTTGTCGCTCGGCTGAGCGCGAAACTCGCCTTCCGGCGACCAGCCGCGCTTGGAAAAATATTCAGCGCCGACGGTCAAATCCATGCTGCGATTGATCGCCCAGAAAAATGATTCTCCGGCGGTATAGCCGCGTACCGACGATCGTCCGATGCTGGGAATCAGAAATCCTGTCTGCCGCGGCCGCTTCTGAACCGGGTGCGTGGCGAATGGGAAGTAGAGGACCGGAATGCCTTCCAGGCGGAAGTTGCTGTGGTAGATGGTAGCCATGCCGCCGATCTCTACGTTTACGCGGTGAGCGGCGAATTCCCACTTAGGCCGTGGCAACTCACAGGTTGTGACCGTGCCGTCGATGACGGTGTAGTTGTCCGGCCCAGTCTTCTCCACTACCCGCCCGTGAAAGAAAAACGGGTTCGTGGCAGCAGAGAGAGTGTGACGGTTCTTCAGCCGGAATCCAACGCTGCCGGTTGCATCTTCAAATTTCCCGGTCTCGTCGTTCAGGTTGTATTCCGCGCGGGATGCTTCGATGTGCTCATCGTTTGCGCCGCCTTCCAGCAGCAGATGCCCTTCGGCCTTAATTTCTCCGGTGTCCTCGTTATAACTCGCCTGATCGGCAAAGATCGTGTAGCTAGCGTAATCAACACGGACTTTTCCCCTCAGCGTGTACACCGGCCCGGTCTTCTCCTGTTCAATTGCCTGAATTTTCACCGGAACTCTGGGGCGGTTGGTGGGTGTGTTGGGCAGTGAACTATTGTCGCCCGACTCGGGGTGCAACTGGCTGGTAACTAGCGGCGGTGCGGCTAGCAGATGACAAAGCATCGCCGCCGTGATAAGCAATCGGAGGGGAGACATTTGCAGCCCGTAGCGATGCCAGAGCGTTCGGCTCAGCGCGAAGTTAGCACGTTCGCTACAAGTGGAGCAAAACGCGCCGCAGATGATCACCTTGCAGTATAGGCATGAATCCACCCGAAACCCAATCCGATTCTTCGTCGTCACAGGAAACTTATTTTGATCCCGAAGCCGCCGATTCAAGTGAGCAGTTCTTTTCTGCAAGCCTGGAAGGGGCCTCGGTGCGCCCCGAGTTCGTTGTAACCGAAGTTGAATCCGAAAATATAGTTCCGGCCCTTCCAGTTGATGTTGACGTCGAAGGACGCGCGTCTCGCCTGTCCAGCAGTAACGAAGAGCTAACAACTCAATTCCACTCGGGCTCAGCCGCTGAATCCAGCACGGAATTACGTGAAATTCAAGACGAAGCTCCTCAGACCGAATCCGACTGGCGCGATCTTGTAAGCGCAAAAGTGAAACATTACAAGACATTGAAGCCGCGCAAAGCGCGTTATCCTTCGCTGCAGTTGCAATTCGATCCGCCACCCGTCTGGAGAGTCGATCCGCCGACCATTCCAGATTGCGCTACCTTACCCGCAGCCGCGCAACCAGTCGTAGCGCAGCCAGTCTACGAAGCCAATAGGGCCGTTTCATTTGAAGTCACAACCGAAACTACCGCTCGCGTGCTCGAATTTCCGCGCCCGGGAATGCTTCCTTTCAACCGCGATGAGTTGGCCGAACCGGTGAACGATCGTCCTCGCATCGTGGAGGCCCCCGAACTCGTACCGCCTCCGCCAGCTCTGGGCGGAATCCTGATCGAGCCCGCTAGCCGGCCTGAACCGGAGCGGCAAGCCGGTCTTGACATGCCGTTCATCACCACGCCACTTGCGCGTCGTTTTTTCGCCGCTGCCATAGACGGAGTCATTGTTTCGATGGCATTGACGATCTTCGGATATATGTTCTTGCGCTTCAATGTCTCGCTCCCGCAGATCCGGACTTCATTCGCCGTCGCGACCGGCCTCTTTGTAATTCTGTGGTTCTCTTATCAATACGCCTTTCTTAATTTCTGCGGCACCACTCCGGGGCTGCGCGGCGCCAGACTCAAGATCACCCATTTCGACGGCTCGTCCGTATCTCGCGAAATGCGACGCTGGCGGGTGCTGGCCTCAATTCTCTCCTGTGTCTCGCTCGGTCTCGGGTACGCCTGGTGCTTCTTCGATGAAGACGAGCTTTCCTGGCACGACAGGATCACTAAGACCCATCCTGCGCCGAAGTAATCATGCCCCGATTCCGCGATTCCTGGCTCATTCGAATCGGAATCGGAATCATATTGTTCTGGTTTTTGGTTTTCCTAGGCTTTTGGATTGCGTATTTCTTCTTTAGATACAACCCGGCGATT
>DATBIE010000019.1:0-6294 GCA_036557105.1 Terriglobales bacterium
CGGACGCACGCCGAGTACCTCAAAGTAATTCGACGACACCACTGCTCCATAAATGCGCTCTGGCTTGTCCGAGCCGGTGATCGCCATGTATTCGTCGTGATAAGCCAGCAACCCGGTGAAGCTCCGCGTGCTATCGCGAAGGTCCGCATAGTCCAGGTACGAAAATGGAGGCGTTGGATGCTCGCTTCTTTCGCCCCGCATGATCGTGATCATGTCGCTCGTATGCGCGATTCCCGGAATGGGGTCGAGTAGAGTCGAGTTGATCCAACTGAAGATCGTGCTGTTGGCGGCGATGCCCAGCGCAATCGTGACGATTGCAACGGAGGCAAAGCCCGGATTTCTTATCAGCTGACGAATCGCGAATTTAATATCGTGGACCAGATTGTCGAACCATACGATACGGCCTCTAAGATAGAAGAGTTCCTGTGCAGTCTGCGTGTTGCCGAACTCGACTCTTGCCCTGCGACGCGCCTCTTCTTCGCTCAAGCCTTCGCTCCGTAACTCATCGGCTTCGAGCTCTAAATGCGATTTGATCTCCTCGGCAAAATCGTCTTCGCTTCTTCTCCGTCTGAACATGACTAGACCTCTTCGCTGCTCAGTCGTCCATCCAGAATTAATCCCATCGCTCTCGTCAGCCGCTGCCATTCGCTGGTCTTTTCTACGAGCTGCTGGCGTCCCTTGGCAGTCAGCGAATAGAAGCGCGCCTTGCGGTTATTCTCGCTGACGCCCCACTTGGCGCTGATCCACTTCTTGTCTTCAAGGCGCTGGAGGGCAAGATAGAGCGAACCATGATCAACGAAAAAGACCTCTTCCGACCGACGTTGTATGGAGCGCGCTAGGCCTTGCCCGTGACACGGGCCGAGCACGAGGGTTTTCAGAATGAGCAAGTCGAGCGTGCCCTGCAACAGGGCGATGCGATCGTCGGAATTGTCTTGGGAAGGCATCCGACCACAGCGTCGCATCATCTTGGGTCGGATGTCAACAGGAATTGGGAGGGCTCATTGAAAATGTGCGCTAAGAAGAACGGGCTGCTCAGAGCAATGAGTTCTGTACTGACGACAACCCGGCCAACTACTCATTGAACTGCCCTGTCAATCTTGCCTTCGGTCGAAGCGCCGAAAACCGCTTTCTTGATCAGCGGACTCTCGATTCAAAGTTCTGGCATCACGAGACCCAGAAAGGTCAAACCTAATAGGGCTTGGAGAGCGAGTTTAATACCGCGTGATTTCAACTGCTTTTCCTTCTGACGGCGAAGCTGCATGCCAACGTCGCGGCGAACTATACAGGAAAAAGCCGATCGCAGCCGACAAATCAGAATCCGACGGTATTGATACAGAGAAACCTCGGGTTGCCCCACACTGCCCGCGCTCGAGGGTGCCCCGACTTGTCGCGTTCTGTGCGACAGGGCGGGGAGTTTGACTTTCATTGAGAGTAAGAATGACCCCCCGCCCGTTCTCGTTTCCTTGCCGTCCACTCGGACTCAATCTCGACCAATCCCTCAACTCCAGTCGCGTAGTGTCGAAAGCTACTCCACTTCCAATCTTCTGGTTTCTCAACCAATCCCCGCCTTACCAGGTTCCGATTCGCGATTTTCGAAGGGTGGGAATATCGAACCTAAACAAATTCTCAATGCACGCCGCTTGTGCAAAATTCTTGTCAAGTACCCTAACCGCCTTGTTTTTGCCTAAGTACCTGATTCGCTGCCAAATATAAATCTGCAAACCGTGTCACAATTTCCCTTCCAACCTGCCATACTAGAAATAGAGAGTAAAAAAGCGCGGCCCTAAGAGGCCGCGCTTTTTCTTTTTCTGACCAAAACCGCTGCTGACAACTAGCCACGAGCCACGAGCAACTGGCAACTAGCAACTGGGGTCCCAATGTCCGATCAAAATCTAATTGATGAACTGACTCATGCGGCCAAACTCGATCCTAAGCGCCGCGGAGAACTCGCCGAGCTTGCCTTCATGCGCAAAGCTGCAAACCTGGGCTTCGCTGTTGCCAAGCCCTGGGGCGATAGCGACCGATACGACGTAGTCGTTCGCTTTGAGAGAACCTTCTGGCGCGTCCAGATAAAGTCCGTCCTGGCAAAGTGCTCAGGGAGGACGCACTATCGTTTTCAGACGCGAAACTCGAGCCGAAATCCATACAGCCCGAACGATATTGATTTCCTGGTGGGCTACGTATTCCCCGAAGATCTTTGGTATGTCTTTCCGGTGCAAGTCATAGAACACTCCATCACGGTTAGTGTCCGCCCTGGTTTCCAGAAGTCTCGGTTCGAACAATACCGCGAAAAATGGGACTTGATGCGCCTCGCGGCAGCAAACTGCGAGAGCCTTTGCCATAACGGACTCGGGAAGGGCACGGCTTCAGCCGTGCCGCAAACACCCGTCAACTACGAGGGCTTTAGCCCCTGAGGTCAAGCTTTTTGTTCTAAGACCATTTCTCAATCCCTGATTTTGCGTGGCACCCTGCCCCGCAAAATCGCGCTCAGCCAACGACGCGCTACAAGCCTGCCCTGAGCGACTGACGCAAAGCGGATGGAGTCGAACGGGTGTGCCTTGCCAATAGGCGTAAGCTCTAGCATAATAATTACTTGTCTTGTTCCCGCCGGTGTCAGCAGAGCCTGATGGTCGGCCTCCTTTCGGAAGGACCAAGAAAACAGCAGGAAAGGAAACCAGTTCAGTGTTAATGATTCGTCTGGCGCGCGTAGGTGCGCGCAAGCAGCCGCATTACCGTGTGGTGGTGATTGAAAAAGAGCGGGCGCGCAATGGCCGTCCGGTGGAGATTGTGGGGACATACAATCCCCGAACCACCCCGGCCAGCGTGGAGCTCAAGCGCGAGCGCATCGATTATTGGCGCTCCAAGGGAGCCCAGCTTTCGGCCCGCATGGCCAAGATTCTCGGCTTCGCCGCGACCGCCGCGCCAACACCTGCGGCGTAGTTTCGAGGCATTCACCGCCGAGAACGCCGGTTCGCTGAGAAACCTGAGAGATTTTCTCGCCGTGCTCGGCTGATTTGCTCGGCGATCTCTGCGGTTAAAGGCTTTTGGTTTCGTGGTCCCACCTTTCGCAAAAGCGCGAAAGATGGGGCACCCGTTTCAGTGGTGATTCCGGCGCTTCATGGCTGAGATTTTGCTACTGTCGCTCGGAGCGTTGGTCCTGATAGTGTGGCATCTGCCGCACGACAGGCTTCAGGACTTCTGGAACATGCTTTGGAAGAAAGATTTACCCGATGACTGATTCCGCTCCCAATCCGAAAGCACTCATAGAGCACATAGCCAAGGCGCTGGTGACTTTGCCCGAGCGGGTATTCGTCGATGAAGTCCCGGAAGATGGCGAGGTCGTCATCGAGCTCGAAGTTGCCGAAGACGACATGGGACGTATCATCGGCAAGTCGGGCAAGATTGCGCGTGCATTGCGCAATCTGCTGCACGCGGCGGGCGAGAAAGACGGCAAGCGCTACGAGCTGGAGATTTTAGAATAACTGCGGAGAACCGCAAACCGCCAGTCGGACAAGAATGTCCGAGCCACACGGTCCGCCGTACGCATTCAGTTGCGATTTGCAACGCGCGAGCTCCGCAGGAGCGAAAGAACTTAGCCCAGCGCTTGAGCGCTGGGTAGGCGGCCATGATGACCGCGAGTCCCGGAGGGACGGCACAGGAATTCGTGACGCTGGCAAGGGTCATAAAAACCCAAGGCCGACATGGCGAAGTTGCTGTCGAAGTTCACAGCGACGTTCCGGATCGGCTGCATGCGGGCCTGCGAATTTTCGCTTTAGCCGAAGACGACAGGCGCCACGCACTAACGATCGAAGACGCCTGGCCGCACAAAGATTGGCTGGTTCTGAAGTTCGTCGGCGTCGATTCGATTTCAGACGCCGAGGCGCTGATCGGAAGCGAATTGCAGGTTCCGTTCAGCGAGCGCGCAGAGCTGGAGCCAGGCGCAGCTTTCGTCAGTGATCTGGCTGGTTGCACGGTAATCGATCATGGCCGGGAAGTTGGCCTCATCATCGACGTGAGGTTTGGAGCTGGCGAGGCGCCGCTGCTTGTGGTCACCAAAGGGAAGTCAGAATTAGAGATTCCCTACGCCCAGGAGTTTCTGGTGCGAGTTGATCTCGCTGGCAAGTGCATCGAAATGAATTTACCGGAAGGTTTGCTCGAGGTAAACGCTCCGCTGACGGAAGAAGAGAAGCAGCAACAACAAAAGCACTAACCACAGAGGACACAAAGGTACACAGGGGAAAGCACGGACTAGAACACAGGAGAAGGCATCAATTATTGTGATTCCTCCGGTGGCGTCGCTCCGTGAAACTCTGTGTCCTCCGTGGTTAAAGGTTTGGGTTTTGCGGGTGGTCAAGATTTTGTGCAAATTGACATCGTCACGATCTTCCCGGATTTTTTTCGCGGGCCGCTCGATTGCGGAATTATTCGTCGCGCGCGCGAAGCCAGGTTGGTGAAGATTGACATCCACGATCTGCGGGCCTTTACCCGCGATCGACATCGCACAGTCGATGATCGCCCTTTCGGCGGCGGAGCTGGAATGATTCTGAAGGCGGAACCGATCTTTGAATGTGTGGAGTCGCTGAACGTTGCGCCGCGTGAGGAACGGGCGACCTCAAAGCAGTCGGTTGTTCTGCTCTCGGCGCAGGGCAAGCGCTTTGATCAGAAGCTGGCATCTGAGTTGGCTGAGTTTGAGCGAATTGTTCTGATCTGCGGCCGCTATGAAGGGGTCGACGAGCGCGTGGGAATGTTTCTTGCCGATCGTGAAATTTCGATTGGCGATTATGTTTTGAGCGGCGGAGAGCTAGGTGCGGCAGTGATTGTGGATGCGGTCACACGGCTGATTCCAGGAGCCGTTGGAAATGAAGCTTCAACGAAGCAGGAGTCGTTTGTAGCGGGACCTGAGCTTGAAGTGGATTTGGCGGGCGAAGGCGCCCGCCCCACATCAACCTGTAGTTCCGGCGGGTTGCTGGATTATCCGCATTACACGCGGCCGGTGGATTTTCGGGGCATGAAGGTGCCGGAGGTTTTAGTAAACGGCAACCACGAAGAGATCAGGCGCTGGCGGCGTAGATCGGCGCTGGAGAAGACGTTGACGAGCCGGCCGGATCTTTTGGAACGAGTCGGATTGAGTGAAGAAGATAGAGAGTTGATGGCAGAGATAGAAAGTGCGGTGAACACTGAGTGATTGTCATTCCGAGTGGCTTCAGCCGCGAGGAATCTGCAGTTCCATCGAAAATGCAGATTCCTCAGGACTGAAGTCCTTCGGAATGACGATTCCATAGGGCGTGATGTAGCCCTGAGAGGACAAGACCATGTCGAACTTAATCATTGAAAAACTTCTTGCCAAGAGCAAGCGCACCGACCTGCCGCAATTCGTGCCAGGCGACACTGTCCGGGTGCATGTGAGAATCAAAGAAGGCGACAAAGAGCGCCTGCAGGCGTTTGAGGGCGTGGTGCTCGCGCGGACGCGCGGACCGCAGGCGAGCTTCACCGTTCGGAAAATCAGTTTCGGCCAGGGCGTTGAGCGCATTTTTCCCGAAAGCTCGCGCGTTATTGACAGGGTCGAACTTGTACGTTCATCCAAAGTTCGCCGCGCGAAGCTTTACTATCTACGTAGTCTACGTGGCAAGGCTGCGCGTCTGAAAGACGTGGACCGCGAGCACGCGACGGCTGCCAGCAGATAGTCAGGGCAGCGGTATAACGTTGAGTTCTGCCCGCCAGCCTCACTCAGACGAACCTGAGGGACCCAACTGTCTGCTTGAGATCCTTCTCTTTCCACTGGGCTATAATCCGGCCCGGTCACTCTTCTGTCATAATGCCTCAGCCCACCAGCAATTCGACCCAATCTGTTCCTCGCAGTCCGACTATTCCCTCTGGCCGCCCGGGATTTGTTGCCGAAACTAAGCGTTTCTGGCAGCGCGTGACTGAGGGGTTGGCGATGAACCAGCTGATGTCACAGTTCAAGCAAGATGCGCGAACTGGATTTCAGCTTTACCGTCGTGACTTTGACGCCACCGCACCGGCTGGTCAGCGACGCACTGATACCTGGTTCCAGACGATACAAGAGATGGTCTGGGCCATCCTTGGCAAGCTCACGCCCGCGCGTCGGGTGCTGCTCTTGATCGCAGTCGTTTTTCTCTTGATGCCCAGCGGCGACATGAGATTTCACGTCGGCGACCGACTCGTGGAATTCCACGCACCCGGATTTCAGTTCTGGAGCGGTGTGCTGCTGTTTGCGTTGTTAATGCTCGAAGTTGCTGATCGCGTGGTCATGAAGCGCGACCTGGAGATTGC
>DATBIE010000020.1:0-23605 GCA_036557105.1 Terriglobales bacterium
ATCGCTTCCATGGCGGAGGTCGCAGAGGGTTTGGCAGTTAACACGAAACGGATGCGAGAAAATTTAGAAGCGACGCACGGCTCGATCTTTGCCGAGAAGGCGGCGCTGCTCCTAACTCGGGACCTTGGCCGTGAAGCAGCACACAACGTTCTTGAGAAAGCTACGGATTTCAAGCGAACGCATGGGCGGAGACTCGCTCAAGTTCTGGAAGAAACCGAAGAGATTGGAACCCAGCTGGATAAGAAGGCCCTGCGCGATCTGGAAAATCCGGAAGACTACCTCGGCATGACGCGCGAGTTCACAAAGCGACTTTCTCGATCTGGCACCGTTCGATCGAGGAAATAAGAATGCCATTCGTCACATTTGATCGCTGGCGTATGTTCTATCGGCTTGAAGGAACAACGGGCAAGCCTGTTCTCGTACTATCTCATTCAGTCGGTACCGATCATGCGATGTGGGAACCGCAGATAGAAGATCTGCTGCGGTATTTTCAGGTGCTGCGATACGACACGCGCGGCCACGGGGCCTCTGACTCTCTCCCGGGTGAATATTCCGTCGAACAGCTTGGCCGGGATGCGCTCGGGCTTCTAAATCAGCTCGGGATGGACCGAGTCGCATGGTGTGGGCTTTCGATGGGAGGAGCAATCGGACAGTGGCTCGCTCTCAATGCTGCAGACCGGCTTACGAATCTTGTGCTGGCAAACACCGCGCCGCGTTTCGGAGATCGATCCAGATGGGAAAGCAGGATCAAGGCAGTTCGGGAAGGCGGGATGGCGTCGATTGTGGGCCTGGCGCTACCGCGATTTTTCTCTGAGGACACATTAAAGACCAAATCGTCCTTCGTTGATTCCATTCGCTCCGTGCTGGTCGGAACCGATGCGGCAGGTTACATCGGTTGCTGCGCCGCGTTGCGAGACTTCGACAGCACACAGGAGATTAACCGAATCACTACGCGCACGCTTGTCATTGCAGGGAACAAAGATGTTTCTACACCCTGGGTCGGCGCGGGGGAAATTCTGGCGAACGAAATTCCCAATGCAGCAGCCGTTCGTTTACCCGCTGCGCATCTTTCAAATATGGAGCAACCGCGTTCGTTTACAAGCGCGGTGTTGGAATTTCTGCTGTCGAGTTCGCGGCCGCCTGCGGAGCAAGGCGAAAAGGTCAGAAGATCTGTACTGGGCAATGCGCATGTAGAACGAGCGATTGCCGCGGCAACCGATTTCAACCGCGATTTTCAGCAGCTGATCACAACCTATGCATGGGGGACCATCTGGACGCGGCCTTTGCTCGACACTCGCACCCGCCGCCTGCTCGTGCTCGCGATGATGGCGTCGCTTGGACGATGGGAAGAGTTTCGCATGCATGTGGCTGCAGGCCTGGAGCACGAGCTCGAGGCTTGCGATCTGAAGGAAATACTTCTGCTCGTCGCCATCTATGCCGGAGTTCCCGCGGCCAACACCGCCTTCCAGATAGCCGGCGAAGAACTCAACGAACGCCCGGAGGAGTAATCAGGCGTTTTTGATAAACAGGCGAATCACAAAGTAGATGACGGCACCTACGAGCGCCGAGGCGGGTATAGTCAGGATCCATGCCCAGACAATTCGCCGGGCGACACCCCATCGCACGGCGGAAAGCCGAGTCGTCGATCCGACGCCGACAATCGCGCCGGTGATAGTGTGAGTTGTGCTCACCGGAATACCGGCGAGCGAAGCAGAAAACAACGTGATTGCACCGGCGGTTTCTGCGCAGAAGCCTCCGACAGGCTTGAGTTTGGTGATCCGCGATCCCATGGTACGAACGATTCTCCAGCCGCCGAAATACGTGCCGAATGCGATCGAAGCTTGCGCGCCTAAAATAATGAACCAGCGCCACTTTCCCCAATCGCCCGCAAGGTCCCCGGCACTCATGAATTTTGCTCCGTAGAGAGCAGCAGCGATGATTCCCATGGTCTTCTGGGCGTCGTTGCTGCCATGGCCAATGCTGTATGCAGCGGCAGAAAATAGCTGCAGTTTGCGAAACCAGGCGTCGACGCGCTGCGGGGCCTTATTGCGCAAAAGCCAAAACACCGCCGACATAAAGAGGAGACCGAGCACAAGACCAATCAAGGGTGCGACAAGAATAAAGAGAAGTGTCTTCGACCAGCCGCTGGGAATGATGACGCCGAAGCCAGCACGCATGATGGCAGCGCCCGCGTAGCCGCCGATCAAAGCATGAGAGGACGAGGTCGGCATCGCCCACCACCAGGTCAGAAGGTCCCAAACGATAGCTCCGAGCAACCCGGAAATAACCACGTACTGCGTGATCTGCGACACCTCGATCATGCCGCTACCAATGGTCTTGGCGACGGCAGTTCCCAACAGGAACGCGGCAACGAAATTGAATACCGCCGCCCAAAGCACAGCAAGTTTAGGGGAAAGGACGCGAGTGGAGACGACCGTGGCGATGCTGTTGGCGGCGTCGTGAAATCCGTTCAGGAAGTCGAACGACAACGCCACCAGCACAGTGATTAGCAGCAGCAGAATATCGCTTGACAATAGAGATTTCCCTGTTCGCTCAGGCGCTCTTCAAGACGACTGTTTCAAGGACGTTTGCGGCATCTTCAGCCTTGTCGGTTGCGGTTTCCAGAACTTCCAGTAGTTCTTTTGTTTTGATGAGAGTGATCGGGTCCTTTTCGCGTTCAAACAGCCGTCCAATGGCTTCGCGTGAGGCATCGTCGGCTTCGTTTTCCAGCCGTTTGATATCAACGCACCGCGCCAGCACGTCGCCGTTCTTCTGGAGATGTGCTACAGCATGGCCAAGCTCTTCGCACTGCGAAAGGACGAGCTTCGAAAGCCTGGCGGCGGCCGGCGGGGGATCGGTAATCTTGTACATCAGGATCCGTTCCGCGGCGGCGTTCACGAAATCCAGTACGTCATCAAGCGATGACGCAAGGCGATGGATGTCCTCGCGGTCGAACGGCGTTATAAATGTCTGGTTCAGCTTGGTTAAAACGGAGTGCGTTAATTCATCCCCGATGTGCTCAATGCGTTTGATTTCGGCTGTCTTTTCTTCCCGGTGTGAGTAATTCTCAAATAGGTCAACCAGCGCGTGCGCGCCGGCAATTAAGTTGTTGGCGATGTCAGAGAACATCGCGAAGAAGGTGGGGTCTCTTCGCATGAAGCCAAACATTTGAAATTAAGGCTCCGCTCCGCTGGAATGGTGTTCGTATTACGCACCTCAAAACTGGTCAATATCTCATGCATTTAGCAGGTGAGTCAATGCCGCGAGGTACATCAATCGAAATGTGGCTTGAGATGGCGAGATTATGACGGATGCACTTGAGCGGAAATCAAGACGTGCGTAGCATTTTGCTCAGCCGAGCTTGCGTACATCCGGTCGCGTCAGCGTTTGCTTGGAGCGGCGTGGAATGCCGAAGCAACATACGAGGATGATCGCCAGCACCAGCGCAATTCCCACCGTGGTGCGCAGCGTGAAATCTAATACAACTTCGTGAAGCCCCATCGCAAGAGTGTGGGCCGACTTCCGGCGACACGCAAGTTACTTTTGGATAGCTCCCGTTAAAAGGCACAAAGAAGAGGAGTTCCCGTGGCGATGCAGGGAGCGGACTTAGCGGAAGCGGCGAATAAATAAGGAGTGGCGTTCGGCACGGTAGAAGCCGACTACGTAAATAACAGGCTTGCCGTTGGAAGAGAAAATGACTTGCCGAATCCGCATGACCGGAGTACCGCGAGGCACCTGGAGGAACTGCGCCACCTTAATATCGGCTGCGGTGGCATCGACTTCTTCGTCAGCGTAGGTGAGTTGAACGCCGTAGTCGTTCTCGAGACGGGCAAAGAGAGAACTTCTTCCCAGCGGTTCTCTGGTCAGCCCCGGGAACCGATCAGCAGGCAGGTAGCAGGTTTCGTGCGCAAAGGGTTCGTCGTTGGTCTGTCTAACACGTTCGATTTTAATGATTTTGCTGGCCGCTGGCAGCATCAACCGTGCAGCGAGTTCCTCGTCATAGTCGATGAGCTTCGCTGTAATCACTCGTGAGCCGGCGGCCAGACCACGGCTCGCCATCTGCTCGGTGTAGCTCATTAATTTGTTGAAGTGAATGCGAGGAGGAGCGACGAATGTTCCGGCGCCACGCCGGCGCTCAACTACCCCTTCTCTCTCCAGTCCTGCCAAAGCATGGCGTGCGGTCATCAAGCTGACGCCGTGAAGGCGAGCCAGTTCCCTCTCGGAAGCTACTGCATCGCCTGGCCTTAGGTGTCCGGACTTGATGCGATCACGGATCGTCCCTTGGATCTTCTGGTAGGCTGGCGTCCTTTGACCATTGTTCGATCCGTTATTCGAACCGTTGTTCGGCATTAAATTCCTAAGAAGATACTTGCGTTTGCTGGCGGACCGAAAGCGTTTCCTCTGCTATATAGCGAAAAATGCGATAAAAGTAAAGGAATAAGGCTGGATGGCCCCGGAATGCCACAGGAAAGTCCTATAGCACCGGGATCGATTGAGAAGGCCTTTTTCTCGCGGCGCTTGATTTTGAATGGCGCAAACCAAGAAAAGCACCGATTTCGGTGCTTGCCCCCTCCCGGGCAATGTCGTGCTAAAGCTTCGTAGCCGTTATAGAGCACCCCTAAATACTGCTTTTGTAAATTTTGAATTTTTTGCTTGACCATTGTCATTCATCTGCTATATAGCATTACCCATCGATTTTGTGGGCAGGAAAAGTTCTTCCCGGAGGTTCTGAGATGAGCACACGTAGATTGCTCGCTTTGGCCGTTCTTCTGTGCGTTGGCGGGGCGTTTTTGCCAGCGCATATCGCATTGGCTCAGGAAGTGACAGCATCCATTGTCGGAACGGTCACTGACCCCAGCAATTCCGCAATCACAGGCGCCAAGGTGACGGCGACCGATACGGAGCGCGGCACTGTCTGGACGGCGCAGACGAACGATGCAGGCGCATATACCCTGACACGCCTGCCTGTCGGCAGTTACAAGGTCAAGGTCGAGGCGCAGGGCTTCCAGACGTCTGTCTATCCCGCCTTCACGCTTGTGCTCAATCAGACCGCGCGTGTCGATGTCAGCTTGAAAGTCGGTCAGGTCAGTGAGACGGTGGAAGTGACCGGTGCAGCTCCGGTCCTTCAAACGGAATCGACGCAGGTCGATACGATTATTAACGCAGCAACCAACGACAACCTCCCCCTTGCTTCCCGTAACTACGTGCAACTCACCCTGCTGGCGCCGGGTTCGGTCTCGACCGATCCTAGCAGCTTCAATAACGGCAACAACACTGGCGGTTACGGCGGCCGTCCGTTGATCAACGGAAACCGTGAACAGGCCAACAACTTCCTGCTCGACGGAATGGACAACAACCAGGTGTCCGACAACCTTCTGGGTTACACGCCGGCTCCGGATGCGATCCAGGAATTCAACCTCATTACCAGCAACGCACCGGCTGAGTTCGGCAATTTCGAAGGTGGCATTGTCAACACGACCATCAAGTCGGGAACGAACAGCTTGCACGGCGACGTTTGGGAATATTTCCGCAATGATGTGCTCAATGCGAACAGTTGGTCTAACAATATGACTAACCAGCCCAAGGCAAAGCTGCGCTGGAATATGTTCGGCTTTACCATTGGTGGCCCGGTGATTAAGAACAAATTGTTCTTTTTTGCCGACTACCAAGGACAGCGCTTTGATATTCCAAGTTCCTCGAGCACGAATACTGTGTTTACGGCGGCTGAGCGCAACGGGGACTTTGGCGCAATCTGTAATTCTGGATTCGATGGAGCGGGGATTTGCCTGGACAGGGCTCCGAACGCCGTCAATAAAAACCTTCCGCCAGTTGTGGCACACCAACTCTACAACCCTTGCGCTTCCTTCACTGCGCCATGCGTCCCTGGTTCCACTCCCGCAGCCAACCGCGCTCTCAATCCATTTCCCAATAATCAGATTCCTGCTGCCATGATCAGTCCGGTAGCGAGCGCACTGTTCGGCTCGAGCCTTTATCCAACTCCCACGAATGGTCAGCTCCAACTTAATGCTGTGAACACCCAAGCTTCGGCGTTTAACGTGGATCAAGGCGATCTAAAGCTAGATTACAAGGCAACCGACAAGGACAACATTTCGTACCGCTTCACCCGGGCTTACCAGAACAACCCATCCACCAACTCACAGGTGCTTCTATCAAACGGCTTCTCAACGACCCCAATTTACAACACCGTTGGCGACTGGACGCGTGCCATCTCGAACAATCTTGTAAACGACGTGCGGTTCGGCTGGAGCCATGTGACACTCAACAGCGGTAATAGCTGGGATAAGAGCGTCGGGCAGTTTGGAAATACTTTGGGAATCGGGAATGGCAATCCAGGAGACCTGGACGGCCTGCTCGCTCTGAACTTCTCCAACTCCGCTGTCACCAATATAGGCGCGGCCGAAACCACTCAGAGCTTCGATGACCACGTCTGGCAGGCGGAAGATTCGCTGAACTGGACGAAAGGACGACATAACTTCAAATTTGGTGGCCAGTGGTGGCGCCAGATCATAAAGACCTTCTATGCAGGCAACAACGGCCAGTTAGGATTGATGGATTTCGATGGGAGATTTAGCCAGTCAAATGATCCTACACAAAGCGCTACCGGTGATGGCGGAGCAGATTTTGTGCTTGGCCTGCCATTCCAGTATGGTCGAGGTGTAAGTACCGGAAAGACCTGGCAGCAATCCAGCAATATCATTGGGATTTATGCGGAAGACACATGGCGCGCCACCGATCACCTGACCCTCAATCTCGGCCTCCGTTATGACGCCCATACACCCTGGGTTGAAGCCAACAATGCTCAGGCCAACTACAACATCAACACCGGCAATATCGATCTCGCAGGAAAAAACGGCGCCAGTCGAGGACTTTACAATGGTTTCTACGGGGGCAGAGATTTTCAGCCTCGTATCGGCTTCGCGTATAGTCCGGCCTTCTTAGGGGATCGCACCGTGATCCGGGGAGCATTCACAATCTCCTCGTATCTGGAAGGCACGGGGACAAACCTTCGCCTCACCTTGAACCCGCCATTTACTCCAGCAGAAATCAATGCGATTTACAACAATGCTTCACTGCCTTTGACAGATACCACGGACGGAATCGCCGGCTCTGCTTCCGCAGCATCTTGCGATCCGCCCGCCTATGCTTGCTATGCTCAGGCATTCCTACGAGTATGGGATCCCAACGTGCAACCTGCGATCGCGGATCAGTGGAACTTAACTATCCAGCATCAGCTGACACACGACACCACGTTCCAGATCGGATATGTGGGGCAGAAGGGCACGCACCTGATGGTGCCTTTCGATTACGCACAGAGAGTGTTGCTCCCCAACTCAGCTTGCGCAACCGCTCCGTGTACGGCTCCGAGTCCATACTTCGCGCAAAATCCAACGCTCTATAACGTTTTGGGCAATCCCGCTCAAGGCGGCTTGGGCGCCACTGTTTCAGGTACGAAGTCGAATGGCACGATGGGATATAACGCGCTGCAGGCCGTATTGCAAAAGCAGATGAGTCATGGCTTACAAGCGCAAGTTTCCTATACGTACTCCAAATGCATGTCTGATAGCACCGGATACTACGGAGCGTGGAACAACGCACTCAGCGCGTCTGCATACTGGCAGAACGTCTATGATCAGCGGTCCGAGTGGGCGCCGTGCTACTACGACGCTACCCACGTCCTGTCAGCGTACGCAATTTACGACCTGCCTTTTGGACGCGGTAGGGCGCTTGGCCATGACACGAATAAAGTTGTCGACGCAGTAATTGGGGGGTGGGAAGTCAGCCCCATCGTTACCTTCCGCACCGGCTTCCCGTTGCCGGTTCAGAACGCTGCAGACAATTCTGGCACCTTCTCGCGAGGCGCCAGGGCGAATTGCAACTCCATCCCATCCGTTACTGACACTGCAATACCCGGTGTCGGTGTTCAGTGGTTCACCAACAACGGCGACTTTACTCAACCGGCGGTTGGGAGCTTCGGCAATTGCGCACCCCAGCTCGGGGGTCTGCGGTCGCCCCACTACGCCGATGTCGATATGAGTTTGCACAAAAACTTCCAGCTTACGGAACGGTTTCGATTGCAGTTCCGGACCGACTTCGTCAACGCTTTCAACCATGTTCAGCTCAACGCTCCTAATATGGGCCTTGGATCAACGATGGGACAAATTACAAGTGCCCAGCCTCCGAGGAACATACAGCTGGCGTTGAAACTCTATTATTGAAAACCAAACACGTATAATCGGTGATGCAGGCGGGTTCCGCCTGCATCATTTCTTTTATGCCCAGCCTTTCCGGGAAGTTCGCTTCACTTCTCCTAATAGTCGAATGTCTGCTGTTCGGGCCCGTTCTCTTCGCCCAACAAACGAAGACCGGCGCACGCGGATCCGAGTTGTCTCCGGATAAAGCAATCGCCCTGGCAGAGCAGGGCCAGTGCCGCGAAAGCATTTCAGCCCTGAAGTATGCGATGTCTTCTCAAGTCCCTGCTTCAACTCGAAAACAGGCGGGAGTGGACGGAGTACGGTGCTCCTTGGCGGTAGACGATCGTGATGCTGCGCTTGAGTTCATTCACCTGCTGAACAGGCAATTCCGCCAAGATCCCGACGTACTCTTTGTTGTAGTTCACGCGTATTCCGATTTGTCCACGCGAACGGCGCAAGACCTTGCTCGCACGGCTCCGCACTCATTTGCGGCCCACAAATTGAACGCAGAAGCCCTCGAAATGCAGGGAAAGTGGGAGCCTGCGCAGCTTGAATATGAGGAGATGATCCGGCAACAACCTAATGCACGCGGAACTCATTTCTTGCTCGGCAGATTGCTGCTGTCAAAGCCCGATGCAGGTCCTGACGCGGTTGAGCGGGCAAAGCAGGAATTCGCCAAAGAGCTCCAGATCGATCCTGATAATTCGGACGCTGAGTACATTTTGGCCGAGCTCGCACGCCGGGAAGACAAGTGTGGAGAGGCCATCCCGCGATACTCACAGGCAGCCAAACTGAATTCCAGCTTCGCGGAGGCATATCTAGGCTGGGGAGTATGTCTGATTGACCTCAAGAAATATCAGGAGGCAATTTCGCCTTTACGCACGGCGGAACGACTAGCGCCCAGGAATCCCGATACCCACAATGCCCTAGCCACTGCTCTCGCCCGATCAGGGCAGAAGGAAGAAGCACAAAAAGAATTCGCCATTCACCGCAGCCTAGTCTCTGCGAGGCCGGCCCCGGCTGATGCCGGCAAACCAGAATAGCTTTCCGCCAGCGCTTGGTGACTGTCCACTGAGTTCGGTTGGAATTCTGTTTGACGTAGACTGAATGAAAAATGTCCAGGCGACCTCTCCAAGCGCAACTCAATCGGCGCGATTTCGTTTCCAGGATGATCGCAGGCGCATTCGTCCTGCCGCGATGGCCGGCATTCGCAGCCGCCGAGAGCGCCCGATTCCCGTTCGAGGTACTTCCCGCGGGAAAGAGCGGAATTCAATGGGTTCACACGAGCGGCAAATCGCCGGAGAAATATCTTCCCGAAAGCTCTGGAGCCGGGTGCGCGTTTCTCGATTACGACAACGACGGCTGGATGGACATTTACTTCGTCAACAGCGGCAAATGCGATTTCTTTAGCCCGAAGACGCCGCTGCGCAATGCGCTTTACAGGAACAATCGGGATGGAACGTTCACTGACGTGACGGAGAAGGCAGGAGTAGCAGCAGGTGGTTATGGACAAGGCGTTGCCGTCGGTGACTACGACGGAGACGGCTTCCCTGACATGTATGTGACCCAGTACGGCCGCAGCATTCTCTTCCACAACAATGGCGATGGCACATTCACGGATGTTACCGAAAAGGCAGGCGTTGCCGCGCCCGGTTGGGCCACAAGCGCCGTTTGGTTCGATTACGACAATGATGGGCGCCTAGACCTGTTCGTCGGGCAATTTGCGGAATTCAGCAAAGAAATTAACAAGCCGTGCGGGATTCATGATGACGGCCTACGTCACTACTGTATTCCCAAGGTGTACTCCCCGATGCCCAGTTGGCTCTTTCACAACAATGGGGATGGAACGTTTACAGACGTCAGCAAGGAATCCGGCATCGCGAGCCAGCTTGGAAAGGTTTGGGGCGTAGTGGCGACGGACATAAATAATGACGGGCTGACGGATCTTTTTGTTGCCAACGACACCGTGGCGAACTTTCTCTTCTTGAACAAAGGAAAGGGGAAATTTGAAGAAGTTGGAGAGCTTGCGGGAATCGCCTATAGCGCTGAAGGGCGGGCCAGGTCGGGCATGGGGGTGGACTCCGCTGACTATGACCAGGACGGCTTTGAGGATCTCTTTGTCGCCAACCTCGATCGCGAATCGTATGCGCTCTACCACAACAATCACGACGAGACATTCGATGACCAGGCGGCGCAGAACGGAATCGCCAGAGCGACCCACTTCATGAGCGGATGGGGGCTGAAGTTTTTTGATTACAACAACGATGGGAATCTCGACTTATTTTTGTCGAATGGGAATCCCGACGATCTCATTGAGCAGGTCTCTCCACAGGTCAAGTATGAGGAGCCGCCGCTGCTGTTTCATGGTGATGGGAAGATCTTGCGTGACGTAAGCTCCCAGAGCGGGCCAATTTTTTCGCGACCGCTTTCCGCGCGCGGGATGGCGATAGGAGACTTCAATAATGACGGGGCGGTCGATGTTTTGATCTCTGTCAACAATGCCGCGCCGGTGCTGCTGCGAAACAATGTTGGCGCGCAGAACCACTGGCTGGGAATCAAGCTGGTTGGTAAGAAATGTAATCGCGATGCGGTCGGTGCGCGCATCACCTATCAGACGCAGGACCTCAAGCGCAGCCGCATGAAAGTTGGCGGCGGCAGCTACCTGTCAGACCACGACCCTCGCGTCGTTCTTGGAATCGGCAAGCGGACGAAAATCGATTCCCTGGAAATAAAATGGCCGCTGCCCAGTGGAGTGACACAACGCTTCACAAACTTGCCGATCGATCGCTACATTACGATTACTGAAGGCGAGGCGAACTGGAAATAGCTCCGCCGGGCGCCGTGTCCTAAGCCGGAGTGTTACTATCTGTCTCTGTTCCGGCGTGATCTCTCCTGCGGAGGCCACCATGGCGAGCGCTTCCATTCCAACAGACAAACGCCTTACGCGTGTTGCTCTTGTCGAACAGCATATTCGTCTTGAAAACGCACACGACCTGGAAGGTGTGTTGCGGACGTTCGGTGATACAGCGAGATATGACGACGAGGCATGGAGCGAACATCACAAGGGCAAGGATGGAGTGAGGTCGTTCTACTCGCAACTGATGAAAGCTCTGCCCGATCTGGAAATCGATGTTCAGCGACAACATGTCACTGAAGATGCGATTCTGGTTGAGGTCTTAATTCGTGGTACGCACCTTGGGGCGTGGCGTGGCCTCCCAGCAACTGGACGGAGGGTAGAGTTCCCGCTGTGTGGCGTGTACACCTTCGACGCAGCTGACCGTCTTGCGGGAGAGAAGATTTATTACGATCGCGCCACGGTACTCAGGCAGCTTGGAGTCTTCCGAGAGCCGCAAACGCCGCTGGGGCAAGTTTTCGTTTTGGTCACTCACCCTTTCACTATCGCCCGTGCCATAGCTCGAAAGCTTTGGCACAGTTCATAACTCAGGAATCCCGCGAGTTCCTTGGCGCGAAAGATTTATCATCGTGGTGGAGGAATCTCAACTTGCGGAAATTCCAGCTTCTGTTTTTCACCTTTCTCGTCACTTCAGGCGTTGTCGTCGCGCAACAAAAACCGCCAGCAAAATCTCACATCAAGACCGTCTTTGTGATCCTGATGGAAAACCAGAACTGGTCGGCCATCAAAGGCAGCAAATGGGCGCCTTACATGAACAATGTTCTGCTGCCGCAGGCTTCTCACGCCGAGCAATACTACAATCCTCCGCACATTCACCCCAGTCTTCCGAATTACATCTGGATCGAAGCTGGCACAAATTTCGGCATTGCAGATGATCGTGCCCCCTCGGGTAATCATCAATCCACCACGCAGCACCTGGTGACCCTACTGAAAAATGCGCCGAATGGCGGCGTCGAGTGGCGCGCGTATCAGGAAGACATTCCCGGAACGAGCTGTCCGTTGTTCGAGAAATTTCCTTATGCGGTCAAGCACAACCCATTCGTCTATTTCGATGATGTGACCGACAACAGAAAATTAAGTTCTACCTACTGCATCTCCCACGTTCGCCCGTATTCGGAACTCAGCCGAGATCTCGCGAACAACTCGGTGGCGCGATATAACTTCATCACGCCGAATATCTGTAATGACATGCATGATATGTGCCCTCCGCTTCGCAATCGAGTTGCTCAGGGTGACACCTGGCTCTCAAAGAACTTGCCAGCGATTCTGAACTCTAAGGCCTACACGGATAATGGCGCAGTATTTATCACTTGGGATGAAGCCGAAATTGCGGATGGCCCAATCGGAATGATTGTGCTCTCGCCTTTAGCAAAAAGCCACGGTTATAGCAATTCGATCCATTACGATCACGGGGCCTTGCTGCGTTCGCTCGAAGAAATCTTCGACGTCCGCCCGTTCCTCGGGAACGCAGCCACGCAGCCGGACCTTGGGGACTTGTTCACGGTCTTCCCTTAGCGCCATTCTTCCGCGTTTGGCGGTCCGAACAAGTAAATCAAAGTTGTGGCGCTTCAGGGCTGCCGAGGAATAGTATGCTTATCCACTCTCAGGACAAATATGAATCGACGCACATTCAATCGCAGCATTGCAGGAACAGTACTTGCAGGATTGTCTTCGCCATCATTAGCGGCCAGCGCAGCGAGCCCTGCGCAAGCTGCCGGCAACAGTCACGCAAGCTTTGATGTATCCATCATGCTTTGGACGGTTTTCCGTGACTTGCCGTTTGAGACGCGCCTCGAGAAGGTCGCGGCGGCCGGGTACCGTAATGTCGAATTGGTGGGTGAATACGAGAAGTGGTCCAGCGAGGAATTCAATCGCGCCATCGCGAAGCGTAAGCAGCTCGGCATCACTTTCGACTGCACTGCAGGCCTGAAGCACAGCTTGTGTAATCCCGCGGAACGTGACCAATTGCTCGATGATTTCAGACGAACGGTTCCAATCATGGAGCGATTGGATTGTCCGGCGATGATTTTTCTTTCGGGGAATGTAGTGCCCGGTTTGTCCGCAGAGGCGCAGCAGCAGAGCTGCGTCGACGGGCTAAAAGCTGCGGTCAAACTAGTCGAAGGAAAAAAGATAAACGGCAGACCGGTCCGCTTGCTGCTGGAAAACATCGATCCGGAAGAGAACCCGAAATATTTTCTGACCTCGGTGGCGCGCGGATTTGAAATTGTGAAGACGGTCAACCATCCACAGGTGCAATTCCTTTACGACTTTTTCCACGAGCAGATTTCGGAGGGGAATCTCATCGAAAAGCTCGAGAAGAACATTCAGCACGTGGGATTGGTTCACGTTGCCGACGTTCCAGGGCGCCACGAGCCTGGCACAGGGGAAATTAACTACGACAGCATCTATCGCAAACTTGCACAGCTGAACTATCGCGAGATCGTCGCCATGGAATTCCTCCCTACGGGCGACGCTGTTTCACAACTTCGCCTGGCGAGAGAAAGGGCGCTGAAAGTTGGTAGCCGAATTTAAAAGATAAATACCGGAGACTAGTGGGAATTCTTGAATTTGTAACCATAACCCGCAACGGTTTGGATCATCTCCGAATGTGAGCCAAGTTTCTTTCTAAGTCCTTTTACTACGGCATCCACGACGTTACTGCCCACATCATATTTATGACCCCATACATCACGGATCAAATCTTCGCGCGCCACCGCTTGGCCTGCGCGCTCGCGAAGATAACTTAACAATGCGAACTCCAGGCGGGTAAGTTGGATTCGGAAACCGTCAAGCACAAGCTCCCGCGCTTCTACATCGAGCATTTCGCCGGCAGTTACCCCTAACTCGGCTGCAACCAGTCGCGAAAGCCAGCCGTCGACTGATGACGGCCCGAAATCCAACACGGCGGTGTGATAGGTGTTGCCATCTAACTCGACGTTAGCATCGGGTTGCGGTACAAAGCCAAGCGTCTGCGCCACCGCCGCATACGGACCGATATCTTGCAGCGTCAAATAAACCCGCCGCAGTCTGGGACGAAGCATCAGATAGGTGCGCTTAATGTCGAGCCAACTTGCAGCCTGAATCGGTGAAATCTGTTCACCCTCTTCTTCACTCAACCAGCGGCGAAGGAACAGAGCAGTCTCCTGGTTCGCAAGCGGATGACGCCGCAGCTCGGCCAACCATTGCCGTGCGACCGGATCCTGGCGCCCAAGACTGTCCGGAAGATTTCTGGATTCGCAGAGACAATAGAAGCCGACGACTTTCCCATTTGCGTCGCGCACGACCGAGAAAGTCTCAGGCGCTTCCATCCACCATGCCCATAGAGCCTTCGCTGCCTTTGCCCCCTCGTGACCCTCGCAAATCCTGCGGACGGGCTCGCCATCCTGCGGGCACGCTGGATCGACGGAAAAGAGCTTTGCGCCAACTGGGAAAAACGCCTCGCGAATCACAGGATTCTCGAGCAAGTACAGCATGTCCGCCGTATATCGCCACAAGTCAGCAGTTGGCGCAGAAGCCAGTTCTTTCTGCAACTGCGACCAAGCGGCGCGCCGATAATTGAGATACTTGCTCGGATCGGTTGAGCGCATCTCCGCAGCAATCACTTGCTTCACCGCGTCGTGAATATGTAGTCCATCGACGTCGATGTAAACAAAGGGTAGAGAACGCAGCCGGGAAAATGCTTCCTGCGGCGGAATGTCTGTAAGCATGGCGCGGAGCAGCGAAACCGTCACTCTCCTAAGTTCGCAAGCCGGTTCCAGTGCCTGTCGCGTGATTGGATCGGCAATTTCCGCCAAGTACAGTTGTGTAAGCTCATGAATTACGCGATGGATGGCGAGGTCTTCGAACGCGGGAGCTTGCCGATTTGCCAGTGCGGACGCCGCCAAGGTGAGCGCCAACGGATGTCCTTGGGCCACACGGTTAACTCTAAGTACGCTTGACTCTGGAACGCCCAGAGCAGTCAGCAATGACGCGGCGTCCAGGGGTGGTAAGGCGTCCAGTTCGACGGCGCGAAACAGGCCATGCCATCCTGGAGCGGCAACCCATGCCGGCACCGGCGGCTCACGGTCCGCCAAAATGAGGCGCACTTTACTCGGCAGGCGGGGGATGAAGGTCTGCCGAAGCCATGAGTCAAGAAGTCTAAGAACTTCGTAGTGGTCGAGCGCGATGACAACGCGAGGATCGATGCTCGCCAGACTCTTGAAAGCATCGTCGGTGGAAGCGAACTTTTTACCAAAGCGGGATGCGAGCGCCCGCAGGAAGCCGTGCTCGGTCGGTTCGATGGAACGGCAATCCAACACAATGACCGCTGCACCGGCCTCTGCAGCATGTTCCGCAAATGCGGCAATCAGTCTGGATTTGCCGATCCCGGCGATTCCGTGGAGGTAAACCACAGCCGGTCCTGAATCGCTGAGGGTCTCAAATAAGAGTAAGAGCTCCCGCTGCCGTCCCGCAAAGGTTCGACTTGCCTCTTCCGCGGCAACAGCCTCGAAAACCCGATGCTGCTCGACGCTTGTGGCACTCATGGACAACTAGCCCCGGTTTCCGCCACAGATTTTAGCGCAGTTCGGGCGGGCCGGCGCAGCAGAATTGCTTAGACGGCTAGACTGCCAGCGTCAGGGCCGCCGCAGCGAACAGCGCTCCAGTCCACAGAAAATCCAGGTTGAACCACCCCCGCCTTAGAAAGGACACACCAAATTTGTAGTAAACGACCAGAGCCACGACCGCCGTAACCAGCAGGTACCCCAGCGTGTGCAGCCCAACCGGAAACCACCATTGGGACGTTTCACCCATGGGCATGGCGGCCGCGAGCATCATGTGATGAGCGTGACCGCTCGGCATGATGACCGGATGCGCCAAAACAAACGGCAGCAGCATAAGGCCAGCACCATGCGCTGAGGCCATGAGGAATGACCAGAACGCCAGGTCGCGCGAACCTACTCGCATCCCAACCCAGCGCGGATGGCGTCTTCTTATAAGCCGGTAGAGGGCAAATCCGGCCAAAGCTACGGCTGCGAGTATCTTCACAGTGCGAAGTGGAAGCGTGAACTGCAGTAATTCGGCAATGCCCACCACTACCGCCACTGAAGCCAGATGCCCGGCTCCGAGGGGAAGGAGCGAATTGACCACTGCTTTCCCGGTCTTTTCCTGCAGGCCGAGCGCTACTGCGAACAGCCAGCCCATGGCGGGATTCAGGCCGTGATAAGCGCCGAGTAGCAAGAGAAATGGCCAGGAAAGCATAGAGTTCACGCAAAGCAATACGAGTCGGACGAAGCGTCTCCTCCCTCGAGCCGGACCTGATGAGCGCGGAGTCCGCCGAAATCAACAAAGAAATTCGGATCCAGTTTCATTTCGCCGCGCGGCGAAATGTCTGCCTTCGCCATCCACCCCTTAATTCCTTCTGGATAAAACTGATCGTCCCAGGTGCGATAAAGAGAATTCGTGAAATACACTCGCCGGCCGTCGCGGCTGATTTCAACCATCTGCGGACCGCCATTTAACGGCTGCTTCGAATTCTTCGGATGTGGCGTCCGGCGCGCGATGCCACCCACGCGTATCGATCCAATCAACTTGGGATTGAGAGGGTCGGAAACGTCATATTGCCGCAGTTCACCTGTGGCCCAGCAGTTGGCGTAGAGGAACTTGTCATCGAGCGAAAGATCGATGTCCGTCAGCAACGGCGGCACGGCCTTGAAGTCTTTCAGCATAGGCGGCAAGAGATCGGGATCAGCCGGCTCTGCCGGAATGTCGATTACCTTCTTGATCGTCCATCCGCCATTTTCTGCGCGCCAGTGCCAAATCGACGATGAGAGGTCCTTCAAGGAGATGACGACGCCGACAAACCCGTACGTCTTTGTGGGATCGTGGGCCGGCCGAAGCTCCAGCGGCAGTTGGTACTCTTGCCCCAAATCAAGAACTTGTTTGTGGCGCCGCTTTCGCAGGTCCCATACATGAAGACGGTGGCCATATTTTGCGCCCAGCAGCAGCTCGGGGTTCAGTCCTTTTTCCACCATGTTGGGCGTGCCCCACTCGCTGGTCAGCATGGTGTCGTACCCCAAATGCCACCAGAAATCGTAGGCCAGATATTGCGGACCGCGATCAAATTCCCAACGCCCAAGCACGTCAAACGAATCATGATCCAAAATCATGATGCCACCGGGGCCATCGCCGGTGGTCGAACCGATCGCGTTCACGTAAATCCCATCAGGCCCGCAGTGGACGGTATGCATACGGGAGTAGCCGGCGCGCTTGGCGATTTCTTCCGCCTCAACCACCTTCACGATCTTGGGATTCTTCGGGTCAGGCTTCGTATCGATAATGTAAATCCGCGAGGAGCGAAGCCCCGGCACAATCAGATATCGCCGCTCTATGTGCGGGTGCGGCGCATAAGGGCACAGCGCCGAGCTGCACGCGTTCCATCCGAAATGATGCAGTTCGTCTCCCGCCTGTGGCATGGGGAGATTGCTTACAATCTGCCCGTAGCTTTTTGAGCCGGGGTCGACGTCCACGACCGTCATTTCGTCCGGCTTTTGGTCGTTTGAGTTTATGGCCGCCACATAGGCGAGCTTCTCGGCCGGCGCCTGCATCGCCATCCGCGCGGATGGATAAAAGGTTGGGTCGGGTCGAAATGACATAAAAAACCTCCAAAATTGTTCTCGGTGGTACAAACCCGCTGTGTGGACGATCGTTCGGCGGAACGCCAGAGCCCCGATTCTAAAGCGGTCACGTCCTCTAGACAGCTAATCTATGCCTTGCGAGCACGGCTGTCATGATCTGGCCATGAAAAATTTGTGAGATTTCGGCGGTGCGGCTGGAAGTTTACGCAGTTGTCGCTACATGAAAAGAATGCATGGGAGACATGGGCCATCGGCCAGAAGGACAACGTTAAGTTCATTGCCCTTACTTTGGAGCGGGGCCCAAATGCTCGATGTCGCAGGTCTTCGAGATCTGTTGAAATTCGGCGATGAACTCCGGGCTCCCGGGCTTTATTCCGCGTTTCATCAGCCCGTCGATTGCCGGGAAAAGTTTCTCAAATCCAGATGGCGCTCCTGATCCGATGAAGTGCACTGGCTTGTCAGTTCGATTGCCCTGAGCATGTGGCACGCCGCGCGGAAGAACTCCTAATGTCCCCGGGTGAAGTTCGTGCCAGGCACCATCCATATACACGGAGAGCACTCCTTCCAAAATGTAGACCTGTTCTTCCGTCTGTCGATGAACGTGCAGCGTCGTCATGAACCCCGGATCTTCGCGAAAGCGTCCCATCCACCACGCGCCACCGGTCTGTTCGCCGGTGACCAACAAACGCGCCTCTCCACCGCCGCCCATCTGATAAACCTGGGCCTCGTCATTGGTGACAAACAAACCTCGAGTCATTCTTTCTGCGTTAATCATCTGCATGCTCAATCTTCTCAAAACGAGTGATACCATGCCAGGCGCGAACTCTGACATCTGAGAAGTTCCACCGATGGATCGCTGCAACCCTGCTTCAACCAAACGAGCCAATGGACCGAGTGATTATCAAAACAGGTAGTTATCACTCATTGATCTAATTTCGAATCAATGAGTCCATACGCCGATTATGCCTGCCGTAGACTGTTTTGAGATTTGCTGGAATTAAGTTTCTCTACAGGATTTACCTGATTGATGCAGACCAGGATTCAGCGTCATCTATTTTAAAGCGCGGGACCACGAGATAGATCGCGACTTGCCTGTTGCGTCCTTACCCGCCTTCCGCGTTTTCCATTTCCCTTTTGCTGCTCGAAATGCGGGTCTTTACCGCCCGCCAAAGATAACCGGCCACATCGTCCCTAACTGCGACCGTTAGCTATGGAGGTTTTCACCATGGTGAAATCGGTATTGATTGCGGAGGACCACGCCCTGACGCGGCGGGCGATTTGTTCGTTGTTTGACGCCCAACAGGACTTCGAAGTATGCGGTGATGCGGAGAATGGTAAAGAGGCAGTCGAAATGGCCCAAATCCTGCATCCCGACCTAATTATTCTGGATCTTTCAATGCCTGTGATGAACGGCATCGAGGCCACGCACGCTTTGAGACGGTTCGCGCCTGAAACGCCGATTTTGGTGTTCAGCGAGTACTGCGACGTGTTTTCGGAGCACGAAGCCCGCTCTGAGGGTATCTCCGCTCTTGTCTCGAAAACAGCACCCATTTCAGTGCTACTGGATAAGGCTCGTGGGGCGCTGTACACCGCGGCAGGCAGCTACCCTTAATTCCAACTCACGGAAAAAAAAGACACGTTCACGCGCGTAGCGAACCGGCGCTCGAACGTCTTTGCTCGACTTTATCAAACTCGGTTCATGAAAATTGCTGAGTAACTGGTGACTGCAAGAAACCGACGGCTCTGAAATATTTTGATCAAAAAATAAAGGAGACATATTGATGAAAATCGTAGTGATCGGCGGTACTGGACTCATTGGATCAAAACTCGTCAACAAACTTCGCCAACACGGACATGAAGCAGTAGCGGCAGCACCCAATACAGGTGTCGACACAATCACGGGCCAGGGACTGGCCGAAGTGCTGAAAGGCGCGTCGGTAGTTGTTGACGTATCAAACTCTCCCGACTGGGAGGACGATGCAGTGCTGAAGTTCTTCGAAACATCAAGTCGCAACCTCCTTACTTATGGAGCCGCCGCAGGGGTAAAACATCACGTTGCGTTATCGGTAGTGGGAACCGAGCGAATGGCCCAAAGCGGCTATATGCGCGCCAAGATTGCTCAGGAGGATTTGATCAAAACGTCATCAATTCCCTACACCATCGTGCACGCGACGCAGTTCTTCGAGTTCCTCAAGGGCCTCGCCGACATTTCCATGGTGGACGGCAAGGTGCATTTGCCTCCCGTGCTGTTCCAGCCGATGTCGGCGGACGATGTCGCGAGCGGTGTGGCGAGGGTTGCGGTTGGCCAGCCGGCAAACGGCATCGTCGAAATTGGAGGGCCGGAACAGTTTCGCGTCGATGAACTGGTTCGGCGGCGCCTGGCTTCGCTCAAAGATCCGCGTGAAGTCATCGCTGATCCGAACGCCGGTTACGGTGGAGCGAAAGTCAACGAGAGAACGCTTCTTCCGGGCAATAACGCACGGCTCGGCGAGACCCGTTTCGAAACCTGGTCAAAGCAGCCCGCAGCAACCGGCCTCGCGGCGTAAATTCACGAACAATTGACGTGGGTCGATGAAGTGAAGGGTTAACTTATGACGTTCCCGAAAGTTATGCTGCCATTGGTATTTCTAATGTCCGGCACTTTGCTGGCCCAGCAGGCCAAAGTGACGGAGCTCATGTCGAAAGACCTGGCAAACCTCCCTGGCAAAGAAGGTCTGATGATCACCGTGGAATATCCGCCGGGCAGTTCGGACCCGATACATCGACACAATGCCCATGCATTCGTTTATGTGCTGGAAGGCACGATCGTGATGCAGGTCAGGGGCGGGAAAGAGGTTACCTTAACACCTGGCCAAACCTTCTACGAAGGCCCGAATGATGTTCATGTCGTCGGGCGCAATGCGAGTAAAACCAAACCAGCAAAATTCGTCGTATTTCTAGTGAAGGACAAGGGCGCTCCGGTGCTCGTGCCCGCCAAGTGAAACCACAAGCTGCGAGAATTCTGCTCGCACGAACTTAAGGAGAAATTTAAATGAGCACGATTACGGTGAAAGATGGAACCACTATTTACTACAAAGACTGGGGCAAAGGGCCGGTCGTCACGTTTTCGCATGGATGGCCACTCAATTCCGATGCGTGGGACGGGCAAATGCTGTTTCTCGCCCAGAACGGTTTCCGCGCAGTTGCACATGACCGGCGTGGCCATGGCCGCTCCAGTCAGGCTTCGTCCGGTAACGACATGAACGGATACGCCGATGATCTGGCGGCGGTCATTGAGGCGCTAGATCTCAAGGACGTCACTCTGGTGGGTCACTCCACGGGCGGAGGCGAAGTGACACGCTACATCGGACGCCACGGCACAAAGCGGGTTGCCGGAGCTGTTCTGATTGCCGCGGTGCCGCCGATCCTGGTGAAGTCTGCTAGCAATCCCGAAGGGATCCCGATCGACCTGTTTGATGGATTGCGAAGCGGTCTTGCTAAAGATCGTTCACAGTTCTACAAAGACTTTGCCGTACCGTTCTATGGCGCTAATCGGCCAGGAGCGAAGGTTTCGCAAGGAATGCTGGACCAGTTCTGGCTATGGAGCATGCAGGCCGGTCTCAAGAACTCCTACGACAGCATCAAGGCATTTTCCGAGACCGACTTCACCGAGGACCTCAAGAAGTTCGACGTGCCAACGCTGGTCATGCACGGTGAAGACGACCAGGTCGTGCCGATCAAAGATTCAGCGAAGAAATCGGCCAAGCTGATCAAGGGCGCCAAGGAGATTTACTATCCGGGCAGACCGCACGGCCTTACATCCACACATCAGGACGAAGTCAACGCCGACCTGCTGAAATTTCTGAAGTCGGTTCAACAAACTCGCAGGGCAGCCGCGTAGGCTCTTTCACTTGCGGGATTATGCGAGGGCTGGCGAACGCCAGCCCTCGGTCACAATACAACGTTAGAACGAGAACCGCACTCCGAATTCACTCCAAAGTGAACGCGGAATGAAAGTGCTCGCTGGGTTGATAAAGCCCTGAGGATGATTGAACGTCGTCGGATCGGCGATGCTCAGGGAGTAGTTGCCGCCATAGTTCGCCCGGTTGGTCAGTACAAGGTTTCTCTGAGCTTGGTACGGGACTTGGAGCGGGGAAGGTGGAACAAGTTCTAAAAGGAGCTCCCGAAATTTTATAGCTAGATAACTATCGCAATCGAGCGTTATCACTCATGGAGAGGGCGTCAGGCGGGTCCATCCTCATTAGTGGCACAAACGGGAAAAATTGGGACAGCCCGCCACGCTGCCGTCGGACCGAATTGAATTTCACTTACTTGACTATTAGACACGGCTGAAGCAGTCTTCAAAACCTGGAGGCCCGATGCCGATATTCACCATGCCACGATTCCGGCGTTTGTGGTTCTGCTCAGCGCGACCCTTGTTGCAAGGCGCAGTGGCGGCTCTTTGTCTCACAGCCTTGGTCCTCGTGACTTTAGCTTACGGGCATAAAACGCTTAGTTCGACACAGGCGGATCTCTCCTCTTCGGCTATGAGGCCGCAACCGCAAGCGGACGAATCCATGCAGGTTGCGGCTGGCTTCGACAAGTTCTTCTTGCACGACGATTGCACCGGGCAATACCCACCGCAGCCTGACACTTGTCTCCACAATCAGGTCCACCGGCAATCGTTCACGTTTGGCGGGAAAGCTGGAACCGCGTACGACGTGACGCTGCGCATTCGCGGCATCTTCGAACCCACCACCATCGCCGGCGGCGATACACCCGATGTCGAGCATCCCTACTTTAAGGTTGATGGCGCAGTCAGCACTCCGGATTGGTCTCATTGGGAGATCAAAGTCTCAAACCCCAAGCATAGTTACTGGCTGAATCACTATCCCTCGGTCGGACACACCATCTACAAGGAAGACTTCGAGGAGACTATCGACGTCGCGGCGGGTGCAACTGTCACTATTCAAGTCATCGACGGAAACGACCGGCAAATAGACAACGGCAAGAACGCGCCTGATCGCGAGCAGATCATTCCCGGGGTCGTGGACCACGCTCTCCCTGGTCAAATGCTTCGTATCGACGTAGTGCGCGTGAGAACAAAATAACCAAGGACGCGTAGTTACGAGAGGGGCTAACTCTATGCGTCAAGTATTATCACTCATTGATCGTCAATGATTGATATGGCTAGGCGGCACAAAGGAGGTGAAACTCATGAGAAAACTTCATTTCGTCTCTATAGCGGCTTTACTCATAAGCCTTTTCAGTTGCGGGGAGGCCCAATCGGGGAAGTTCGTCGTTGGCATTACGCATGCCGCGGGCAGTTACGGATTTACGAGCGACAATTTCTTAGTTGAAGGCGCGCAGCAAATCAGCCGGATGGGAAGCGATGCCATCTTTATCTATTTGACGCCCTCGTTCAGAGCTATCTACCCTGACCAATCGGCGAATCTGTGGCCGCCGACGCAGCCAACCAGCTTGGCCGAGCTCGCGCAGACCCGACCCTACGACCAGGTCTTCCACATGCCCTTTAAGACCATCGTGATCACCGCATACACCTTTGCCAACACAGGGACAGATTGGTCCCAGGACGGCTGGAATTACATGGCCGGAATGGCGCAATCACCCGCCCGCCAGCAAGCCGAGCAAAAAGAGTTTTATCAGCTCACGAAGTATTTGTATTCCAAATTTTCCGGAAGCGGCAAGACTTTCATTTTGAAAAATTGGGAGAGTGACTGGACGGCGCTCTTCAGCGTGCCCGAGCACGGCGACATCCCTGAAGATGTTGCTGCGGACATGATTGCCTGGTTCAAAGCGCGCCAGGCGGGCGTCAGCCAAGCGCGCCACGAGGCGAACGATCCGACTATGCGGGTGCTGAATGG